>JBGPDI010000221.1:0-3195 GCA_041482215.1 Candidatus Acidiferrum sp. | reverse complement strand
CTCCACCTCGCGCATTCTCGACCCGCACATCGTGGGCGACGAACATTACGGCACGGCGCAGGCCGTGAAGGGCACGCTGCAACGCTACAAGGACCTGCAGGACATCATCGCCATTCTGGGCATCGAAGAACTTTCGGACGACGACAAGCGAACCGTGGCGCGCGCGCGCAAGATCGAAAAGTTCCTGTCGCAGCCGATGTTCGTGGCTGCGCAGTTTACCGGCCTGGAAGGCAAATACGTCAAGATCGAAGACACCGTGCGCAGCTTCAAAGAAATCGTCGAAGGGAAATACGACGACATTCCAGAACAGGCGTTTTACATGGTCGGCACGATCGAGGAAGTTCTCGAGAAGGCCGAAAAAATGAAGGCGAGCGCGTAAGGAAGAATGCTGCCCGATTCCATCGAGCTTGTGGTCGTCACGCCGGAGAAGCAGTTGCTCCGCGCGAAGGTCTCCGAGGTGCAAATGCCCGGTGAGGGCGGTTACCTGGGCATTTTGCCGGGGCACGCGCCACTGATGACCGAACTGGGAATCGGCGAGCTCAGCTATCACGACATGGGCGGTAAGGAATCCGCGCATGTGGCGATCGTTCGCGGCTTTGCCGAAGTCTTGCCGGATCGCGTCACAGTGCTTGCGGAAACGGCCGAGCGCGCCGAAGAAATCGACGTGCAGCGCGCGAAAGAAGCGCTGGCTCGCGCCGAGAAACACCTGGCTTCGGGCGACCCGAACATCGATTGGGACCGCGCCAACATTGCTCTTCAGCGCGCTTTGATCCGCATACAGGTTGGGAGCAAAAAACGCAGCGCCCTTGTTGCCGACGCTTAAGACTGCTCCGTTGATTCACTCGCGCACCACCTTGCGACGTCGCGCCGCTGACAGCATCTAATCGCATGGAGCAATTGATGGAACCCATCACCATTTACAGCACTACCTGGTGCCCTGATTGCCGGCGGGCCAAATCGTTCCTGAAGGAACGCGGTGTGGAATTTCGCGAAGTGGACATCGAGCAAGATCCCGCGGGGGAAGCAATCGTCATGAAGGCCAACGACGGAAAAAGCGTGGTTCCCACTTTCGATGTCGGCGGCAGGTATTTTTCATGCAGTCCGTTCGATGCCGAGCAGCTTGCCGAGGAATTAAAGATTCCGCTGAATCCCTAATTCAGCGCGACGCCTCGCGCCCAGACTCCCGCCAGATGCAGTCTTTCATCGAGTAACAAAATATCCGCGTCGGCTCCCACACGCAATGAACCCTTCTTGAATTCGAGCCCGAGCAGAGTGGCGGGATTTAGCGTCAGCATACGCACGGCGTCCGGCAAACTTATTCCCAACGCTACGATATTACGCAGTGCACGGTCGAGAGTGAGCGTGCTGCCTGCGAGCACGCCTTCGGCATTGCGGCAGACGCCGCCGCTGACGGTCACCTCGAAACCGCCGAGCGTGTACTTTCCGTCTGGCATGCCCGTGGCGGAGAGACCGTCGCTCACCAGAGTGACGTGAGCAACACCCTTGGCCATGAGAAGCAGCTTCATCGCGCCTTCTTCGACGTGAATGCCATCGGCGATAAGCTCGGCATTGATTTCAGGCGAAGTGAGCACAGCGCCAATGACGCCCGGGTCGCGGTGGGAAAACGGCCGCATGGCATTGAAGACATGTGTGGCACTGCGTACGCCGCGGGCCATGGCTGCGCGGGCCTGCTCGTAATTCGCGTCAGTGTGCCCGATCGAAACGACCAGACCAGCATCGCGTGCTGCGTCAATGCACGGCGCAGCGCCAAGCACTTCCGGCGCAATCGTCAGCATCCGGCCATTGCCGGCGGCAGCTTTCAGGAAGCGGCTGAGCGTTTCCGCCGACGGCAGCTGGATCCATTGGGATGGATGAACGCCGCGGCGCTCTTTGCTGATGAATGGCCCCTCGAAATGAATTCCCAGGACATCGGCAAGCGGCTCATCCGTTTCGCGCTGTTGCGCGATGTA
The DNA here is from genome assembly GCA_041482215.1 of Candidatus Acidiferrum sp. Taxonomy (GTDB): domain Bacteria; phylum Acidobacteriota; class Terriglobia; order Acidiferrales; family UBA7541; genus Acidiferrum. Next base: position 1,225 of record JBGPDI010000221.1, on the reverse strand, counting down.
GCCGGCGATTCCTTCGATCGCGCGGAGTGTTTCATCCGTGCTGGCGGTTACCGTGGTAGCGACAAGAGAGGTGGTGCCAAATTCGGAGACTTTGCGAGCGATGGCACGCAGCGCGGCACTGCTTCCCTCCATGACGTCGTGGCCGCCCGCTCCGTGAATGTGTACGTCCAGAAAGCCGGGGATAGCGGTTTTGTCGGTGGCGCGAATTTCCTGAGCGTCCGCGGGCAGAGTAATTGCGGAGCGCGGGCCGATGGCTTCAATGACGTCCTCGCGAATCAAGATACCCGCGTCCTTGATTTCGGTCACCGGAGTCAAAGCGCGGCCAGCGTGAATAAGAATGGTCGACATGGCAGGACAACATCGTAGCGGAAATAGTTCGCGGCACAAAACAAAACGGGCGGGTCGACTAGGTCGGCCCGCCCGTTCTAGGAAAAATATTTCGCGAACAGCTCTTACATGGCCTTTGCGGCTGCCATGTCAATGCTGGTCAGCTTGAGCGTTTCGCCGTCCACGCTGCCCTTTACGGTCACGTGATGGCCGGCATGTGACGCAACCTTATCTTGTGCATCGATCACATACACCTTCTTGTCGGCATCGTTCACGAACACGTACTTGGCGCCGTGCTCCTTAACGCACTTGGTGGTGCACTCGCCCTGACCTTCCTTAGCGCCCTTCACTCCACAAGCGCTGTCGGAAATGTAGCCAGTCCAAGAGCCGTCTGCCGCCATCGTGAGTGCCCCCGCGAATAGCGTTGCTGCTACTGCCACTGCGAATCGTAGTTTCATGATTTCCCCCTCCAGAAATCCACTGCGGTATATCATCCGCCGGGCTAGCCAGTAGCTTGGCACAGCGTTGGTCTGGTGTCCAGACACTTCCTAAGACCTACCACAGCGGAATCTTATTCCCGGATGAGCTAAAACAAAAAGGGAGGATCCTCTGGAATCCTCCCTATGTTGCTTCGCTCTCAAGGAGTTGAAGAATAGCTTCTGCGGAACTCGCTTACTGACCGGACGTTGCGGTGCTCGCGGAGGTTGCTCCCGCAGCCTTCGGAACGCTCAGGTAGCCCGTGGCAGTCGTCTTGGTGACCTTGTTGACTACCAGTTCGATTGCCGCGCGGGTCCCGCCGGTGTAGAAGAAGATCGGCTCGTTGACGGAGCGATCTTTCTTTTCAAAGCTGTTGTCGTCCGCCAGCACGTTGATGGTGTAGCGGTTCTTCTTGGTGTTG
>JBGPDI010000220.1:0-3280 GCA_041482215.1 Candidatus Acidiferrum sp. | reverse complement strand
GCGCGGGCTGCAATGAGGCCGTGAACTGCGGTCCTGCAATCCATCGAGGCCAGCGACGCGGAACCGGACAATCCACTTGGCGGCGGTCTTGGCGCTGACGCGGAAGGCGGCGGCCGCCGCCTTCCGCGTGGCCCCCTGCTCGATCACAAACCTGGCTAGACTTTCTCGACTGCGGAAGCTCAGTCGGGCATTCTTATGAATGTCCATTCGATTCCTCCAAAGAAACCTAGTTGCTCGTCACAACCAGCTTCTCCGAGTCAAATCGAATGGACAACCTCTTGAAAGATCACAGGTACCCCCCTGCTGTCCTTCGGCCAACCTATTTCCCATCCTCCTCTCCCCTACTCGTTTCGAGCAAAGCCGAAGGATCTCCTTTCTTTTCATATTGTTCCAGACTCACCTACACAACGGCAGTCTCGCAACCCTTTTCCAATCAGTCTGTTACGCACGCTTTTCATCACGACGGGGGGGTGTACCCCCATAGGCCTAGATCCGCTAGGTCCGATAGGAGGGACGCACCGGTCAGGTGCGATAGGAGGCGTTGATGCGGACGTATTCCGCGGTGAAGTCGCAGGTCCAGTAACGGGCGGTGGCTTTGCCGGCGTGGAGGTCCACGATCAGGGGAACGTGTTCGGCGAGAAGTTTGTTGCTGGCGGCGCGCTCGTTGAAATAGATCGGCTGGCCGCGACGCAGGACGGGGATGCCGGCCATCTTGATGTCCACGAGGGCGGTATCAAACTTTACTCCGGAACGGCCGGCGGCGGCGAAGATGCGGCCCCAGTTGGGATCTCCGCCGGCGAAAGCGGTTTTCACGAGTGGAGACGTCGCAATGGTTTCCGCGATGCGCTTTGCGGCGGCTTCCGACTTTGCGTTGCGCACTTCGATTTCGATCACGCGCTGGGCGCCTTCGCCGTCGGCGACGATCTGCAGCGCGAGCGAGCGGCAGACTTCTTCCAGTGCGGCTGTAAAAGCGCGATGCGCCGAGGTGCCGGCTTTGATCGAGGGCGCGCCGGCTTCACCGTTGGCGAGGACCAACAGGGTGTCGTTCGTGGAGGTGTCGCCATCCACGCTGATTGCGTTGAATGTACGTGCGGTGACGTCATTCAGCGTTTTTTGCAAGAGAGACGGAGCAATCGCGGCGTCTGTGGCGACAAACGCAAGCATCGTCGCCATATTCGGATGAATCATTCCCGCACCCTTGGCACAGCCGACGAAATGAATCCGCTTCCCTGCCATCTTGAAGGAAGCAGCCGCCGTTTTCGGACGCGTATCCGTGGTGCAAATGGCCAGCGACGTTTCCGCGAAGGAACGCGCCGAGGGACGGCGAAAACGCGCGATGACCGGCAGCGCGCGCAGAATTTTTTCCAGCGGCAGCGGAACACCGATGACGCCCGTGGAGCAGACAAACAATTCCTGCGGCGTGCAGCCGATGCGTTTCGCGGCTTCGGCAACGGTGCGTACGGCGGCGGCATGGCCCGCTGTGCCGGTAGCGCAGTTGGCGTTGCCGGCATTCACGACCACAGCCCGCATGCGGCCCTTCGAGGCACGCAAGTGTTCTTTGGAAATGAGCACTGGTGCGGCGACAACAAGATTTTGAGTGAAGACGGCGGCGGCCGAGGCCGGCACGTCGCTTGAAATAATCGCGAGGTCCAGCGCGCCAGTTTTCTTCAAACCGCAGGCGGTCGCGGCGAAGCGGAATCCGCGTGGCAAAGATGCTTCGGAGAGTGCGTGCTTCATCAACGGGACGTCCGTGTGACTAGCGCGCCGACCCCGGAAGAGACCTCCGATCCTCCGCAACCGCGGCGAGGGAGGATTGGTTTTTCGTTGCTTGGCTTGCGTTCATGACTTGGCTCCTGTTTTGGTGGCTTTTTTGTTGAGACGAACTTCCAAATCGGCGATGGCGGCGCCCACGCTTTCCGGCGCGGTGCCGCCGCGAATTTTTTTCGATGCGAGTGCGGCGTCAACACTCAGGCTGCCGGCAAAGTCGGCTTCAAACGCCGGCGATATTTTCTTGAGAGCTTTGAGAGGCAGGGCGGTCCACGCCACATTTTGTTTTTCGGCTTCACGCAACACTTTGCCGACGATATCGTGCGCCTGCCGGAAAGGAATTCCCTTGTGGACGAGGTAGTCCGCTGCTTCCGTTGCGAGCAGCGCGGGATTGGATGCAGCGGTTTTCAATCGGTCGGCGTTGAACTTTGTGGAAGCGATCGCGCCGGTGGCGACTGCGATCATATCCGCCATTTGATCGTGGGCGGCGAAGAGCGCTTCTTTGTCTTCTTGCAGATCGCGTTGATAACTCGTTGGCAGTCCCTTCAGCGTGGTGAGTAAGCCGAGTAGCGCTCCGGTGATGCGACCCGTTTTTCCACGGATCAGTTCCCAGGAGTCGGGGTTCTTTTTCTGCGGCATCAAGCTGCTGCCGGTGGAATATTCGTCGGGAAGAATCACGTAAGAGAATTCCTGCGATGAGAAGAGCACGAAATCTTCGGCCAAGCGAGAGAGATGCGTGGCGATGCCGGTGAGTGCGAAGAGATAGTCGAGCGCGAAGTCCCGGTCGCTGACGGCGTCCAAACTGTTTCCAGTGATGCGGGAAAAGCCGAGGTCGCGCGCAATTTGATTGCGATCGACGGCGAACGAATTTCCAGCTAACGCGCCGGAACCCATGGGGCAAGCATCCGCGCTTGCGGCGGCGTGTTGCAGACGAGTAATGTCGCGTGCAAATGCTTCCGCATGGGCGAGCAAAAAATGCGAAAGCAGGATGGGCTGGGCATGCTGCATGTGCGTCATACCTGCCATTGGGACGTTGCGATTCGTTTTGGCTTGCGTCAGAAAAGCATTCAGTATGGCTTCCAGCGCGTGTTGGATTTGGGCAGCTGCGTCGATTACGAAAAGGCGAAAATCGGTGGCGACGAGTTCGTTGCGGCTGCGGCCGGTGTGTAATTTCCAACCGAGCGGGCCGAGTTCTTCGACGAGAGCTTTTTCGACGAAGTGGTGGACGTCTTCCGCGGTGGCGCCAAATGTTTCGAGCCATGCGGCATCCGTTTTGGCGCGCTTGGCAATTTTGTCGAGCGCGGCGAGCGTTTGCTTAACTTCACTCGCGGTGAAAATGCCAATGGGCTCCAAAGCTTTCGCCCAGGCACGATCGACATCTATTTCGTAGGGCAAGAGACGGCGATCGAACGCGAAGGAGCGTTGGAATGCGTCGAATTGAGCATTTGGCTCACGCTCGAAGCGTCCTCCCCACAGCCGGTCGTCTTTGCGTTCGGTCATCTCGTATCGCTCG
>JBGPDI010000219.1:0-3324 GCA_041482215.1 Candidatus Acidiferrum sp. | reverse complement strand
GGGCCGTGCGTTAGGTGGCTCGACTCTTGAATTTTCTGTGAGTGAAGCAGACCTCAAAACGCTTCCCGGCAGCGCCCTACTTCTGCCCAAGGAGACTCAAAAACTCTTCTACCCGCTCCACCGGCAAAGCCACCAGGTTCGCATCATACGTTTCCTGATCGCAGGAAATAGGCAGCAGCGCGCCTTTCGCCGCGATCGCGAACCAGCGGTAGTCCATTCGAATCAGGAACTGGATGATTTCCCGTGCCGCGTAACCCCATGGCTGCGTTCGAGTGTCCTGCACTTCCGCGAGAATCGCTGGCCGCGATTCCCTGTGCAGCAGCTTCATTGCGCCATATAGAACGGAGAGTTCCGCTCCTTCCACGTCGAGCTTCAGGAAATCCACTTTGCTTACGCCGAGTTCCGCCAGTACGTCATCCAGCCGCCGCACGGAAACCCGTACCGTCCGCACGGGCTCGTCAACTGCCGGCGGCCGCAAGCTGTTACACCAATCTTGAGCTCCATCCACCAGATAAAGATCCATCTCCCCCGGATCTTCCCCCAGTGCACAAGCCACCAGGTCCGTGTTCGAGCAGCGGTTCAGGCGCAAGTGTTTTTCCAGCCGCGCACATTCCCGCGGCGAAGGCTCGACCGCAATCACTCGGCCGTCCCATCTGACTCGCTTCGACGCCAGCAGGGTGTATAACCCGTGGTGCGCTCCGGCATCGACCACCGTCATATTCCGCCGCAGCAATCGCTTTACAAACTCTGTTTCCATCTGTTCAAACTCGTTGTAAATCAGTTTGTGGTCCAGCGCGCTTCCCTCCGCCAGCCACCACGCGCCGAACGGCAGTCGTAAGGGAATAGGCACCCCGGGAAAAATGCGGCGAACGCGATTCGCTAGCGTGATGTATTTTCTACGCGTCGGACTGGCCAGGAATCGCCAGATTCGCTCTGGCACCGTGGCCGTCGCCGCCGGCTTCTTGGCCCAGGGATCTTCTGCCGCCTGCGGCTCTGGAATCAGGCGAAATCCTGCAACGTCGATGGGTTCAGTCGAAGCCAGCAGCACCGTGCGCCGCCGGGCATGTTCCGTTGTCTCTCGAAAATCTTCGTGATCCGGCAGCGGTATCACGCGATAGACGTTCCCGAACCCCCCGCGGTACAGCATTTTTACCAGGGTGCCCTCGCTCGGATACCACGCCACATCGCTAAGGCTCTGGTCTTCCTGGTTCGGCTCCTCGCGCAGGAGCATCGCTGTCTTTTCCTCCGGCAAGCACATGCTTTCCAGCAGCAGGCACTTGCCCGTCAGCCCGCGGAGATGCCGAACCGCCAGCAGCGGATTCTCCAAGTGGTAAAGCAGCCCGAAGCATAGGACAAGATCAAATTGGCCAAGTTCCAGGATGGCCTTCCCTTCGATGTCAGCTTGTTCGAACGGAATATGCGGAAACCGGCTTCGGGCTTCCGTCACGTTTTCTCCGCGCCCATCGAATCCGCATACATTCAGGCCGCACTCCGTAAGCGTTTGCGAGAAAAATCCCACGCCGCAGCCCGTATCCACCGCCCTCGAAAGGCCCAGCGCGGGTTTCAGCCTGGCCACCACGCGCCGGATGGTCTCGCCGCGCGCCTCAATCAATTGCCGATACTCCTTCTGATCGAAGGGCGTCAGATGAATAGTGATTTCCGATGTCTTCCGGATGGGCTGGACTTCCACGTTTCGGGCAATTACTCGCGGGCTGGGGCTCATGGGGATTGCCTCCTTGCTGTCTCACTTCTGGGCGAGTCAGTTTCGCGGTGGAGAGAGTGTCCACCGGCTCAGAAGCTGATTTGTCGCTGGGTCAGCCCATTCGGCTGCCGCTGCCAGGGACGCAAAAATCGATGACCCAAGAGACGGTTGTACTAACCACCTATGGCCGTAGCATCCTAATTACGATACGTTAATTATGCAAGAATTATTTTTGATGGTATACTGTGGTAAACAAACTGGCTTGCCGTGGATCGTAAAGCCGAATGCATCCCTACTTCCACTTCACGACTGTGCCTGAAGCTTCAGAAGCAAAACCTCGTTCTAGTTTTCCCGATTGCCGCAGGTGCAGCGTGTCACGAAAATAAAAAGAACAGGGCAACGGCGCGTCCCAGCATTGATTGGTCTCCACGGGAACGTTCATTGTCAGCCCGGAAATGGTTTGGTGCTGCTTCAATTTTGCTTCTGGCAGGCGCAGGAACGTTCGAACGCCAACACTGGGACGAAAGTACGAACTCCAGAATAGCCGCGGATGCGCCGCCCAGGCCGTCAACAGAACTATCCCTGCCAGCACGATTCCAACTCTCCCTCGGTGGTTCAGAAAATGCACCGCGGCAAAAGTTCCTAGTGTCGCTCCTGCCGTCCACATCGCCGGCTCCCCAAAACGTATTGCCGGCGCTTCCAAAAGCCAAAAAGTCAAACCACCCAGCGAAGGCACAAGAAGCCAGAGCCATTGTGGTCGCGAACTCTGATTCCGCCGCGTCATTCGAAGGATCTCCGCCGCGCAGCCCAGCACCGCGAAAAACAACGGAATTAGAAATCCTTCTCGTTCTCTCACTAGTTCGCGGAACCACGGCCGCAGCCATGTCCACCCATGTGCGTACTCAGAAGTGATCTCTGGCACCCGCGCAAACGACTTCGCAAAATCCGCTTGCATCTTCGTTTCGGATGCCGGCACTTTCCAGTCCACTGGAATCGACAGCACCGTGCTTGGAAAAAGAGGGTACCCCGTCAACACCAGTCCTCGCCCGATCCACGGAAGAACAATCGCCGCGGACAAAATCACCGCCCACACCAACTGCCGTTTTCCGCTTGCGGCGGTGCGGCTCACCGACCATAACTTCAGAAACGCAACCATCCATCCCAGTAACGCAAAAACCACGCTGGAAATCTTGAACGTGACGGCCAAGGAAAAGAGCGCCATCGCAATGACCATGTTTTTGGCATTCGAATCGCTCGTGCCCGCTCGCGTGGATTCCTCTTCGAGAGCGCGGAAAAGCAGGGCAGCCGCGATGACGCACACGATGCTGGTGGGGAGATCGGTGTTAGTACCGACGATCTTGCTAGTGGTGGCCCAGATTGTTGCGGGGACAAAGAGCAGCGTGAAAAACCAATCGATAGGAGATCTGGATTCGCCGCTAAAAATCCGAAGAGCAGCGCGAATAATGGAAGCGAAAAGCGCAGCGATTAAGAAACCATCGAAAAGATGATGCGCCAAACCGCGCCAGGGGCCCTGATCCAGCGCGGCGATGCAGAGGAAAACGGAAGAATTAAATCCAAGTTGAGCGATCAAATTGCCGAGGCCGGGGACCAGCGGATAGGTG
>JBGPDI010000218.1:0-3441 GCA_041482215.1 Candidatus Acidiferrum sp. | reverse complement strand
GGTCACACCGGTTTCGTGGGCGATGATTTGCTGAGTACGAAGAGCGATCGTTGCGGCGAATTCGGTCGGAAGTGCCCAGGCTTCATCGAGAGAATTTGTGTGCAGGGATTGCGTGCCGCCTAGAACAGCGGCGAGCGCCTGGATGGCAGTGCGCACGACGTTGTTATAGGGCTGTTGAGCGGTCAAGGAGCAGCCGGCGGTTTGCGTGTGGAATCGCAGTGCCCAGGAGCGCGGGTTCTTCGATTTGTAGCGCTCGACCATGGCTTTGTGCCAAATGCGTCGAGCGGCGCGGTATTTGGCAATCTCTTCGAAGAAATCGTTGTGAGCGTTGAAGAAAAAAGAAAGTTGCGGAACGAATTCATCGATGTCCAGACCGCGGCGCATTCCCCATTCCACGTACTCGAGGCCATCGCGCAGGGTGAAGGCTAATTCCTGAATCGCTGTCGAGCCGGCTTCGCGGATGTGATAGCCGCTGATCGAAATGGTGTTGAACTTCGGGGTGTTTTTCACGCCGAATTCGAAGGTATCAATCACCAGCCGCATGGAAGGTTCTGGCGGGTAGATGTATTCCTTTTGCGCGATGTATTCCTTGAGAATGTCGTTTTGAAGAGTGCCGGATATTTTCTTCCAGTCCGCGCCCTGCTTTTCAGCGACGGCCAAATACATCGCCCAGATGACAGCGGCGGGCGAATTGATGGTCATCGAGGTGGTTACGTTGGCGAGCGGAATCTGGTCGAAGAGTACTTCCATGTCTGCGAGCGAACTGATGGCCACACCGCACTTGCCAACTTCTCCTTCAGAGAGCGCGTGGTCAGAGTCGTACCCCATTAACGTAGGCAAGTCGAAAGCGGTGGACAGGCCGGTCTGACCTTGCGCCAGCAAATAACGGAAGCGCTGGTTGGTGTCTTCGGCGGTGCCGAAGCCGGCGAATTGGCGCATGGTCCAAAGGCGGCTGCGGTGCATCGTCGAATGAATGCCGCGCGTGTAGGGAGGCTCGCCAGGGAAGCCAAGATCGCGATCGGGATCCCAGTTGGGCAGATCCGCCGCCGTGTACAGCCGGTTGATGGGATAACCGGAAATAGTAGTGAACTCAGAAAGTCGCTCGGGGCCTTTTTCCAAACTGGGTTGGAGGGTGTCTTTCTCCCAGGCTTTTTCCTTGGGGGAGGGCTTACGATCCGCTGACGAAGTTTCTGGCGGGGGCGGAGCCTGCGTGGTTCCCTTGGAATGCTCGCTCATGCTCAACGCTCCCGGTAGAAATCAAATCCTGCTGGAAACGGCTCGAACTTTAATGCTATTCGAAAGACGGACCAGGGGCAAGCGACGGACTGCAGAATAGGGGACAAGAGAAACATGGAGTTTTCAGCAAGACAGAAAAAACGGCGCAGGTTTGATAACCTGCGCCGGCCTATGAATCCTGATGCAATTACCTTTGGCTAGGCATGAAGGAAAGTTTGTCGGTGCCGATCACTTGTCCATGCAAGGTACCAGGGATGAGCGTGTTGCGCTCGGCTTCGCCGGTCTTAGCATCAGCGATGGTGACGCGATTGACTTCCAAAGTGCGCCCGACGGCGCGCTCGTAATTGGCTTTGGCTTCAACGAGGTTTGCCAACGCACGCAGTTCGGTGCCTTGAGCGTTGATTAGATCGCGTTGGGTCTGAATGACCAGGTAAACGGTGGATGCGCCGAGCTGATACTTTTTCTGCTCTGCATCAAACGTCTGCTGTTGCAGTTCCCGGGCCTTGCTGGCGGCATCAACCTGAGCACGGTCCTGGGTGAGCGCGATGAAGGAATTGCGTACGTCGAGCAGGGCGGTATTCTTCATTTGCTGTAGCTGTGCTTCAAGTTGACGCTGGAAAAGAATGGCGTGCTGGTTGTCCGCCTGCGCGGAACGATTGCGCAGGGGAATCTGTACGTTCAACGACACCTGGTAGTCCGCGAAATTGTTGTGAAAAACGGAACTCATAGCGTCCGGGAAGCCGGCTTCAGCGATGGGGCCTGGCGTCACGTTCGCCGAGGGGAGGAAGAAACCCGGAATCGGCTGTCCGTTCGCATCTACGATCGGGGCCCCAGCGGCAGGGGTAGAGATGAACGATCTCTGGTTACCAGCGAGTCCGACTGACCCGTATTGAGCTTGCAGGGTGGCCGTCGGCAGAAGCGCGTTGCGCGTCGCCTTCAAATCAATCTCGCCGTTCAAAAGGTTGAGCGCTTCTTCCTGAAGTTCGGGTCTTTTCGCGAATGCTTCTTTTGCTGCCTCTTCAAAGGAGGGGGCTTCGATGGCTTCCGGGCGTGACGGTAGTTCCGTGGGAATGATCTCGACGTTCACAAGATTGGGCGCCAGAGGGTTCTTGCTGATGGCGTTTTTCAGAATCTGCTGGTTTTGAAGATGCACAGTCTGCGCCACGATCAGGTTTTGGCGATCGGTGGCGAGTTCGGACTCGGCGCGAGTGACGTCGAGAGGGGCCATCGTGCCGATTTCCAGCTGCTTTTTGTTGTCGTTATAAAGTTTTTCGGCGACGGTTACGGCTTGCTGCTGGACTTTCACATTTTCCCTGGCAAAGACCAGTTCCCAATAGTAGGTGATCGTGTTGGTGACCGTGGTGATGGCCTGCTGGGTAAAGGCCCAGTCGGCGATCTTGCGATTGTTGTTGGCGATGCGGATGTTGCGGGTGTTAACGGAACGTCCGAAACCGTTCAGTAACTGTTGCTGGAATCCAACAATGATCTGAGATTGCACGGAGGGGTTGAACAAGTTGGCTGCCGAAGTGGAGGAACTGCGCGTGTTATCCCAAGCGGCGAAGAATGCCGTGCCGGTCTGGAATCCCTGGGTATATTGCGTGTTGAATGTCGAAGTGTGCAAGGTCAATGCCGTCAGCGAAAGCAAGCCCGTGCCGGTTCCGGAAGTGAGAGGGTTGTTGACCGGGACATTGCGGTCATCGATGGAGATGGTCTGTGTGATGACGGGATCGAAGTTTAGCAAGGGTATATTCGCCGTCGAACCTGCAAATGCACCACCTATAGTGCCGCTTCCAAAACCGCCTGCATTGGCTTTGAGGATCGCAGTGTCCGCGAACCAGGGGTTATAGCGCTGCACCACGATGTCCATGCTGTTTTCCAACGCCAGCTCAACTGCCTCCTGCAGGCTCACCTCCAGTTTGCCGTCGTGAATGAGTTGGTCAATGCGAGGCGAGTTGGTAAGGCCAGCCGGGTCGATCTTGATGGGAGAGTAGGGAGCGAAGATGTTCGGAAACGGCTTAGGCGCGTGGCTGTAGTTGTACTTCGCCGAGCCCAAAGACACGGGCACGACCGGCGTAGACGTTTTGGCGGATGACGGTTGTGTATTTTGCGATGCATCCTGCCCGAAGGCCGTGGAAATAGGCCCTCCCACGAGCGTTACGGCCAGTATGGCGGCCAACAGCGGTCGAGCATACAGCGTCTTCATAG
>JBGPDI010000217.1:0-3584 GCA_041482215.1 Candidatus Acidiferrum sp. | reverse complement strand
GCCACCCACCACAATGTCCACTTTTACCTTGACATAATGCGCCAAATCCGCGAGGCTATCGAGTTTGGGAACCTAGCGAATTTCTCATCTGAGATGCACGCGCGCTATACTGCGGGACCAGCCTGAAGGCTGAATTCCGGGGGGGCGCCCGCGCCATCCGCGGGGCACCAAGAGCAGCGAAAGTCGTGGAAGTTAAGGAGCGTGTAACTGCGCTCCGGTCTGGTGTTTCTATCTTCCAGACGGAAAAACGCATGCCATGCATGCCACTGGAAGAATCAACAGTTTGTTTTGAGCGCAAGAACTGAATACTGAAAGTGGATCACTGACCCTGGATATGATGACCGCGGCAATATTGTTACAAGCTTCTGGTGGTGGATTCGGCGGATTCTTGATCCCGCTCGGCCTCATGTTCGCCATCATGTATTTCATGGTGATTATGCCCCAGCAGCGGCAGCGCAAGAAAGTCCAGGAAATGCTCGGCGCCCTCAAGTCCGGCGATAAGATCATCACCAACGGCGGCATCTATGGCACCATCAACGGTATCGATGGCGATTCGATTATTTTGAAAATCTCCAGCGAACCGCAAGTTAAGATTCGTATTTCACGTGCGGCGATTGCTCAGGTGGAGGCATCGGAAGATGCAAAATAAGCCCACCCTTCGCCGGACTACACGTCTCACTTCCTGACCATGAACTCCAATCTGAAGTGGAAAGCGCTGTTCATCGCCATCGTCATTCTGTTCTGCGTATATTTCCTTTTGGGCTATCCCGTTTTCCCCACCTCGCTCGCGCAGGTGAAGGATAATTTCGGGAAGCAGATCAAGCTCGGCCTCGACCTCCAGGGCGGCACGCACCTCATCCTCCAGGTCCAGGTGCAGGAAGCCATCGCGCAGGAGACCGACACCACCGTCGATCGCTTGACCACCCTGCTGCGCTCAAAAAATATTAATTACGATGAAGTGCGCCGCGTGGACGACACGCATATCCTCTTGCGCAACATCGATCCTGCACAGCTTTCGCAATTCCGCGACCTGTTTAGCGCACAATTCAATACCGTCTGGGACATGGCCCCCGCTGCCGGTGATCCCACTGGCTACACGATCACCATGCGGGCCAGCGCCATCGCCGCCATCCAGGAACAGACTATGACGCAGTCGCTCGAAACCATCGAGCGCCGCATCAACGCGCTGGGTCTGACCGAGCCCACTATTCAGCCCCGCGGTGGCCGCAACGCCAACGAAATCCTCGTCCAGCTCCCCGGCGAAGGCGATCCCACTCGCGCCAAGGAAGTCATTCAGGCAGGCGGGCAGTTGGAATTGAAACTGGTTGAAGATCCAACTACCTATCCCTCTCAAACGGAAGCGCTTAGTCGCCATGGCGGCATTCTGCCTCCAGGCACCGAAATCGTCCCGGGACGCTCCGAGGCACGCAATGCCACCGGCACAACGGATGCCGGTGAAGTCTGGTATGTCCTAACACGCGCCTCAATTGTTACCGGCCGCGACCTGCGCAGCGCAGTCGAGAATCGCAACTCGACAAACCCCGGAATGTGGCAGATCAATTTCACGCTTTCGCCTGAAGCCGCACGGCGTTTCGGTCCCTTCACCGAAACGAACAAAGGCCGCCAGATGGCCATCGTTCTCGAGCACCGCGTCTATTCCGCTCCGGTGATCAACGGCCGTATTGATGATTCCGGTTTGATTGAAGGTAACTTCAGTCAGGAAAGCGCCCACGATCTCGCGCTCGTCCTTCGCGCTGGCGCCCTTCCTGCCTCCATCAAATATCTCGAAGAGCGCACCGTCGGCCCATCGCTCGGCGCCGATTCCATCAAGCACGGCGTCCAGGCTTCTATTCTCAGCCTCGTCGTCGTAATGCTCTTCATGCTCGTTTACTATCGCCTCTCCGGTGGCAACGCCGTGCTGGCCTTGATCCTGAACCTCGTCATTCTTCTCGCCGTGCTGGCACTCTTCGGCGCCGTGCTCACGTTGCCTGGCATCGCCGGCGTCATCTTGACCATCGGCATGGGCGTCGATTCGAACGTTCTCGTGTTCGAACGCATTCGCGAGGAATTGCGCAACGGCAAATCTTCCGCCGCCGCCGTTGACGCTGGCTTCGATAAAGCCTTCCTAACCATCATTGATACTCACGTCACGACCGTCGTTTCGGCCTTCTTCCTTTTCCTCTTCGGAACCGGCCCGATCCGCGGTTTTGCCGTGTCTTTAACTATCGGTCTGATCGCCAACGTCTTCACCGCGATCTACGTTTCGAAAACGATTTTCCAGTATCACCTGGCAAAGATGGACCGTCAGGCTGAACTGAGCATTTAGGCGTACTAGAACTGCTGGGGCGAGTGTCCCATTCGAATGTAAACGAGTGGGGAGTGGGTTCTCTTAGCCGATTCCGCTACCTTAATGTAGCCGGTTTCGATCCGGGAACTTTCCGCAACCCCCTGGAGTCTAAGGAAGGGAAGCAAAAGCGGCATGATTGAGCTATTCAAGCAGCCCAACATCGATTGGATGGGCAAAGCCAAGTATTTCTTTGCCTTGAGCGGTATTCTTCTCCTCGCCGGGTGGACTTCGATTCTTTTCGGTAGCGGTATTCGCTACGGGATCGACTTTAAAGGTGGCACTAACGTGGATGTTCGATTCGCCCAGGCGCCCAGTGTTGACAAGCTTCGCGACGCCCTCAAGGTGCAGGGGCTGGGCGATTCCGAAATCCAGGGTATCAGTGACATCGCTACGCCCAACTCCAGCGAAGTCCTCATTTTCGTGGAAGGTAAGGGCCAGGACGAACAGATACTGGACGCCAATCGCGCCAAAGTCTTGAGTGCGCTGAACGCCACCTACGGCGTCGCCACTTCAGACCGGGCCGATTTCAATTCGGCCACACCCACCTCTCTGGCCGCCGTCCTCACTGACAAAGATCCACTCGTCCTCTCCGTCAATGCCGGCGACCGTTATCAGCAACTCGCAAAGAAGCTTCTCGAGTATCGCGACAAGTCCGCGAACGGCGTGCTCACCAATTTCAACGATCTCTCAAAAGTAGACGGCGCAACTCCCGCCGTAGTTTCCACTCTGAAAAACAGTTACGCACTTGGTCCCTTCGCCATTCGCAACGCCGAAGTTGTTGGCCCGAAGGTTGGTGGCGAACTTCGCAAGCAGGCAATTTACGTTACCCTCTATGCTTTGGGCGGCATGCTGGTATATATTGCCTTCCGATTCGAGTGGGTTTACGGGGCCGCGGCCGTTCTGGCCGTCTTTCACGACGTACTGATCACTTTGGGGCTTTTCTCGCTGCTGCATTTCGAGATTTCCCTAACGGTCATCGCCGCGCTGCTCACTCTGGTCGGTTATTCCATGAACGACACGATCGTCATCTTCGACCGCATTCGAGAGAATAATCGTTTGCTGCGCAAGGAATCGTTTGCTGACGTGGTCAACAAGTCCATCAATCAAACTCTTTCGCGAACGATCTTGACCAGCGGATTGACTTTCCTTACCGTGCTTGTCCTGTTCCTGATGGGCGGCCAGGTGCTTCGTGCTTTCTCCTTTGCCCTGGTGGTAGGGATTGTGGTAGGAACGTACT
>JBGPDI010000216.1:0-3817 GCA_041482215.1 Candidatus Acidiferrum sp. | reverse complement strand
GGAAAAACAGCGTAGCCGCTTGCAGCGCTTCCTCCGTCGACTCCACCGTGATCAGCAGGTCGGCCTTGCGAACTTTCTTGCCCGCCGCGCCACCCACTACCACCTGCCAGCTTCCCTCCTGTCCAATAATGCCGATGTCTTTCACCGTGGCTTCCGCACAATTGCGCGGACAGCCTACTGCACCCATCTTCAGCTTGTGCGGTGTATACATATTTTCAAGCCGACGCTCCAGCTCGATGCCCGCTTTCGTCGAATCCTGCACCCCGAAGCGGCAAAAATCCGTACCCACACAAGTCTTCACCATGCGCACACCTTTCGTGTACGCCTGGCCAGAAGGCATTCCTAAGTCCGCCCAGATCTGCGGCAAGTCCGCCTTCTTTACGCCTAGCAAATCGATGCGCTGGCTGCCGGTGATCTTCACCATCTTCACCTTGTATTTGTCGGCTACGTCGGCGATGCGCCGCAATTCTCTCGCCGAAGTCACGCCACCGCGAATGCGCGGCACCACCGAAAACGTTCCATCCTTTTGAATATTGGCGTGCACGCGGTCGTTGATGAAGCGCGCCGAACGATCCTCATCGTGGTCGCCGCACCACAGCATGTCCACCATGTAGCTCAGCGCCGGCTTGCAGACTTCGCAGCCTACGCCATTGCCGTAAATCTCCAGCACTTCCTGCACGGAGCGGAGTCTTTGGCTGCGCAAAATCTCGCGAAGTTTGTCCTCCGGAAACGGGACGCACTTGCAAAGATTTCTCTTCGCCTCTTCCTGAAACTCCGGCGCAACCGCTTTCAATAGTTGCTGGCAAACTTCCGTGCAACTGCCGCAACCCGTTGATGCACGCGTGCAATCTTTCAACTGCGCGAGCGTGCCGATTCCCTTCTCATGGATGGCTTGAATGATTGTGCCCTTCGTGACTCCGTTGCACCCGCAAACTACCTTGCTGTCTGCCATCGCCGCAACGTCAAGGCCCGCGTCATCCGCAGGTCCGGGAAAAAGCAGCTGGCGGCGCATGGCCGCTAAGTCTGTCGAAGCGCGCAGCCAATCCATGTAACGATGGCTGTCCGATGTGTCTCCCACGAGAATCACTCCGGCCAGCTTGCCGTCCCTCACGGTAAGCTTCTTGTAGACACCTAGCGCTGGATCTTCGTAACGCACCGCATCCGTGCCAGGAACCTTCTCGCTGAAATTACCGGCGGAGAAAACGTCCACGCCCATGATTTTCAGTTTCGCTGCCTGGATGGTGCCACCGTAGACCGGCCCCCGATTACCTGTAATCGTCGCGGCCAAAACTTTTCCTTGTTCGAACAGTGGTGCCACCAAACCGTAACACGTGCCGTTGTGTTCCACGCATTCGCCTACCGCGAAGACATCCGGGTTCGACGTTTCCATGTAGTCGTTCACCACGATGCCGCGGTTCACTTGCAATCCCGATTTGCGCCCGAGTTCCACATTCGGGCGGATTCCCGCAGCGATAACTACAAAATCGGCTTCCACGCTGCTGCCGTCCTTGAACGCCAGCCCCACTGCTCTTCCATTTCCGAGAATCGCCGTGGTGCTCCGCTCCAGCAACACTTTCACGCCGAGGCATTCCATTTTTGCTTTGAGGTAACCGCCGCCCGTGAGATCGAGCTGGCGCTCCATGAGCGTATCCATTAGATGAACAACCGTTACGTCGCAGCCTTGCACTTGCAGTCCGCGCGCCGCTTCGAGTCCAAGGAGGCCGCCACCGATGACCACCGCTTTCTTGCCGGGCGCCGCGCAATCAAGCAGCGCGCGCGTGTCGTCCAAGTTGCGGAAAACGAACACACCTTCTTTCTTGGTTCCCTCCATCGGAGGAATCAGCGGCGTGCTTCCCGTGGCGATCAGCAATTTGTCGAACGGCGTGATACTGCCATCATCGCCGGCCACCGTTTTGCGTTCGGCATCTACGTCTGTGATTCGAACGCCAAGACGCAAGTTAATTCCATTCCTCTCGTACCACTCGAGACTATTCAGCAGAATGTCATCCGCCGCCTTCTCGCCCGCAAGCACTGAGGAGAGCAGGATGCGGTTGTAGTTGACATGCGTTTCGTCCCCGAAAATCGTGATTTCAAACTTTGGCGCATGTTTCAGAATCTGCTCGACGCAAGCAACGCCTGCCATGCCGTTTCCGACAACCACGAGTTTCTGCGTCATCGAGCCGCCTTTTGCTCGATTGCGTGACACTTCATCACAGCACCCGCGCTTCGACTGTCCGATCCAGCTTGATCTCTTCCGTCATCTGCGGAACTAGAACCGGAACTGCATCGGAGGAGGCTTGCTTCACTCGAAAAGTCGCATACAAGGCGAGGCCCGTGAAAAACGCGCCCGATACAATATTCCCCAGCGTGACCGGAACCTGATTCCACAGCCACCACTGCCGCACCGAAACCGGAGCGCCAAAAAACATTCCCGCCGGAATCAAGAACATATTCACGATCGAATGTTCATAGCCATGTGCGAAAAACGTCGTAATCGGCAGCCACATCGCGACAATCTTCCCGACCGTTGAACGCGAAACCATCGCCAGCACCGCTCCGATCGTGACCATCCAATTGCACAACATTCCTTTCACAAATGCGGTCGCCCACCCGCTCCCGCCTAGTGCCATGTAAGCCAGCGTCTTTTTCTGCGCCGCTTGTTTTAGCAAATCGCCCAGTGGGCCGCCCGCGGAAGTGCCGCAATTGGTTACTGCCAGGTAGAAAAGCGCCGCGTAGAAAACGCTTCCTAGCACGTTACCGAAGTACACCCAGCCCCAATTTCGAAGCAGCCTGCCAAAGGAAACTTCGCCGGCCGCGAGAGCCGCTGGCAACAAAGCGAAGTTACCGGTCGCGAGTTCAAGCCCCAGCAAAACCAGCATTACGAATCCGACGGGAAAAAGTAGCGCACCTACAATCGGCGGCAAACCTTGCGACAAAACGATCATGACCAGGGAGGTTGCGTAAGCGAGGAAAGCTCCCGCCAGGAAGCCTCGGAGCAGGAGATCCTTCGTGGACAGCGCGGCCTTTTTCTTGGCCACTCGCAGTGCTTCCTGAACTAGCTCCACCGGGTTCACGTAATCCATTCGACCCCTCCAGCAAGACTTCCAGCGAAAAGCGGCAGCTTCGCGACTTCATTCGGCGCATCACATGGGCACGTAGATGCTTGAGAATCCTGGCTACTTGTCATTCCCTGTAAGCCTTTGGGCAATCCTGCGTCTGGGACGAATGACCCTCAGTGCGGCGATTGTGGCCGGACCACATGCGCATGACAAACGCAATGAATTGATGCATTCGATTGAAATTTACGAAGTCCACTCGGGAATGGGCCGCCGGAATTCGGTGCGGTTTTAGGAGGGAGAGTGAAGTCTTCGGGGACTCACAAAAAAGATCGCACACGAAGTGCGTAGACGGACACGGATGCCTCGTCCGTGGTGTTCTTAGGTTCTTCTAATCTTTCTTCACTTCCCCACGCGTTGGTTCCCGAATTGCTCCCACAACTAGTCAAGGAAATCTCTCTTTATACCGATAGAGAGAACGAGAGGGTAAAAACCGTTGAGCACCATACCCACGCGCCTGCACAAATACACCAACCAGCGGCGCAGCCAGCGCGTCATGCTTTCGGTGAGAATTCTGATCAGCGGCGACCGCCTCGATGGGAAGAAGTTTTCCGAGGAAGCCCGGACATCCGTTGTCAACGCCCACGGCGCGCTGATCTTTCTGGCCGAGCAGGTCAGACTCGGCCAGTCGCTTTCTGTCCGCAACATCAAATCGCATCAAGAACTTCAGGCCGAGGTGGTGGACGTCGGTGCCGTGCACG
>JBGPDI010000215.1:0-3882 GCA_041482215.1 Candidatus Acidiferrum sp. | reverse complement strand
CTCTTTCCGGGCTTAGTGCTCACGCATTTCTCCATATCGCAAGATGGGAAAAGAGTCGTTTTCGCAACAGAACAGGGCCAGGCCCGATCGGGAATCTGGGTCGGCTGGCTTGACGGCACGCAGGCGCCGCGGCAACTTACGTTCGGAGGCGAATATCGCGCTTTTTTTGGCAGGCCAGGCCAGATCTTATATCAGGGCACTCAAACTTCGCCGAAGCTCATGAGTATCAACGAAGACGGCACGAGCCAGATCGCGGTCTCGGACCTTCAAATCATGCAATTGCAAAGCGTTTCTCCTGACGGACACTGGGCTCTTGTGGGTGTGACACCGCCTGGTAGTCACGGCGACAGGAACGCGATGGCCATGGCTGTGCCGCTCGAGGGCGGTGCACCGATCACAGTATGTGATAACTGCAGCTTTGGGTTTGGCGCGACCCGCTCCTCGGTCCCGCTGCTCTCGTGGAGTCCGGACGGAAAATGGGTATATGTGTCGTTGCGGCATTTTCCGTTCGGCTCATCAAAAACAGCGGTGATACCCGTCAGGTCTGGGGGCGCCCCTCCCACCTTCGCGAAGGGCTTCGGCAGTGATGCGGATTTTGCGCGGATTCCCGGCGCGCGTTTGCTCAATCAGGACGAAGTATCCCCAGGGATGACACCGAACTACTTCGTCAATAAGCGCCGCTCGGCTAAGGCCAACCTCTTCCGTATCTATCTCGAGCAATAAATGCCCCCTAGTTGCGAGTTTGTCCGGGCGGGTGGCACTAACGCAAAATCCCAAGACGAATTTGGGTGCCGCACCCTTTGGGTTTTGGTCCATCAAAGGGTGCGGGTTTAGAGTCACCTGCGTCACCCTCGAAACCGCCTCGGCACTGGCCTTCCGGAAGAATTACCCCACCGCGTTCGAATCGCACTCGTTTGATTCGAACCTCTCGCTCCGTCTTCTGAACTGGCGCGAAACGCTGCAACTATGTTGTACTGTTCCTCGCGGACTGAATTCGCGGCCCTGAACATTTCGTGACCACCCCACTCCCAGAAAATCCTCCGCCATCCATTCCCATCCATATTGATTGGCACGCTCCACCCTACGAGCAGTCGTTCTATACTCCGCCTCGCCCTTCGCCCAAGACGCTTTACCTTGCAGGTTTCTTGTTTCTTCTCACCCTATGCACTTGCCTCGTCGCCGGCACTCAATTCGCGGTGGCATACGCGGAGAATCAAGCTGTCTCCCTCGACGAATTTCTCAAAGCCTTCACTCTTTTTTACAAACATCCCGCCGCCCTTGCCGCTGGCTTTCCCTTTGCCCTCACTCTACTCACTATTCTCCTCGCCCACGAACTCGGCCATTTCTTCGCCTGCCGCCATCATCACATTCGTTCCAGCTATCCTTTTTTCATTCCCTTCCCCTCGCTCATGGGAACGTTCGGAGCATTCATTCTGATTCGCTCACCGATTCGAACCACTCGCGCACTTTTCGACGTCGGCGCTTCCGGCCCGCTGGTAGGTTTTGTTCTGGCCGTCCCGGCGCTCGCCTACGGTGTACTCCACGCCAAAATCGTCCCCGGCCTCGACGACCTGCAGAACGTCGACTTAGCCTTCGGCACTCCGCTTCTCATGCGTCTCTTCGCCGCCGTGTTACATCCCGGCATTTCTCCAGCTAAACTCTTGCTTGATCCCGTTGGACGCGCCGCCTGGGTAGGTCTCTTCGCCACTTCACTCAACCTCCTGCCCGTTGCGCAGCTCGACGGCGGCCACATTCTGCGCTCCCTCAGCGCTCCCCTCCACCGCTATGTCTCCATTTTTCTTCCCGTTTTTCTTTTCGCTCTTGGTCTCTTCCACTTCTGGCAAGGATGGTACATCTGGGGAGCACTACTTCTCGGCATGCGCTTCCTTCGCATCGCTCCCATCTACGATCCCGCTCCGCTCGATCTCAACCGGCGCTGGGGAGCACTTCTTGCTCTTATTGTCTTCATCCTATGCTTCATGCCCGCACCACTCTATTTTTCTGCAAGTTCTCATTGACCGCTCCCCATCTCCAGTTATGATGCCTTCGGTCCGCTCGCGCACAGAACAGCGCCAGCTATAAAATGCCCCCACTTCTCCGCACACTTCGCTTCCGCGATCTTTTGCTTCTCTTCATTGGATCGGTCATTGGCTCCGGCATCTTTCGAACGCCCGGCCCCATTCTTCGCCAAGTTGACGGCTCCGTAGGCCTCGCGCTCCTCGTCTGGACCGTCGGCGGCATCCTCTCCCTCCTCGGCGCGCTCACCTATGCCGAGCTCGCTGCCGCCAACCCCGAAGCCGGCGGCCTCTACTGCTACATCCGCGACGGCTTTGGCCGCATGTCCGCCTTCTTCTACGGCTGGTGCCTCTTTCTCGTCATCGCCAGCGGCTCCGTCGCTGCTCTCGCGCGCGTGTTCAGCGAATATCTCGCAAAAATAGTCCCCCTTTCTTCCTTGGCGCAAACCATCGTCGCTGCTGTCATGATCGCTTTCGTCACGGCCGTTAATGTCTGGGGCACACGCAAGAGTTCCGATCTCCAAAACTGGACCACGCTCGTCAAGGTCGGCATCATCGTGCTCCTCAGCGCCGTGCTTCTCTCCGTCGGTACTCATGCCCGCGAAATTCCTGCCGCTCTCGGGGCCACGCAACACGGCGTCGGCCTGTGGTCCAATTTCGGTCTCGCCATGATCGCCGTGCTCTGGGCCTATGAAGGCTGGCAGTTCGGCACGTACAGCGCCGGCGAAGTCATCGCTCCGCAGAAAAGTTTCCCACGCGCCTTTTTGGCCGGCTCTCTGATTCTTGTCGGCCTCTATCTTCTCGCCGTCGTCGCCTATCTCTTCGCTCTCGGCCCCGCAGGCATGGCCGCCAGCGACACCATCGCCGCCACCGCCGTCGGCCAAGTCCTTGGCCCCTGGGCCGGCAAAGTCGTCGCGCTCACCATCTTGATTTCCACCTTCAGCGCCGCCAACAGCGTCCTTCTCACCGCGCCGCGCGTCTTCTACGCCATGGCCAACGACAATCTCTTCTTCAAAAAACTCGCCGAAGTTCATCCGCGCTTTCAAACTCCCGCTGCCGCCATCATCGGCCTTGGCGTTTGGTCCTGCGTCCTGGTTTCCGCTGGCGAACTCGGCTCCTTCAGCAAACTTATCGGCGGCGTCATTTTTATCGGCTGGATTTTCTACGGCCTCGGTGCCGCCGCCATCTTTCCCATCCGTCGCGCCTCCAAAGGCCTCCCCATCCCCTACCGCGTTCCCGGCTATCCTTGGACACCCCTCGTCTTCGTCCTCGCCGCCGCCGCCATCGTCGGCAACGCCATCTATCTCGCCTTCCTCGACCCCGACCAATTCAAAAACCTCACCGCCGCCATCGTCATCCTCCTCCTCGGTCTCCCCGCCTACTTCTTCTGGCGCAAACGCGCACCAAGTTCTCCCTCTAGTCAGTAGCACATCCCTCCCGTACGCAACTCTATTTAATTCACTTGATATGCCAGAGTGATCCCTCTCTTGCTGAACAGGTCGCACTCCGGCAGCGGCAACAGCGTGTGGTGCAGGATCGAGTGCAAGCGGTTCTTCAACCGTGTGCGGTCACTCACCAGCGCCGCACGGCGATGCGTCAATCGGCGCAACCTCTGGGTCTCCTCATCCGGTTGCCAGACCATTGGCAGATAATTGGGCGGCTGGCCCGGGATGACAAATCTCGAATCTTGCAAACTACCGTGGATCGAACGAGGAGACTCTCGCTCCTCACAACTCAACCCAACACGGAGGGTGCCTGTAGATGGTCAAGACGTTGTTCCATGGCCGGAGCGGCTGATGGGCGGCTTGTAGTCGAGGCTACCATGGGGTCGCTCGTAGTTGTAGTAGTCGGTCCAGGGCTGGAGTTT
>JBGPDI010000214.1:0-3927 GCA_041482215.1 Candidatus Acidiferrum sp. | reverse complement strand
TGCAAGCGCCTGGGGCTTCAGGTTGCACCGGTCGCTTCACAAGTCATTCAGCGCGACCGCCACGCGCAATATCTCAGCGCCCTTGCGCTCGTCGCCGCCACGCTTGAAAAAATCGCGCTGGAAATTCGCCACTTGCAGCGCACGGAAGTCCGAGAAGCGGAAGAACCGTTCAGCGGTGAACAGCGCGGCAGTTCCGCAATGCCTCACAAGCGCAATCCTGTTACGTGCGAGCAGATTTGTGGCCTCGCCCGACTGGTGCGTTCGAACATGCTTGCCGCGTTCGAAAACGTCGGTCTGTGGCATGAGCGCGACATCTCGCACAGCTCCGTAGAACGAATCATCCTTCCCGATTCCACCATTCTCGTGGACTACATGCTTTCGAAGATGACCATGATCATCGGGCAGATGCGCGTGTTCCCGGAGCGCATGATTCGAAACCTTGAGTCCACTCACGGCCTCGTGTATTCAGGACAATTATTGCAAGACCTAGTCGAGAAAGGCATGCCTCGCGACGATGCCTACAAAGCCGTGCAGGAAAACGCGATGGCTGCGTGGGAGTCCGAGACGAGTTTCCGAGACCGTGTTGCGGCCGACGCGCGCATCGCGAGGTACCTCGATGCAAAAGCGCTCGCGCATACTTTTGATTTGCAGCGGCAGCTTCGACATGTGGGCGCGATCTTCGACAGGGTATTCGGCGCGCATCCGGCGGGTGAAAAGTCCGCGGCGGGCTCGGCGGGAAAACATTGAGAAAAAAACAAACGGCGTCCCGGCCGGAGCCGGGACGCCGTTCTGCCTCTTCTAATTCCGGCTTGCGCTGAAATTAGCTGCGGAGGCGGAAAATCGAAATCTCATCATCCACCAGGGGAACAAAAAAACAAAGAACTAAGAATTACTCGACGCGCTGAACGTAACGAGCTTCCGAAGTGTCCACTTTTATTCTGTCGCCCTCGTTGACGAAAGGCGGCACTTGCACGATCAAGCCGGTCTCGAGTGTTGCGGGCTTCATGACTGCACTGGCGGTGGCTTTTTGCAGTGTTGGCTCTGTTTGGATCACCTTCATGTCCATGGTGTCGGGCAGATCCACGCCGATGGCTTTTTCTTCGAAGAATTCCACTTTCACGATGGTGCTGGGAATCAAATAGTAGACGGTTTCGCCTAGCTCTTCGCGGCTCATCTGCATCTGCTCGTAGTTCTTGGTGTTCATGAAGTGGAAATCGTCGCCCTCGTTGTAAAGGTATTCGAATTCGATTTCATCGAGGATGGCGCGGTCGACGAATTCCTCGGCGCGGAAGCGGTAATCGATGATTGCCCCCGTACGGAGGTTCCTCATGCGAGTCTGCATCGAGCCGCGCTTGTTGCCAGGAGTGCGGTGATCCACGCTGAAAATGGTGAAAAGCTGGCCCTCGTGCTGGATGACCATGCCGGGGCGGAGTTGTGTCGCTTTTGTGCTGCTCATTATTTTGTGCGGCCCCGACCGAGTCGAGTCCGACTGCTCCCATTCGCAAGTGGCTGATTTCGGAAATTCCGGCAGGCCTGGAACATAGCCGCATCCAGAATGACTCGAGGCACGCTGAGAAGAAATTCATGCCCAGCGCGAATAAATAGTATAAATGGCCCTATTCAACCGGGTCAATCTTCGCCTTTCTTCATTTCCTTAGCGCGTTGCACGGCGGCGGAGGCCATGATCTTTTCGATTTCATCCGCGCCGCGAGGGAGACGTTCGCTGAGCAGTTTGTAGCCGGATTCGGTGATCAGGACGTCGTCTTCGATACGGACGCCGAGCTGTTCCTCGGGAATGTAAATTCCTGGCTCGATGGTGACGACCGTTCCTGGTTGCAACGGCCCGCAATACTCGCCAGGGTCGTGAACGTTAAGACCAATGTCATGACCCAGCCCGTGAATGAAATACTGGCCAAGGGGCTTGCCCGCGCGATCTTTTCCATGCGAATTGATGTAATCGTAGGCGATATTCATCAGCCCGTCTTTCTTGCCTTTGCAGAAAAAGCTGGCGTCAGGCTTGACGGCGGCGAGAGCCGCGTTCTGCGCGCCGAGAACGATCTCGTAGATTTCGCGCTGGCGCGGCGTGAACTTTCCATTGGCGGGAATGGTGCGCGTGATGTCCGCCGAGTAGCCGGCATATTGCGCGCCGACATCAAGCACGACAATGTCGCCATCTTCGATTTTGCGTGAGAGCTTATCGTAGTGCAGCGTGGTGGAATTCGGGCCGGCACCGACAATCGGAGCGTAGCCTTCAGCTTCCGAACCACCCATGGCGTGGACCTCAACCATTTTTGCGGCCACCTGATATTCGTACAGCCCGGGGCGCATCATTTTCATTGCTTCGAGATGGGAATCAAGGGACAGATCAATCGCTTGTTTAAGGAGGGCGATTTCGCTCGGCGACTTGATTTGCCGCATGGCACCAATCTGCGCACGAATGTCGTTTAGCTTGGCTTGCAGCGCAGCGAGCTGCAGCCAATCAACAACCGTTTTTTCGTGCGGGAAGCCGCCAAGTTCTTTTTCATAGGGAAGAATCGTGTAGAAATTGGGGAACGTCTTCGCCAGATTCTCGACAAGGGAGCGAAAACCGCTTTCGAATGGTTGCACGGAAGCAAATCCCGTGCGCGCTTCGATACCGGGATCCGAAGGCGACATGCGAAGACCGTTCCATTTTTCTTTCTGCGGATCCTTTGTGGGAAGAAAAAGAATTTCACGGGCAACGCCTGCGACGTCGCCTTTCGGCCCCGCGGGAAGAAGGATCAGGCCGGCGCCTTCCTCATTGTGACCGGTGAGATAGTAGAAATATTCTTCCTGGGCAAAGATGTAGGTCTCGGAAATCTCTTCGCGTCCGGTGAACCCCCAGAGAACGATTGGTCCATCAACCTGTGCCACCAGCTTGGCACGACGCTCCGCATAAACGCTGTTTGGCTCGCGTTCGCGGCGCTCCTGGGCGTGCGGGGAGGAGGCGAAGCAAGCCACGCAGAGCAGGGCCAGGAATGTTCGTGCCGAAGATATCGTCCAACCACGCAACCGCACCGACTGCAGGCGACCACTCATTCGCTCACCTCGAAACGTCCAATTGGTTGTTGCACCCACAGGGCTTGCGGGATTGCTCCATCCCATTCAGAACTGTGCGATTGTAACCGAAAGGGACGACTCGTCGAAATGCCAGGGCCAAGAGTGCCAGAGGAACCTGCGCGGCGGTGGCGATCCTTGGATTCCTTGCAGATACCATTTTGGCGGTTCGCTGAATCTAACCTTGCATGCGAAGACGAGCGGGATTCATCGCTTTTGCGACCATCATTCAGTCCATTTTGTTCCTGACGCATTTTTTCATATACAAGACATGGGTGTTTGCGCCTACGGGCAATGGAGCCTCTGCTGCCTCCTGGTTGAAGATGACGATGTGGATCATGTCGGTCAGCTTCCTGGTTGCGACCTTGCTCGCGTTTCGCTATTCCAATCCCGTGCTTCGCGCTTTCTATCGAATCTCCGCCGTATGGCTTGGAATTGTGAGCTTCCTGTTTTTTGCCGCGTTTGCCTCGTGGGTGGTATTTGGTCTGGGACGCATTGCTGGCGTGAACGCGAATTTCCACGCGATCGTTGAGGCGCTGTACGCGGTTGCTGTCTTGAGCGGATTTACGGGAGTACTGAATGCCGGCTGGACGCGGATTCGTCGGATCACCGTGCGGCTCGAGAATTTGCCGGAAGCTTGGCGCGGGCGGAAGGCGGTGCTCATCAGCGACCTGCATTTGGGGCACGTCCGGAATGGAGGTTTTCTGCGGCGAATCGTCGCGAAGGTCATGCGAGAAACACCCGACGCTGTTTTCCTGGCAGGCGATTTGTACGATGGGACGGCTATTGATGCGGCGAAGGCCGCTGAGCCTTTGCGTGATTTACGCGCGCCACGCGGAACATACTTTGTAG
>JBGPDI010000213.1:0-3937 GCA_041482215.1 Candidatus Acidiferrum sp. | reverse complement strand
GAGCCGCCATTCACGCCGATTCGAACGGGCTTCCCGTTATCCACCGCGATTTTGCAAATCGTGGAGAATTGCTCGTCCCGCCGCTGCCCCGCGCCTACGTTCCCCGGATTGATCCGGTATTTATCCAACTCTTTCGCACACTCCGGATATTTCGTCAGCAGCACGTGCCCGTTGTAATGAAAATCTCCAATGATCGGCGCTTTGCATCCCGCGTCCAGCATCCGATTCTTAATTTCTGGCACTGCCGCCGCCGCTTCTGGGACGTTTACCGTCCAGCGCACAATCTCCGAGCCGGCTTCAGCCAGCTCCAAAGTTTGCTTCAGCGTCGTCGCAATGTCCGCCGTATCCGTGTTCGTCATGGACTGCACAACGATGGGCGCACCACCGCCCACGCGTATATGTCCCACGTTTACGCCAAATGTCTTGCGGCGCGGATGCCGGCTCGCGATTGCGTCAAATCCTTCAATCTGTGTAAGCATTACCTTTTAATTCTAACGTGATTTTGCCGTTCCGCGAAATCCAGTATGCCGCTGCGTAGAAATCGTCAAGGACTTGCTAAACTAGGTCTTGTCCGGCAGGAATCAGCTTCATCACGATGCGGGGGTTTTACGACTACGGGATTGAGGTGCACAAATAATGTGCAGAAACATCAAGAATCTTTTCAATTTCGAACCACCAGTCACTCCAGAAGAAGTTCGCGACGCTTCACTTCAATTCGTTCGAAAGATTCAGCGGCTTTCACAAGCCATCCAAGGCCAACGAAGTCCCCTTCCAGGTCGCCATCGACGAAATAACCGCAGCCGCCACGCGGCTTCTTTCCTCGCTCGAAACAACAGCGCCTCCCAAAGATCGGGAAGAGGAAGCTGCCAAAGCAAAACTTCGTTCCGCAGCAAGATTTCAATAGTTGAATGCTCTTAAGAATGGATCGGAGCTGGCGCGGAAGTCTCTTTCGGCGGATTCTCAAGGTCAACGGCTACGTGCGCGAGTCTTTCCAATTCATTTCTCAGATCGCCCCAATAGGCGGTTCCGATTGTTGCCACGAATCGTTCATGCGCCGCGCGCCAAGCGGGCAGGCTGCGCGCAAGCGTGCTTTCTCCCTTTGGCGTAATCGTCAAAAATCGCTGTCGCATCGTGGAGCGATTCGAAATAGCCACCAGCCCCTCTTTTTTCAAGAGCCGCAGACTCCGCGTCAGGGTTGTGGCGTCGACCACTAGCACTTCTCCGAGCTTCCCAATAGCCACCGGTTGAGTCTTCGCGATACCCACCAAAATCGCGAATTGCGTCGAGCGAATACCGGATTCCTGCAGCGCCGCATCATACAGTCTTGTAACCGCGCGTGCAGTCCTGCGAAAGTTGAACGAGCCACAATGGCCCGTTCCAGTTAAGTCCAATTTGGCGGAATTCTCTTTCATTTACAGCAACTCGCTCTTGACTTGTATATGCATCTTAAGATATAACTTACCTCAACGAGATGTCAAGTGACGGGCATCCATGGCCAGGTCGGGCGCCATTCCGCGAGTGGAATAAATCGAATGTCGCATCGGTCATATGTTGTGACCAAGGATGAATTCCATGAGCACGCAACTGGTTCCCATGCAGTCGCCGCAAGACCACGAAAGTTCAAATAAAGCCGCGTTTCCTCCCAGTCGGTATCTCTGTTTCGGGACATTTCATCTCGATCTCCACAAAGAAGAATTATTCAAGGATGGCACGCGCGTTAAACTTCAGGGAAAAGTCTATCAAGCGCTGTTTGCTCTTCTTCAAAAGCCCGGCGAAATCGTCACGCGCGAAGAATTGCGCATGCACCTCTGGCCGCTGGACACGCACGTCAATTACGACGCCAACGTGAACACCACCGTGAACAAGCTCCGCCAGGTCCTCGGCGATTCGTCCGACCAGCCGGCGTTCGTGGATACCATTCCGCGCAAGGGCTACAGCTTCGTCGCGACCGTGCAAAGTTCCGACAAACCGATCGTTCGTCCCGTGCCGCAAACACTGCGGCCTACCGGACTGGCGCCTGTCGCGACAGAAGCGGCTTCCACGGAGCGTGCGGAAAGCAAAGCTTCATTCTTTCGCGCTGCGCTCACGTCCCGGTGGTTCACTGCCGGAGTGGTCGCGCTCATCGTCGCCAGCATGTTGTTTGGTGCGGCGCTGGTGTTGTACGCGCACCGCTGATTCCAAACTGCAGCCCCAAAAATAATCACTCGCACTAAAAAAGCTTAGAGCGTGCCGCGGAGGCCGAGGGCGTCGGCGCGTTCGCGCAGGGCGCCGATGCAAAACGTGATATGTTCTTCGAGCGGGACGCCAAGTTCTTCGGCGCCTTTGCGCACATCATCGCGCGACACGCCTTTGGCAAAAAGTTTGTCTTTCATGCGGCGCTTCACCGAATCCACTTCCAAATCCAAAATACTTTTTGACGGCCGCACGTAGGCGCAAGCCGTCAGAAAACCGGCCAGCTCGTCGCAAGCGAAGAGCGTGTGCTCCAGCGCGGTTTCGCGTGGCACGTTGCAATAGTCCGCGTGGGAAAGGATCGCGCGGACGATCTCCTCGGAGTAGCCCTGGTCGCGGAGAATTTTTGCGCCTTCGGACGGATGTCCTTTGTCGGGCGAGTGCTCCTGATTGGGCCAGCGCTCGTAATCGAAATCGTGCAGCAGCGCGGCAAGGCCCCAGGTTTCTTCGTCGGCACCGGCTTTGCGCGCATAGTCGCGCACACACGCCTCCACCGCCAGCATGTGTTTGCGCAAACTCTCCGAAGCGGTGTACTCGCACAGCAGTTTCCAGGCATCCTCGCGTGTCGGCATCCGTCTCCCCCCATTGGAGCCGATAGTGTAGCGCAAGAGAAAAGGAAGTCGACAGTGGACAGTTCTAGGTTGTAAGTGAGGACCGGAAGAAGATAACGCAGAGGCACTGAGCGCACGGTTATCCAGGCTGGAGCGGAGTTTTCCCCGACACACATGGTCGTCACCCCTACAATCGGGGGGCCCTCCGAGTTTTCTCAGGTCCGAAAGGCCCGTTGCTACTTGGCAGAGCGGGGAACTGTGGAAAAGGTGAGGAAGGGTGTGGACCACAACTGGTGTGGTGTGATGAAGGAGAGGGCACAAGAGTTAGTGGAAACGAGGCGAGAGGGGAGGGACAACTGCCCAGAAGGACAGGCGAAAACCGGGCGTAGACCGGCGAAACGCGGAGAGAAGAATTAAAAATAGTTTAAAAATACTCTTGACAGAAAATGGCGGTCACACGATACTCCCTCTGCGCCAGTAACTGCCTTCCCGAACGAACGTTCCAGCGTTCCTCCCCCTATCCGCACGCCGGAAAAACAGTCAACAAGGAGTGCCGGTGTCTGTCCAATTAGAAAAAGAGATGAGTTCGTTAGAAATGGATCGGGAAGTCATTCGCTGCAAGACATGTGGTCTCGTCCAATACCGGACGCGCACAGGAAATTGCCGCCGTTGTGTGCGCGCCTTACCTCAGCGCTTGGAGTTCCTGATTCCTCCCCCAGCACCCCCGGAGGAAGAGGCCGCTGAGCCCACCTCAGAAAAGTTTGTCAATCAGGAGACGGTCGAGAATATCGGCCAGCGCATTCGCCAACTACGCGAATCGCGCAGCATGACCCAGAGCCAGCTGCAATCGCGCTCGAAGGTCTCGCGCTCCTATCTCTCACGCATCGAAAGTGGCCAGATGACGCCGAGCCTCGGCACGCTGGAAAAGATCTCCGAGGCGCTGAACGTCGGGCTGAACCGGTTCTTCATTCCGGAATCCGACGGCGAAGCGCTGCTGGAAGATCCGTTCATCCAGGGATTGCGCCCGTTCCTGCGCCAATTGGATTGGGAACAGTGGCAGTCCATATTGAAGAGGCTGCAGGCGATCAGCGACCACGTTCATGCAGCGCCGATCACGCTCCGCCCTATCGGTAATCCGGCGCGGCTGCCGCAGCCCG
>JBGPDI010000212.1:0-3940 GCA_041482215.1 Candidatus Acidiferrum sp. | reverse complement strand
GAATACAGATCATCACGGGCAAAGGTAGCTAGCCCGCGATCCACTCCATGGTCTTGGTGGCGAGCCGGTCGAAGGCGCGCACCGCCAGTTCCAGATGCTCTTCCTTGGTGTCTTCAATCTTGTTATGGCTGATGCCCTGCAGCGATTGCACGAACATCATCACGGTGGGGACGCCGGCTCTCGAAACTTCGGCCGCATCATGCAAGGGTCCGGACGGAAGACGATGCACCACGCCCGCGATCTCTTTGACAGCTTGCTCGCAGCGTTCGATTAAGGCGGGATGAAACGCGATGGGCTCGATGTTCCAGATACGCGACCACTCGACCGTGCATTTCTCTTCGCGCGCGAATCGCTCGCTGGCTTCGAAGGCCTCGCGGTACATGGCGGCCAACACCTGTGCATCTAAGTCCCGCTGATCGAGCATGGCTTCGCAACGCCCCACGACGGCAGTTACAATGCCGGGGAAAGTTTTGACACTGCCGATGGTGCAAACGGCGTCGGGATGCTTGCCCGCGATCGTGCGGATTTCGAGGGCGAG
Organism: Candidatus Acidiferrum sp.; assembly: GCA_041482215.1. Taxonomy (GTDB): domain Bacteria; phylum Acidobacteriota; class Terriglobia; order Acidiferrales; family UBA7541; genus Acidiferrum. Next base: position 3,402 of record JBGPDI010000212.1, on the reverse strand, counting down.
CTTCGCGGCGGCGGCCAAAGCATCGTGTCGCGACTTCATGGGCGTTGAACCCGAGTGTGCCTCCTGGCCGTGGAACGTGATGGCATGACGCTCGACGCCCTTCGTGCCGAGCACGACCCCGAGCGGAAGCCCAAGGCTTTCGAGCACGGGTCCCTGTTCGATGTGCAGCTCCAAATATGCGGCGGCGTTCTTCTGCTCGCGGCCAGCATCGGGGAAGCGGTCGATCTCGACGCCGCAGCGGTTAAGGGCGTCTTCGAGACGAGTGCCGTCCTTGTCGGTGCGCTTGCGGTCGGCATCGATCGAATGTGTTCCGGCAAAGGCTGAAGATCCGAGCAGGCTGCGGCCGAAGCGCGCGCCCTCTTCATCAGCCCAGTCGACCAGGCGAATCGTAATGGGCGGCGGGCCGGAGAACTCGTTCGCAATCCGACGCAGGACTTCGAACCCGGTTAGAAATCCGAGGCACCCATCCAGCCAACCGCCGTTGGGGACGGAATCGAGATGACTGCCGAGGATTACGGTCTTGTCGGAGGCTCCGGGAATCGTGATCCAATTGTTGCCGGCGGCGTCGGCTACGGGAGTGAGTTTGATTTCGGAAAGCTTGGCGCGAAACCAATCGCGCGCAGTGCGCCAAACGGGGCCCCAAGCGAGGCGCTGAGCGCCAGCGGCAGTGGAGGTTAGCGAGGCGAGTTCGCGAAGATCGGCGATGACGCGCTCGGCGCTAGCGTTCGTGGGAGCGTTGGATGGCGAAGTCATTTGTATTTCCCTCAGACTTAGCGAGTATCAATTGGTTCCGGGCTTGGTAACGAATTCCTTGGGGAGTGGATTGTCGGGGCGTTCTTCGTCCCAAAGGATGCTGGCGACCCACCAGCGCTTGCCATCGAAGGCCAGCTCGATGCTGTTGATGCCACGCGCGAAGGGCGCTTCGCCTAGAGCGTTGCGGGATTCGTAGCTGCAAAAAACGTGGGCGATGTTGCCGAATGTCTGGACGCGGCTGACGAGCGCGCTTTCAAAAAAGCCGTGCTGGGAGAAATAGCCGCCAGCGCCGCGAACATATTCTTCCGCGGATCGTGGACGAACACGAATGTTGCCATCTCGGTCTTTTCCGGCGGAAGTAAGCGTGGCGCCAGGCAAAAATAGAGAACGAAAGCGATTCCAGTCGCGTTCGCCGGCTGGGCCGGAAATGACGGCATAAAGAGCGGTGAGGATGCCGTCGATGGATTTGACGTCCTCGGGCTTGGGAGCAGGAATCAGGGCGAAGGGATCCTGGGGAGGTGTAGGAGGAGTTGGCTTCTGTGGAGCGGCCGGTGGCGGGGCTGGGATTTGCGCAACGGCGTCGAAATTTAGGATCGAAAGTAGTGCGACGAATACTAAGAGTTTGAGCTTCATGGTGCGCCCTCCATTTGTGGGTCTGAGTGCGAAAACTATATACCACGATTGCGAATGCTAGGTCGCAAATCCGACATGGATTGACGGCGAGGATTAGTTCCCTGCTCGGATAATTCCGCTAGTTGCGATTTCCGGCTCCGTGTTTCTGGCGGCACAGCCTGCAGAATGTCGGCGGCTCGGAATTATCAACACGATGCTGGATGGGTTTCAGGGTGCGCAAAAATGCAAACATGGCTTTGAGATCGTCATCAGTAAGGTTTTTGTAAACTTTGATCGGCATGATGGGGTTCAGTTGCCGAGCTTTGACGGCGCCAGTGTGCATGGCTTGCAGAAAAAGAGCTTCGTCATAGTAGGGGATGCCCGAGGGATCGGTGGTTAGATTCGCGGAGGCGACGTTCCCCCAGGGACCGGGGAACGGGAATCCGCCGGCGAATACCATGCCAGGAATGTCCTGGCCTTTTTCCTGAGGGGTATGGCAATCGGCGCAACCTGCTAAGTTGACAAGCTGCTCGCCGCGTTTGAGGGAATCAGAAGCGGACGCGAGATCGGGGACAGAAGAGACAACGGGCTCAGGGACACCGCGTATGAGATATTTTACCGGGAAAATGATTTCGGTCTTCGGCAAGGAATTGCGAAGAGGAGTTAGTGAGCGAAGATAAACAATGACGGAGGCAAGATCCTCATCCGGCATTTGCCGGTAATGCGTGTAAGGCATCATGGGAAAAAGAGCGCGACCGTCGTGACCGATGCCTTCGCGGATGGCACGGGCAAATTGATCGTCGGTCCAAAGGCCAGCGCCGGTTTCGGGATCCGGAGTGAGATTGGGCGCGACGACACGTCCGGGAAGATCGGCATAAGGGAGTTCGCCGCCGGCTCCTTCCCTACCGGGCACGTAGGGAGTGCCGGGAGCATTCCAATCATGTGGAGAATGGCAATAAATGCAGCCGCTCAGAGCGTTGGCAATGTACCTGCCGCGTTCGAGGCGCTGCGGCGTGCGTTCGAACGTGCGGGCGGTGAGCGGACGAGTCTTGGGGCCGATGAAGGGGCGCCAGCCGATTGTAAATGTGATGGCAGCGGCTGCGAGGAAAACGAGGACGAGAACTAGGCTCAGTAGGATCCTTGCGGCGCGTTTCATCGATTCTCCGTCGAAATAGATTTTAGATCGCGAGCCGAGGGCTGATTGACCAATGCTTCTCGGCGAAATCGCAATTGGTTTGGATTCTTATCCCAGAAAATTGAAAGAAAGACAACTGGGGGCAGCGGGGTCTCCAGGGGAGCAATTAGCGAATCATATTCGCCGCACAAGTCCTTGATCGGTAGCGCGCGTATTGCGCACGAGCAGCAAGACGAGAATCATGCCGAAGAAGGGGATCAAGCCCGCGACGATCACGATCGGGTCGAAGGAATGAACGGCGGAAGCCTGGCGCGCATCGGAAAAATGTCCGATCAATTCGAATGCGATGATGGTGCCGATTCCCGCGCCCGTTCCGCTAAGACCACTGACGGAAGCTACGGCGTCGCTGGTGAAGAGGTCCGTGGGCAAGACGTTGGCGATGGTCGAGAACGAGGCGTAGGAAAAGGTGGCGAGTGCGAAAAGCAGAGTGATCAAATACAAGTTCGCGGTGAAGATAGTGGGGATGAGGACCATCACGCCGACGCCTCCGAAAACAACCAGCGCCTTTCGCGCGGCGCCAAGCGGCCAGCCGCGGCGAATCAAATATCCAGACATGCCGCCGCCGAAGAAATTGCCCAAGTCCGCGGCAAGAAAAGGGACCCACACAGCCAGCAAGCCGGTTTTGAACTCGATGCCTTTGGCGAGCAGGTAGATGGGAAACCAGTCGGTAATGAAAAACCAAACAGGATCGGTGAGGGCTTTGGAGATGATGGTTCCCCAGGTTTGCGGCAGCTTCAAGAGATGTAGCCAGCGTTGGCGCGGTTTTTCTTTGGCGTAAACTTCCTGGGTTTCGGAAAGCAGCATGCGTCGTTCGTCATCGCTGATACGCGGGTGGTCTTGAG
>JBGPDI010000211.1:0-4060 GCA_041482215.1 Candidatus Acidiferrum sp. | reverse complement strand
TGCGTGCTGATGTAGTCGTATGGAATTTTCAGATCGTCGAGCGCCAGCCTCCACCAGCCTTCCATTTGCGTGCTGAGCCAGGTGTGGACGTAGGCGATGCGCGCGGCGCGAACGGGGTGCGTCTTTACGCTGGGAGCAGCGCCTAGCGCGACGACCTGCAAACCCAAATCTGCCGCGGCGCGATCAAGATCAGCTCGGCTCGCGTTTCGAAACACAAATGAGCCACGATTGAATTTCTTCCCGCCGGATTCGAACGGTTCTTCCGCGGCTTCAACTGCTGCGTCCTTCATCTTGTAGCGCAGAGTGGCCAGCGCAGGCTCGGCCGTATTGTTGATCACAAAGACCGCGCCCTCGCCCTTGACGCCGCCGGGCGCGTGAATCTCTACGATGCGCTCCATCGCTGCATCGAGAACTTTCGGATCGGTTACGCGCGTCACTTGTACGCCGAAGAGCTCGCCAAACGTCCAGCCCGTGTCGTCGTAGGGCGTCTTCTGCGGATCTTCCGGGCTCCAATACTGATGATCCAGCAGCGCATCGGCGATTCGCGAGTAGGGCTGGTCCATTCGAACGATGTAGCTGCCAGCTGGAAACTCGCGCGACGTCGGTGCCGGTTTGGTCTCCTTTTCTTTTCCCTTATCTTTGGATTCCGCGGGCTTCTTGGTCTTGGATTCTTTTTTTACTGGCAGCGCAATCGTGAACGCTGACTTTGCGCGTGAAATTTCCACCGCTTGCTTCTGCAGCACGCGCAGCAGCTCCGCCTGCAAACCGGGACGAGGGTCATCGGCTGGTAATACGTAAGCTGTGGGGCCTTCCGCACCCGGTTTCGTCACCGAGCGCTTGGACTTCAGATAAAAATTCTTCAGGAAAAGCCGTTTGTTCTCGTTGAAATAGTGGAGCGAAGTCAGAAGACCGGTTTGCTCGTAATTATTATTGTCGCGCTGCGACCACATTACCTTCGGGAGCGGAGGGTTCTGGCGAAACCACGTGCGCGAATATTCTTCAGGGTCAAGCGTGCGCTCCTGCGTGTCCGCACCACCATTGCCGAAAGTCTCATACAGCCGGCTGATGCCATTGTGCATCGCGGCCATGAACATTAAGTAGCCTGGGGACCAGGTATCAAAATCGCCGTGAGTAAAAACGCCCGGCATGCCGAACTTGGTCATGTCCGCAACGTTTCGCGAGCCGATCATCTGCCATTCGTCGGTGAGAATCGGATCGACCCACGCGTTGTAGGGGCCATCGCCTACAGTATTGTCGTAAAGATACGGGACAGATTCGTGCAAATCGTGAATCACTTGCGCTTTCCAGCCCAGGTACGTGTTGAGTACGTTTTCCGACAGCTTGAGAGTCATTCCCATGGCGTCGCGATTGTTGTCGTGCGCCACGTACTTTCCCCAATAGATCAGCGGCGGATAAAAATCCTTCGGGTGGGCGAGATGCCATTTGTAAATGTCCACCATGCGGTCGCGGCCATCCACCTCGACCACCGGCGTAATCAGCGTGATCATACCGTCGCGGATTTCGCGGATGTACGGGCTTTCGTCCACGGCCAGCCGATAGGCTAGTTCCATCAGCGCGGTTGGCGCACCGGTTTCGGGGGAATGGATCGTACCCGTGATGTAGTAAACGGGCACGGCTTGCGCAACGAGTTTGTCGGCTTCGGCATCATCGAGCTTGATCGTTCGTGGGTCAGCCAGCTTTGCGAGCCGCGCGCGATTTTCGTCCAGGTTTTTCAAATTCTCGGACGAAGAAACGGCCACCGCGATCATCTCTCGCCCTTCTTCCGTCGTCCCGATCGAATAAACCCTCACGCAGGGGCTGGCCTTCTCCAGCAGGCGCATGTACTTGTAAACATCTTCGGCGTAGGGCAGCACGCCAGGCGCACCGGCGACGTCGCCCAGCACAGCTTCGGGAGTCGGCACGTTCTTCGAGGCCGGAAGGTAATTGACAAGCGGCGATGTGAAATACGGCGCCGTCGTGTATTTCTGAATCTTCGCTGTGTAGGCCTCGTCCACCGCTTGCTTCGGATCGCGCGCCGGCGCCGTCTCATCGCCTGCCGCTGCGCCGCTCGCCGCGGAAAACAAAAGCAGCAACGCGAGACTACGCAGCAACGAGGTGCACACTTTTCTTGAATCCATCATTTGTCTCTCCCCGATTGCCATGAATGTGAAGGCGGATTGTAACGCAGCGCGCTACTCAGCGGCGACGAAAGTTAAGTTGACGGGCGAAGGTACTTCAACGACCTGCCCGGTCGGCGTCAAGCCACCTGTCGCAGCGTCGATCTTGAAAACCACGATGTTGTTCGACAATTGATTTTCTGCCAGCAGGAATTTGCCAGTAGGGTCGATGGCAAAATGCCGCGGCTCTTTCCCATCGGTCGGAACATGCGCGACGAACGTAAGAGTCCCCTTCGCGGGATCGATCGCAAAAACCGCAATGCTCTCGTGACCCCGATTGGACGTATACAGGAATTTCCCATTGGGATGCACGGCGATTTCCGCCGCGTCATTCCGTCCCGTAAATCCCTTCGGCAGGGCGGAGATTTGCTGCACGCTGCGGTACGTGTTTTGCGCCTCATTCGCAAAAACAGTCACAGTTGACTGTAGCTCGCCCAACACATACATGAATTTGCCAGCCGGTCCAAACGCCACATGCCGCGGCCCTGTGCCAGGACTGAGCGTCGCAGAGAATGACTCAGGCAGTTCGCCCGTCGTCAGCGTGCCTTTAGCCGCGTCAAACCTATAGATCAGCACGCGATCCAGCCCAAGGTCGGAGACGTAAACGAAATGGTTGTGCGCTGTAGCTTCAATCCAGTGCGCGTGCGGCGCTTCCTGGTGTCCCTTGTTCGGACCCAATGCTCCCTGATCCTTCAACGATGCGGTGTGTTCTCCCAATCGGCCATCCGCCAAAATGGGAAAAACGGCAATGGTCCCCGAAGTGTAGTTCGCTACGAACAAGTACTTGCCGGTTTTGTCGAACGACAAATAACACGGGTCCTCGCCAAGCGCCGGAAGTTGATTCAGCAAAGTCAGCTTCCCGCTCTTTGCATCGCGCGCAAAGGCACTCACCATGCTGGCCTTGCCCGATTCGTTCGCGGCATACGCATATTTTCCGCTGGGGTGCACCACCACCCACGACGGGTCTGGCGTCTCCACCGCAACACCCTTTGGCGTCAGCTTGCCGCTGTCGGCATCAAACTCATACTCATAAATGCCTTTGCTTTCCGTCTTCGTTGTGTACGTCCCCACATAAGCGAGGTAATGGTCCTTGGTTGCAGCCTTCTTCGCCGTTTGCGCTGGCGAAAAAAGGACCAGCGGCGCAACAAGCACGAGCAAGAACGCAATAAATCGTCGTGTGATTTTCATAAGGGCGAGAATTCTAGCATCCTTGCGCGTTAAATGTGACGCGAGAAACGGCAAAGCAAAAAAGTAGGGGCACCCGCAGTGGCAGGTACCCCTAACTCCGAAATCGATTTCTCCTGATGGACTACTTCTTTTCTTCTTCGTTTTCTTCCTGCAAAACCGCAGCAGCGGCGACAGAATCGTCGTCCTCGAGCCGCAGCAAACGCACGCCCTGCGTCGAGCGGCCGGCTTCGCGGATTTCGTTCGAGTGAACGCGAATGACTTTGCCGTTATGCGCAATGATCATCACATCGGATTCTTCAGTCACTTGGAGTGTGGCAACCACTGACCCGTTGCGGTCCGTGGTTTTCATATTGACCACGCCCTTGCCGCCGCGCGATGTGATGCGGTACTCGGCCAGCGGCGTGCGTTTGCCGAAGCCCTTCTCGGACACGGTCAGCATCAGCGTTACCAGCGAGTCCTTGATCTGTTCGTTTTCGAGATCCTCTAGATTCTGCGTAGTGGTCTTGTGCTCCTTGGCAATAATTTCGAAGTCCGGCTGCACCGCGTCCATGCTCACGACGTAATCGTCCTTGTCGAGGTCCATACCATTCACGCCGCCGGCGTTGCGACCCATCGGGCGCACTTCCGTCTCGCGGAAGAGAATAGCCTGGCCCTCATGGCTGGCCAGGAAAATCATTTTCTTGCCGTCGGTGAGT
>JBGPDI010000210.1:0-4152 GCA_041482215.1 Candidatus Acidiferrum sp. | reverse complement strand
CTTATGAATGTCCATTCGATTCCTCCAAAGAAACCTAGTTGCTCGTCACAACCAGCTTCTCCGAGTCAAATCGAATGGACAACCTCTTGAAAGATCACAGGTGCCCCAGATTCGGTACGCCTAAGATAGACCTCCCATAAACACGCAGCTCGGACAACACGAATCCACATGTCAGGTAATGCAACTAACAAGGAGTTAGTGCAAAGCGGATGATGTGGGGTGCTAGTCTTGACAGTGCCAATGCCACGGTTCCCGGGCGCCGCACGATGCATCTTTTCCCGCCGCCGCACCGGCCTCTTCCGCTCCTAATCATCAGTAGCTCGCATGAGCCGTCTCAGAAGGTGAGAGAAGTGTCTTGGCGGCGCAACTTCCGCCTTGGATCGCAACTCCAAAAACAGCTCGGCGATGTCCATTCATTTTTTGGTGCATAGTTGACCACATTGTCAAAATCTTCGAGTTCTGCTACCCACATTCGTTTCGGGCTGTAACTTCTGACAGTTTCTGAGGCGGCAATCTAAAACCTATTCTCCAGGCGGAGGACTATATGACTCGTTTGCGGTTTTTCCTAGCAATACCGATTGCTCTTTTTGTGCTTGCTTCAGCGCACGCCCAAGACTACAGCAAATGGCTCTTCAACGTGGGTGGCGGAATCAGCTTCCCACAGGGAGACTTGAGTACTTTCGTCAATGATGGCGGACATTTTGTTATTGGTGGAGGGTATAATTTCACCAAGAATCTCGGCGTGGACACCGAATACATGTGGCAGGACTTGCCCATCAACTCGATGACCAAGCAGTTGCTTCAGACACCCGGCGCAAGCGCCAGACAGCAGGCATGGACATTCAATCCTATTGTCCACTTCCCGATCGGACGAAAGTTCGGAGCTTACGTGATCGGTGGAATAGGCTGGTACCATCGCTCGGGTGAAACCACGACGCCCGGTGTGGGTGTCATCTGCGATCCCTACTGGTCCTGGTGGTATGGATGCACGATCGGGAGCGTAAACGTCATAACGGGAAGCAGAAGCGCCAACGAATTCGGCGAGAATATCGGCGGAGGCCTCACGTATCAGCTGGGCGAGAGTCACGCGAAGCTCTACACAGAGGTCAGGTATCACCACGCTTCTTACAATAAGGTTACAACCAACATTATTCCACTTACGTTCGGCATCCGCTGGTGAACGAGCAGGTCAAACAGATAAGCAGCGATTATTCGTTTGAGAACGCGCTCGTGGTGCAGTAGAAACCCGGAGTTACGCCAGAATTACCAATCAGCGGTAGCTCTGCGCGCTGTGCCCCGAATCCCGGGGGCTCAGCTGCGCAAGACTACCGCTTGAAGTGAGCTGGTCCGGGATGCGGGCACCTTCTTCCGAGATTTGAGTGGCCGCCGTCACGCAGTAAAGTGAACCCAGTCACAGCCAAATAGAAAGCCAAGTGTGTAGAAGTAAGAGTCTGGAAGCGGCTGAGGGAAGCCTCCAGGACCGAAAGTGAATTCTCTTCCATTTGTAATCGGGTCTCTCGGGTCGCTTAAATGGTGCTAAAGCGGGCTTGGCTTGGCCTGCGGAGGCGGCACCAAAAAGGAGCGGCCATGAAATACGTCCTTCTTGTGTTAGTGATCGCAGCGGCTGTTCTCGTGGTGATAGGGCTGCGTCGCGCTTTGCGCACCTATCTAAAGTTTCGAGGAAAGAGGCTGGTCTCATGTCCAGAAACGCACCAGCCTTCGGCAGTAGGTGTTGCAGCAGGAAAGGCGGCCGTCGGGGCAACAATTGGGAACCAACAGTTGAGGTTGAGTGAATGCTCGCGTTGGCCTGAAAGGGAGGCCTGTGGACAAGAGTGTTTGGCACAAATCCAGGAAGCGCCAAAGGCCTGCCTCGTTTGGACGATCATAAACCGGTGGTATCAGGGACAGAAGTGCGTGTACTGCCACAAACCGTTCGGAGAAATTCACTGGCACGATCATGCACCGGCGCTGGTGGATTCCGAGCGAAAGACTGTTGAATGGGACAAGATCCCTGCTGAAAAGCTACAGGAAGTGTTGGGGACGCACTGGCCTGTCTGCTGGAACTGCCACGTGGCCGAAACCTTTCGGCGCGGACATCCCGAATTGGTGGTGGATCGGCCCGAGAGCCCACTGCGCATTAGCGTTTTGAAGTAGACGAAACAACTTCTCTGAGTGAGCGCCAGATCCGCTACGCTGCTGACAACTCCTTGTGAGTTTTTCCGACCGCGAGTTCAGGCCAGATCAGCTTGAGCGTGACACCGTATTCTTCGTCGTTTACCAGTGTAAAGACATGTGAGCAACGCTCGCACAGCCAATAATGTCTTACGCCATGGATTCCGCCTGGCGAATCAGCTGTTGGATTATCCGCAGTTGCCGAAACCGGATCGGGCCGAAATCGAAAAAACTTGCCGCCCCCAGTCCAATGAAAGGCAGTCGGACACACAGGATTTGCACACTTTGGATGCTGCTCTTGGTACAGAGGAGTTCCTCTCACCGTTCCGCCGGCGGAGTGCGGCTGTTTGCTGTGAACCTGTCGAGCCGCTGCTCGTTCTTCTTCCAGGCTCTGAATAGTGGCCCTCAGCCAGGCTCCAACCGTCTCTTCTGTCTCTAGTTGGTTGCCGTACCGGTAGAGTGAATCCAAGTTCTCGGCCGATGTGTTGAACGGAATGTGGCGGCAGGGAATCTTCTCGGAACGATGCTCGGGCGGCACTAATTGCATCAGTACACAATCACTGCACGGACCGGGATTCTCTTTGGAATCGTAGTTCATGCAAGTGAGAGAGTCTTCGAAAATATATTGAGGCCTCCAAGGAGTTCTCGGCGAACGCCCATAGCCTCCATCTTCAAGGAATTGAAGTTCGAACTTCAGAACTTCCAAGAGGTCCCGCTCATCTTTTTGCATTTTGTACCTCCAACCCAAATCAAAATATGGACTCTGCTCAGAGGAGGGCGTCGTAACCTGCATCACATAGCTGGGTAACGGCCATCACAGACAGGGAACGGTCGGTTTCAGTAGAAATATCAAGATTAGCAGTCGCCTCCGGGAAGGCTAGGTAAGCCGAGCCGGGTGCCCCATACGCCGCCCTTGCGTATGGGGTTTTTGACTTTTGCGGCGCGTGGGACAAGCCTATAGTCCCTCCCCGCCTTCTGCTTGCTGCTTGGCTGTGCTAGGATCGTGCGTACCCCGCGTACAAAGAGACGATGGATTTTTCTCTTAACGACCACCAAAAACTGATTCGCGATACCGTCCGCCAATTCATGGAGGCGGAGGTGCGCCCGGTCGTCAAGGAGATGGAGAAGGCGGAGAAGTTTCCGGCGGAGGCCATCCAGAAACTTGGCGAGATGGGCTGCTGCGGGATGTTGATGCCGGAGGAGTGGGGTGGGCCGGGGCTCGATACCGTTTCGTATGTGTTGATGCTGGAGGAAGTGGCGCGCGTGTTTACAGCGATGTCCACGGCGATCAGCGTGACGAATTCGGCGGTGCAGGCGCCGCTGCTGATGTTTGGCACCGACGCACAAAAGAAAAAGTATTTGCGGCGCATGGCCACGGGCGAAACGCTAGGAGCGTTTTGCCTGACGGAGCCGGCGGCGGGATCGGACGCTGCGGGAATTCAAGCCACTGCCGTTCGCTGTCCAACCCAGAGCGGTCATCCCGAGCGAAGCGAGGGATCTGCTTTTTCCTATCGCCTTAACGGCACGAAGACTTGGGTGACAAATGGCAGCGTCGCTGGCGTGCTGCTGGTTTTTGCAAAGACCGATCCGAACGCGGGTGGCAAGGGCATTAGCGCGTTTTTGGTCGAGCCGGGATTTTCTGGATTTCGCGTGGGGCGGCATGAGGACAAGATGGGGCAGCGGTCGTCGCCTTCGGTGGAGATTTTGCTGAATGATTGCGTGGTGCCGGTGGAGAACCGACTGGGCGAAGAGGGCCAGGGGCTGAAGATCGCGCTGAGCGCGCTGGATGGCGGGCGGATTGGGATTGCGGCGCAGGCAGTCGGCTTGGCGCAAGGGGCGCTGGAAGAAACGGTGAAGTACGCGAAGCAGCGCGCGGCGTTCGGGAAGAAGATTGCGGAGTTTCAGGCGATTCAGTGGATGATTGCGGATATGCAGACGGAGATTGAGGCGGCGCGCGGGTTGCTGTACCACGCGGCGTGG
>JBGPDI010000209.1:0-4272 GCA_041482215.1 Candidatus Acidiferrum sp. | reverse complement strand
GCGGAAACCAAGGAGCAGCTGGGCGGCTATTTTCTGGTGGATGCCAGCGACTTGGACGAAGCGATCGCTATAGCAGCGCGGATTCCTTCGGCGCGAAATGGAACAATTGAGGTGCGGCCGATTGCGGTTCGCGGAAAGGCAGTGCAAGCCTAGGATTTGCAGTTGTTGAATGATGACGACGGTGCGCTACTCTTTGCCCGGAGTGCCTCGTGCACTACGTGCAAAGAGTGGCGCTGAAATTCCTTCCTAATGGATTTTGAAAAACTGCATCGCGATGAATCGGGACGGATTCTGGCGACATTGATTCGTCTGCTGGGCGATTTTGACCTGGCGGAAGAAATGTTGCAGGAGGCGTATGCCGTGGCGCTGCGGCAGTGGCCTGCGGCGGGGACTCCGGCGAATCCGCGGGCGTGGCTGATCAGCACGGCGCGGCACAAGGCGATTGACCGGTTGCGACGCGAGCGGCGATTCGAACAGAAGGCCACGGAGATTGCGAAGACCGCAGAGATTGCTGCGCTGCCGGAGAGTGAGTTGGACGAGGAAATGTTTGCGGATGATCGCTTGCGGCTGATTTTCACTTGTTGCCATCCATCGCTGCCGCTGGAAGCGCGCGTGGCGCTGACGCTGCGAACCGTTTGCGGAATTACGACGGAGGAACTTTCGCGCGCGTTTTTGATTCCCGTAGTGACGATGGCGCAGCGGCTCGTGCGAGCGAAAGGAAAAATTCGCGAGGCGGGGATTCCCTATCGAGTGCCTTCGCAGGAAGAGTTGCGCGAGCGGCTGGATGGCGTGCTCCTGGTCGTTTATTTAATTTTCAATGAAGGGTATCTGGCCAGCAGCGGCGATGCTTTGATTCGGCGAGAGCTTTGCGCGGAGGCGATTCGACTGGGGCGTGTCTTGTGCGGGCTGCTTCCGCAGCAAGCGGAGGCGCAGGCGTTACTGGCGTTGATGCTGCTGCACGATTCGCGGCGGGATGCGCGGGTGAGTACGGAGGGAGAGTTAGTCTTGTTGGAGGAGCAGGATCGGAGTTTGTGGCACTCGGAACAGATTAGCGAAGGGACGGAGATTTTGGAGAGAGCGCTGCGGCACGGGGGGACGGGGGTGTATGCAGTGCAGGCTTCGATCGCGGCGCTGCACGCGAACGCGAAGACTGCGAATGAGACGGACTGGGTACAGATTGCGGGACTGTATGACGGTTTATTGAGAACGCAAGCTTCGCCGGTGATTGAAGTGAATCGGGCGGTGGCCGTGGCGATGGGGCGATCGTTGGAAGAGGGGTTGGCGCTGCTCGACGAGATTGAAAAACGGCAGGAACTGGAAGAGTTTCACTTGCTGCCAGCGGCGCGTGGGGATTTACTGCGGCGATTGGGGCGGCTGGAAGAGGCGGCGGAGGCTTATCGGCGGGCGTTGGAGTTGGCGACGAATGATATTGAGCGGAGGTTTTTGCGGAGAAGAATCGGGGAAAGCTCAACGCAGAGACGCTGAGGGCGCAGAGAAGAGGGCGGTGGGCCGGGCTAAAGCCGGCCCCTACAAAGGCAAGAATCCAAAACTATTCAGTGGCGTAGCGGCGGAAGAAGGAGTCGGGCTTCCAACGCGGGCGGGCAGGGGTGTTGGCGGTCTCGAGCAGAAGGCGGCGGGTGAATTCTTCGTAGCCCGCGGCAGTCTGGAGATCGACTGGCTGGTTTATGTCGTCGGAGGGGGCGTGGTAGCGGTTGGTGAGCCAGTCCTTGAAGATTTTTTGGTCGGGCGTACCGAGTTCGAAACTGACGTCGACTTTTACGGAAGGAACGCCCTGCTTGATGAAGCTGTATTGATCGCTGCGGATGAAGCCGTTGCGTAGCGGCTCCGGATCGGCGATGGGTTTAATGCCCATGGACTGCGCAACGGCAGCGGCGCGAGTGCCGAGGTCGGATTCTTCAAGGCCGCCGACTTTCAGAATTTTCAACGGGACGATGGGAAGGAACATGTCCACGTTAACATCGGTTACGATGGATTTTGGCGGGACGGTGGGATGAGTGGCGAAATATTTGGAGCCGAGAAGTCCTTTTTCTTCGGCGGTGACCAGGACAAAAAGGATGGAGCGCTGGATTTTTTCGGGATGGGCTTTGAGGCTGGCGGCGATGTCCATAACGAGAGCGCTGCCGGAGCCATTGTCCAGAGCGCCGTTGTAAATACTATCGCCGTTGATGGGTGCGCCGATGCCAACGTGATCGATGTGCGCGGAGAGGACGACGTATTCATTTTTGAGAGATGGATCGGAGCCGGTAAGTTTGGCGACGACGTTGGCGGATTCGAGAGATTTGGTTTGGATGACGGCGTTGGCTTTTAGCGAAACGGCCAGCGGGAAATGCGGGAGAGGATTGCGGTCTTTGCCGAGGGCCGCAATTTCGGCGAAGGTGTGCCCGGAGCCGGCGAAAAGTTGCTCAGCGGAGGCAGGATTGAAGGCGACGGCTATTTGAAGACCGGGAGTGTCGAAGAACTCGGGATCGGCGAGATCCATGGACGGGTGATTGCGATTGGCGGAAATGCGGGACCAGGGAATGTCCATGGAGGCGGGATTGGCAATGTTAATGATGCCGATAGCGCCAGCGGCGTGCAGAAATTTCCAGCGCTCGCCAGCAGTTTGATAGTGCGAGGCGAGAGCGGTGGGAATATCCGAGGGAGAGCCGGCGAGATAAACGACGACTTTTCCTTTGAGATCGAGGCTGGCCAGTTCGTCGAGATTTTTTTCGGGGATTTTCAGGCCGTAGCCGATAAAAACCAAAGGCGCAGAGACAGTGACGGACGTGCGAGTGGCACGAGAGCTGATGAAAGCATCATCGGCGAAGGAAACAAATTTGGATTGGCCGCCGGTGACGAGCGCAAGCGAGGACTTTGCTTCATCCACCTGATATTGATTGAAACGGACGGGCTGATAGAAGCCATTCGAACCTGCGGGCTCGAGACCGGCCTTCTGGAGTTGTTCGACGGCATAGGCCTGGGCTTTGCGAAGACCTTCGCTGCCTGTGTCGCGGCCTTCGAGAGAATCGTCAGCGAGAAATTTGACGTGAGACCACCAGGAATTGCCGTCGAAGTGGGAGGCCGGCGGAGTTTGCTGGGCCATGGTGGCGACGGCGACAGTGAAGAAGAGGACGAACAAGAAACATTTGCGCATGAAATTGACCTTATAAATCATCTTACCTAATGGCGAGCCGAGCCCACAACCTCGAGGCAATTTTGAATATTCCTGGGATAAATAACTTCAGCTCGAGGAAGTTGCTTGCGAATTGAATCTGCCAAACCAATCTCAGTGTTTCTTGACGATCCCTTTATCTGAATTCTGTAAAACTCTACAATGGCCTTGTAGACCTGCTGCGCGACGTGTCGGATCGCGCGCATGCGTTCGTCAGTAAGTTTGTATTCCTTCCAGGGGTCACCTTCAGCGTTCTCAAGGGTCACGAAACTGCCTGTGTATCTGCTCAATGCGAACAGATTTTCATGGTTGGGATCGATCCAAGCGGTGGGAACTGTCTGACCAATGGGCCCCGTTCCAAAACCCGTTTGGTAATAACCTGCAATAATTGGTCCAAGCTGAAAACCGAAAACATGAATATGCGCGTTGGTCAAACCGTCCCGAACCCTTGCGAAACTGACACGGTGATTACTCTCTAGACCGATGGTTAGAACAAGTATGGCATCGCCGATCTTATGGCCCTGGAACCAATCGATTCCTTCAAAAATTGTGTCCATAGTACCGCCCTCTTGGTTCTTGCCAGATATACCTGTTCCAATCTCATTCATGGCGCTTGTAAGCGCTTCGCGAGCAGCGCCGAATGGCACTTCCCTCCGTGGCCCGCGTGTGGTTAACAGTGCAAACGAATCTTCAGGACGAGCCAACTCAAGTATAGCCTTGAGAATCTCGGCTTGGATCTTCCGTACTTCGAGTGGAACTTGTTTTCCAGTCTCAACAATGAAAAGGATGCGCCGGGGGCCACGGTCTGAGTTCACCAACTCTATTTTCGCAGGCCCACGTTCGTCGTGTGCGGCAAAACCGTCGGCAGCGAGCCCCTGAACAAGAGTAGCGTCGGGCAACGCCACAATCGCCGGTACCTCCAGAACGCACCGTGGTTCTTGCGCCAAAATCCCCATACAAATCGTGAGTAAGGACAGGCTTGTAGTGCTCCCCACTAATTTAGACAGTCAGGGCCTCTTTCTTTAGTCCAACTGCGAAAGCCAAGTAGGCTTCGTACGGAGTGCGATTTCCGACTCCGCGGTGAGGCCGGTCGTGATTGT
>JBGPDI010000208.1:0-4332 GCA_041482215.1 Candidatus Acidiferrum sp. | reverse complement strand
GTCGCTAGTGATTTTTTTGCTAGCGTGGTGGAAGCTGCCGGCCGAAGAGACACGTTCGAACGCTGCCGCATAACCCATTCGAACGACGCAAGTAGCTCATTCGCTTACAGGGGTGAAGCTCTTAATTCCCTAAAGTAACGCCAGCCTGCTAGAATCTCGCCTCGATGATCGCCCTCATCATCCTTTGCATACTTGTGACGTGGTTTGTCTGTGCCGCGGTTTGCATGGGCGTGGGTGGAGTGCCGCTTCGCTGGCTGGGCTTTTCATTTTCGGCCCTGGATGCGATGTGGACAGGGCTGGCGCTGATCGGCGCCATTCTTCAGATTTATCACTTCTTCAGGCCGATTGATCTTCTGCTCGTTTATTTGGTGGCCGGCGTGAGCCTCGTGGGGTGGATTTGGAATTGGGCGTCGTTCGTCCGAAGGCCGGTCGAAACGAAAGAACCGCTATGGCTGGCACGACTTCTCTCTATCTCAGTGGCGACGTTTATTGCGTTTCGGGCGGCCGCGCCCGGGGAGCATTACGACACGGGATTGTATGGCGGGCAGGCTCTGCGGTGGTTCACAACGTACCGGCTGGTTCCCGGGCTGGGCAATTTGCGCGCCCAGCTGGGATTTAATTCTTCGGTGTTGCTTTGGATTTCGGGAATGGATCAGGGGCCATGGCGCGATTTGGCCCACCACCTCTTTGATGGATTCATAATCGCTGCGCTCTGCGCTTCAATTCTTCCCGCAGCTCTTCGCGTATTTCGCGGCCACAGGCTTTCCGATCCAGCGAGGAAAATTGCCGGCAGCGATTGGTTCCTGACAATTCTGTCTGTCCCGGCGGCAATCTGGACGGCCACCGGCAAGATCGTGGGGACCAACACGGACATTCCTACGAGCGTAGTCTGCCTTGTTGGAGCGGCCATGTTGTTCCGGGGCCTTGATGATGAATCCTTTGAACGGGGCAAGAACGACTCCTGTGCTAAGGACCTCGTAATTGCAATGGTGCTTTTTTCACTGGCGGTGACATTCAAGATTTCCAGCGCGGTATTTGCTTTCGGAGGCTGGGCGGTAGCGTTTCTGAAATTGTGGCCGTTGGGCTTCAACGCTCCGGTGATGAAGCGAAAATTGGGGCTCGCAGTGATTTTGTCGGTGTTGATTGTGCTGCCGTGGATTGGGCGGGGACTGGTCTTGACGGGATATCCTTTTTTCCCGAGCGCGGCGCTGGGGATTCCGGTGGACTGGAAAGTGCCGGAGCTGATAACGCAATTTGAGGGGAATTTTGCACAATCGTTCGCGCGGGTTCCGGACTATACGATCACGTACGCACACGGATGGGCGTGGGTGCGGCCATGGTTCCGCGATTTGATTCGAGAACGAGGAGGGTTTTTGATTCCTCTGTTTTTCGTTCTGCTAGGGGGTGTAGCAGGAATCGTTCGAATGGGGCGCAAGGAGCGAAGCGCGCTTCCAGAATGGCTGTGGCTGCTGGCGCCTGCGGTTGCAGGTTTGATTTTCTGGTTTCTGAAAGCGCCGGCGATACGTTTTGGAGAAGCAGCAATCTGGACGGCGGCGGCAACGTTGGGATCTTTTGCCGCGGTACAGTTTCTTAATCAGATGAGGAAGGTTCGAATTGCACTCGCGGCGCTGCTGATGATGACAGCGTGGGCCGTGCATCCGCGTCTGTTCTGGAATTCGGAGTTGCGTCCAAGCGTGGGCGTTCGAACATTTCTGCATTTTCCGAATGCCACACTGATAACGCGTAAAACCTCTTCCGGCCTGACGATTTACGTGCCGGTGGAGACGAACCAATGCTGGGATGCTCCGCTGCCATGCACTCCATATTTCCTGGATACACTCCACTCGCGGGAGTTGGGCAAACTGGAAAGTGGATTTGCAGAAGAATATACAGGGGAGGCCCGCGAAGCTGAAGTAACGAGGCCGCGACACGCAGCGCTACGATGACCATCCAGTAGGAACTAATAATCTACTTGCATAATTAACTAAATATAACTAACATGCTGGCACTACCAGTGGTTAGTAGGGCCGTCCCTCGGCTCAAGGTATTTCGTCCCTGGCACCGGCAGCCGAAGCGACTGATCCAGCGACACGTCGGTTTCTGAAGAGGAGAGGAGAGGAGTCTCTCCTCCGCGGAATCGGCTGCGTCAGAAGTGCAAATGCAAGGAGAACGTCCTCGTGAGCCCCAGCCCACAAGAAAGTTCCCGGGTCCGCCAAATACGGCCTATCAGGTTGACAGAGGAAGTGACCATCAACCTGACGCCATTCGATCAGAAAGAGTATCGCCAACTGATCGAAGCGCGGGGCGAAACGATACGGCGCGCGGTGAAACGGCTGAAGCCTGCGCTTGGGCTTTCAAACGCCGTGGATGCGGGCTGCGGCGTGGGATATTTTTCGAAGACGCTTGTGGAATGTGGATTGAACGCATGCGGATTCGACGGGAGAGAAGAAAACGTGGCGGAGGCGCGGCATCGCTTTCCGCAGATTCCGTTCGAACAGGGTGACATCGAGGAACGGGCCATCCTGCAACTGGGCAGATTTGATCTTGTGCTTTGCTTCGGACTCCTTTATCACCTGGAAAATCCGCTGCAGGCGATGCGCAATCTGCGGGGGCTGACGGGGAAATGCCTGCTGCTAGAAAGCATGTGCGTGCCGGAAGAAAAACCCGCGATGCTGTTGCGTGACGAGCCTCGGCAGGACGACCAGAGCCTAACCAACATGGCGCTGTATCCGAGCGAGAGCAGTCTAGTGAAAATGCTGTACCGCGTGGGTTTCAGGATGGTCTATCGCGTAAGGCCACTGCCAGATCATGAAGATTTTCGCGAAACAACGGAACACCGGCGTCGACGCACGGTCTTGTTGGCTTCTAACACAGCTATCGACGTGGCGGGGTTCCGGCTGGTTACGGAGCCCTGTGAGCCAGAAGATCCGTGGGCCAAGAAGCCAGAAGCAAGGGCCACACTGCCACAGCGAATCGGGCGATTCCTGGCCAGCCCGGCGCGCACCAAGTACATCACTCTGGCAAACCGGGCCCGACGCGTATTCCCCGGGATGCCCATGCCCTTGCGGTTGCCATTCGGTGCGTGGTGGCTGGCAGAAAAAAGTGCGCTGGACCACGAACTGATCTACAACGAGTTCGAACGAATGGAAACGGGATTTGTGAAGAGATTGCTTCGACGGGACATGACCGTGGTGGATGCCGGAGCGCATCATGGGTTGTACACGCTGCTGGCGTCGAAGCAAGTGGGATGGTCCGGCAAAGTGATTGCGGTCGAGCCTTCGCCGCGAGAGTGCAAACGGCTGGAAAAACACTTGCGTGTGAACCGCTGTTCGAATACGGAATTGGTGTCTTGCGCGCTGGGTGAGGATAACGGGGAAGCGGATTTGTATCTGGTGGATGGATTTCAAGACTGGTGCAATAGCCTGCGGCCGCCGGAGGTGGACGAACCTATCCGAACGGTGCGAGTACCCGTGCGTCGGCTGGATGATGTACTGGGCGAATTGGGTGTGTTCAAAGTGGACTTGATTAAACTCGATGTGGAAGGGGCGGAACTATCCGTTCTGTATGGAGCGATGAAGCTGCTGCATGCAAGATCGCGGCCAGCAATTTTGGCGGAGGTACAGGATATTCGAACGCGGCCGTGGGGCTACGCGGCACGGGACATTTTACAATTCCTAATTCGTATGGATTATCGCTGGTTCGCGATTGCAGCGAAAGGGGCACTGCTGCCAATTTCCTGCGATCAGGAGGAGTACCACGCGAATCTGGTGGCGCTGCCGGTGGAGAGGGAAGAAGAATTCCTCAATCTGCTAGGGCAGAAATAGTGCGAGCCTTTGTAATACATAGTCCGCATGGGGGAACCTCCTTCGGTGTCTCTGAATCAGCTCGGTCGCTGAGTTCAACTTTTGTACACCAAGCGTCCCACCTTCGACCTTTGCATTCAAACTAACCGCCCGGTTATTTCCCTGCACTGACCGCCGATTTGTTGGAGGGTGACTTGCGGTTCAGTACAGACAGCAGTTCCAGTGCGGACGGTGGTGGCGGGACTTCACCCCGAAGCACAATGGCTTTCGCACTCACATCTTTTCCATAAAGCTTTCGGTTTGCTCGGTTGTCGGGCCGTAGTGTGGAACCCTCAAGCGAAACGCCGGCAAAAAGTCCCCGAGCGCGCGAGTACGAAAGTATCTCTGCGCGAAGGTATAGATCCGTGGCGGCAGTTGCTTCACGTCCAATGGGACCGCCGGCAGCCGACGCAGTAGCGCCGAGTTTGACTTTGCTCTTGAGAATGCTGGTCGCAGCACGGTCATTCATCAGGAGAAAAACAAAGTCTGT
>JBGPDI010000207.1:0-4436 GCA_041482215.1 Candidatus Acidiferrum sp. | reverse complement strand
GGAAAACACCATGGAAAGAGCAGTGGCCTTGGAGACCGGCAGAGAGATTTCCCTGCGCGTTTTACCGGACAGGATCGCCGGCTACTCGGATGGTTCTCCATTTGCATCGTCCGGAACTCGGCTGGAGAGTTTCCCAGCCGAAGGCGTGGATTTTGAAAAGGTCATCGCCGAGACCGAGCGAAGATATTTGCAATTCGCATTAGAGAAGGCCGAAGGGGTTCGGACCAGGGCCTCCGAGCTTCTGAAGATCAGCTACCGTTCCTTCCGCCATTACGCCAAGAAACACAACCTTTAGGCTGATGCATGATCGAATCCCCCAGATCTCAAGGGCAAGGATCGCTGGAGCGAGTGCCTAATTCTGGTGACGGTTTATGCTTCTTGAGATGGACGAAAAAGGTCAATCTGAGGAGGTTTTGCCCCTTCTTGGGCAAGGGAATATCCCCATATCAATCGACCTTTTTTCACTATGTGCTGTATTATCAATAAAATATGAGAATGGGAACGCGAATCAGCCTGAGCCACGGTATTGGTCTCTGGCTTGCGGTAGGTATGGCGTGCTCTGGCACCATAATAAAATTTCTCAAGGAGATCTAAGCATCATGAAGAAACAGAAGGGTTTCTCTCTTATCGAGTTGCTGATCGTCGTGGCGATCATTCTGATCATCGCGGCTATCGCAATCCCGAACCTGCTCCGGTCCCGTATGGCCGCGAACGAGGCTTCGGCAGTCGGCTCTCTCCGCACCATTAACACCGCGGAAGTGACCTATTCGACCACGTATCCGACGGTTGGCTTTGCAGCTTTGGCTGCCCTCGGCGGCGCGGCGAGCTCTTGCGCAGGTGCGACGTATGCATCTTCCGCCAATGCTTGCCTCGTTGATCAAGTTCTCGCCACCACGGCAGTGAAGAGCGGTTATAACTTCACAGCCACGGCAGGCGGCGGAGCACCAGCGGTTACCTATACTTCGCTGGCGGTACCGAGCGTCAATGGCCAGAGCGGCCAGCGCGCGTTCTGCTCCGACCAGTCTGGTGTCATCCGCTTCAATCCGGGCGGAACGGCTTGCACCAACACTGACTCGGCACTGTAACTGGTGCCACTGCGGCCCGCAGCTGGCTGCAGGCGGAATCACAAAAGCACGGGACGCGAGTCCCGTGCTTTTTGTTTTTGTACAAGCCTTCCGTCGACCCCTTCCTGGATTGAATTCACTTTACATCGCCAGGGTGACGAATTCTGAGTCTGCCGTTTAATGTCACGAACTGTCGAGGGCCGACATTTTCTGTCAGCAATGCCAATAGTTGTCCGCCAACCGGTAGTCGATGAGCTATAAGATGCTTTCAATCAACAACTTATAGACAGCCCCACCTTCGAAGATTGGCCAATAACATGCTCCTTTCACTGTGTGATTTGCTAGAAGTCAAATCGAACTAGAGGGCAAAGTTGTTCGGGGAAAAAGTTATGAAGAAGAGAAAACAATCGGGGTTCTCTTTGATCGAGCTCTTGATCGTCGTGGCGATCATCTTGATCATCGCTGCCATCGCCATACCTAACCTTATGGCTTCCAGGATGTCGGCCAACGAATCGTCTGCGGTGCAGATGACCAGGGCCATCACCACTGCCGAAGTCGTTTACAGCACGCAGTACAATATTGGCTACGCTCCTGCGCTGGTGAATCTGGGCGACGGTGGGTCTATTTCTTCGACGAGCGCCGGCTTAATTGACGCGGTTCTAGCGGCGGGCTCGAAGAGCGGATATTCCTTTACGTATGCTGCGCTGAATCCGGACGCGGCGACGCACTACCAGAGCTTCTCACTGAACGCGGATCCTTTGAACGCGGGTTATAGCGGACGCAAACACTTCTTTACGGATCAAACGGCCGTGATTCGCGTTAACCTTACAACCACTTCGACCGTCGCGGACCCAGCCATCTAAATATGGCTGTGCTTGAGTAGGCGGCGCCGTCCGAGACGCAGATTGCGCGATGGTTTTTGCTTGATTCTTCCTTGGCCATTCACGCTATTCACACATGACTGAAAAGCAGGCCTAGCCTGCTTTTCTTTTTTTCCATAAAAACATCGGTCTGCCAAATAAACTGCAGTGGCATTTCTGCCGAAGAAAAATATCCTCCAAATGGGCAATCGTAAGGTTTCAGGTTACTGCTCCTGCAGGCTTGTTTTTCAGGCGCGCTGAGCCGCGGACTCCGGCGACTTATTAGCTTGGTATGTGAACTTGTGGCCGAGCGCGATCATATGCGATTCAAACCACACCCACGATCCTTGCGCCAAGAGGAACGTCGTTGCGGCGCCCAATACGATTGTGAGCCAGACTTCCATATCGGAAATCAGAAGAGCCATCTGCAGGAAATGGTCGGTGAGGATCAGCGTGTAGCCGTGGATCAGGTATACGCAATAAGAAATGGTACCCAGCCCCATAAGCGGTCTGAATTGCAGCGCCCGGGAAAAAGCGCCTTCGGGCCGAACGAGAACCAGCATCATCACCGCCGCATAGAAGAGGCCGATAAGGGTGAATCCGGCGGTATGAAGAAATAGGTTCTTCCCCCAAAGATGATGATCCATGAATAAGAAAGTAGCACCCAGGGCGATTGTCACGGCGACGAGAAGTCGGCTGTGTTTCTGAAGCTTGGCAAGCAAGCTTTGGTTTCTGACCAACATGGCGCAGGCGACACCGATGAAAAGGGAGTCGAAGCGGCAGAAGGGCAACACATAGGCTTGCATCGCGTTGATGGAGCCATGCCAGTAGAGGACGGAGCGCAGCACCCCGAAGAAGATCACCATTCCGATCGCCACAGCCAGAAGCTTGTTTTTATCGACCTTGCGAACCAGCAGGGGAAGCGTGAGGTAGAACTGCTCCTCGACCGCCAGAGACCAGGTGATTTGCAGATAGCTTAGGACGTCGCTGTGCTTCGCGAAATAAAAGTTTTGGGTGAATGTGAGGTAGTACCACCATGGCGCGGGATGCAGCGAAAGGCCGCTCATCGCTCCTGTGGAATGCGTTGCAAGAGCTGTGAGAAAAAAGCCAAGCAAAACGAGAAATAAATAGATAGGAAGAATGCGGAAGACCCTGCGAATGTAGAATGTGCGGTAATAGTTGGCCGATTCTTTGGCGTCCACCAGAATTCCGCCGATCAAAAATCCCGAGAGAATGAAAAAGAGATCCACGCCAGACCAGCCCAGGCCCGCGATGGGTATCAAAATGGCGGACAACGCATCCGGCATGGACGGATGCATCTGATAAATGTAGTGGTGCAGCAGAACGAGGCCGATAGCTATGCCTCGCAGGCCGTCAAGTTGGGGAATCCTGCGCAAAGTGCAATCTACTTTAGGCTGAATTTTGGTCTACCTTTGGATGCTAGCTTGGAATCTTTACCTGCTGTTTCGAATGAGAATTGCGGTTTCCAGCGCAACAAGGGCGGTCTTCATCGCAAGGAATGTCCGAGCGAAATGAGGCGGACTTTCCGGGCTGCGTTTCTTGTTAGACTAACGAGATGGTGCGTCGTCTTATGCGACCCGGGCTGTGCCTTGCGCTGGCAGGATTTTTCGTTGCTATGTTGCCCGCCTACGATGTCAATCCTGAGGCTAAACCGCTGGTAGCACTCTTCGAGGCGCGTTACCGGGCGGCCCACACCCTCCGAGCCACGTTCCTCGAGCGATATACGGAGAATGGCCATATCGTCCGAGTGGAGGCCGGTACTGCATATTTCCGCCGTCCGGGCAAGATGCGCTGGGAGTACGAGTCTCCCGAGAAGAATCTCTTTCTTGTTGACGGCAAGACAGCGTGGTTCTATGTTCCCGCGGATCACACCGCGACGCGAGTTCCAGCGAAAGTAAGCACGGATTGGCGGACTCCTCTAGCATTGCTTGCTGGAGAGATGAAAGTATCGCGGGTCTGCGACCGCGTGCAGGCGGCCACTGGCGAAAAGCTGGAGTCCCCGAACAACGCCATGCTTTCGTGCGAGCTTCGGGGTGCCGCGGCCCAATCTGCAGCACTAGACTCCACGAAAATTAAAGGATCTACGGCGGAACATGGTGAAACCGTGTTCTTTGAAATCGTCAAGAAAACAGGCGACCTCGTTGGGGTGGTCGTCAAAGACCCTGGAGGCGTTGGCATCGAGTTTCACTTCGCCAACTGGCAGCAAGACCCACAGGTCGCCGAATCGCTCTTCCGGTTCAGCGCGCCCCCCGGTGTGGCCATCGTAAATGGGGAGTTACCCGAGGTGGCGGCGCGGTAAATCCTTAGAGCGCGTTTCAAAACCTCTGACTGATCTCTTGTACTTGCGCGGTCGACTTGGCACGGTCGCGCATGGCACAGCCCATCTTCGACGATGCCCGGTATCGGCGAGTCATGCTGGGAAAGTTTACCGCCGACGCTTTGTGTTGACGCGCTTGGCGGCTACCTTGCTCGTCGATGGGGCGCCTTGCTT
>JBGPDI010000206.1:0-4469 GCA_041482215.1 Candidatus Acidiferrum sp. | reverse complement strand
GCCATGTGGAATTACATGGGCTGGGACAACGCTTCGACGATCGCGCAGGAGGTTGAGCGGCCGCAGCGAACTTATCCCAAGGCGATGATTGCGGCGGTTGTGCTGGTTGCGTTGACGTACATTTTGCCGTTCCTGGTGGTCTATGGCGCAGGCGTGCCGGCCTCCGCGTTTGCCGGTGATGGCGCATGGGCACAAGTGGCTGGCCTGATTGGCGGAACCTGGCACGGCTTCAACTGGCTAGGATTTCTGCTGGTGCTCGGCGGAATGATGAGCGCGTTTGGCATGTTTAACGCGCTGGTGATGAGCTATTCGCGGCTCCCGCTGGCAATGGCGCAGGATGGCATGCTGCCCAAAGTATTTGCGAAAACCAGCGCGAAGACGAATGCACCTTGGGTGGCCATCATCGTTTGCGCGACTTGCTGGGCGATGTGCCTGGGACTGGGATTCAGACGGCTGGTTACGCTGGACATTATGCTGTACGGCGCCAGCCTGATGCTGGAGTTCGTGACGCTGGTAGTGCTGCGGCTCCGCGAGCCAGGGTTAAAGCGCGGATTCCGCGTACCGGGCGGTTTGACCGGGGCGATCCTTGCTGGCGTATTTCCGCTGCTGCTGCTCATCCTTTCTATAGCGGAAAGCAACCACGAAACCGTGCTAGGCATTAACGGATTGTTGTTTGGCGTGATTATCATGTTCTCCGGCTTTTTGATTTACTTCGTTACAGGAAAATTGAAGATTCGCCATACGAAACCCGTAGTGCGGGGGGCTATAGAGGATTTGGAAAGAGCCTAGATAATATTGCGTCCGTAAGTTTTCTTGCCGCCCGGTTCGAAAGAGCCGGGCGGTTTTGTTTTGGGGTGAGATATACTCAGCGCGTCTTGGAGAGGTTTGCTTTCGGAGGGGAGACTTTCAACGTGAACCTGAAGCGACTTACTCTGGCATTTCTATCCGTTCTATTCGCGCTTTGTGCATCTGATCGTGTGTTTGCCGGACCGGATACGCCGAAACAGTACGACCAAAAATTGTTTCAAGAGCTGAAGTGGCGCTCGATTGGACCGTTTCGCGCGGGGCGCGTGCTGGCGGTGACAGGAGTGCGCGGTCAGCCGGAAGTTTATTATTTCGGAAGCGTGGGCGGCGGGGTGTGGAAGACAAATGATGCGGGGCGAACGTGGAAGCCGATTTTTGATTCGCAGGCAATTGCGTCAATCGGCGCGATTGCGGTAGCGCCTTCGGATTCGAACGTGATTTACGTGGGGTCGGGAGAGGCGGACATGCGCGCTTCCATTTCCTACGGAGATGGGATGTACAAGTCCATTGACGCGGGTAAGTCGTGGGCGAAGATCGGTCTGGAGAACACGCGGCAGATCGGGCGGATTCTGGTGGATCCGCGCGACGCGAACAAGATTTTTGTTGCGGCGCTGGGACATGCGTACGGGCCGAATGCGGATCGCGGCGTGTTTCGTTCGAAAGATGGAGGAAAGAGCTGGCAAAAAATATTGTTTCATGACGAAAACACCGGCGCGATCGACCTGGCGTTCGAACCTGGCAATCCAAGAATGATTTACGCGGCAATGTGGCAAACGCGACGGCCACCGTGGAGCATCTACGCCCCTTCGTACGGGCCGGGGAGCGGACTCTATCGCTCGAGTGATGGAGGCGATCATTGGGAACAGTTGAGCGGACATGGATTACCTTCGGAAGGCCTCGGACGGATGGGGATCGCGTTCGCGCCAAGCAATCCGCGGCGGATTTATTTAATTGTGGATGCGAAGGAAGGCGGGCTGTACCGCTCAAACGATAGCGGACAAAGCTGGCAACGTTTATCGAAGGACAGGCGAGTGTGGCAACGCGGTTGGTACTTCGGAGAAGTTAGCGTAGATCCCAAAGATCCTGACACGCTTTACTTGCCGAACACCGGGAGCTACCAGTCGCATGACGGAGGAAAAACATTCATGGCGTTTAAGGGAGCGCCGGGTGGCGATGACTATCATGAATTGTGGATTGATCCCGATGAGCCGCGCCGGATGATTATGGGCTGCGATCAGGGCGCGATTGTAACGCGCAATCGCGGCGAGACGTGGAGCTCCTGGCTCAATCAACCAACCGGGCAGTTCTATCACGTGTCGACTGACAATCAATTTCCCTATTGGGTGTACGGGGCGCAGCAGGACAGCGGTTCAGCAACTGTGCCAAGCCGCGGGAAGTTTCGGTCAATCAATTTGCATGATTGGCGGCCGATGGAAGCGGGTGGTGAGAGTGATTATATCGCGCCTGATCCGTTAAATCCGGGAGTGGTGTTTGGCGGGTCCGTGACACGGCAGGATTTTGGGAACGAACAAATCCAGGCGATGCCTCCCACGATTGCTCATCCCGGGGAATATCGGCGCACCTGGACGTTGCCGCTGGTGTTTTCCCCGATTGATCCGCATGTGTTGTATTTCAGCTCGCAAGTTTTGTTTCGAACCGCGGACGGGGGGAGTTCTTGGCAAGTGATCAGTCCCGATCTGACGCGGGAAGATCCGGGAGTGCCTCGGAATCTGGATCCTGCAACCGCGGCGGACGTTCCAAAAGGAAAACGCCACGGCGTCATATATACGATTGGGCCTTCGAATGCGCACGCGGGAGAAATATGGGTCGGCACGGACGACGGGCAAATCCAACTGACACAGGATGAAGGGAAATCTTGGGAAAACGTGACGCCTCCGGAACTGACACCGTGGAGCAAAGTGACACACTTAGAGGCGTCGCATTCCGATGCGGGAACGGCGTATGCGGCGGTGGACCGGCACCGGTTGGAAGACTATGCGGCGTATCTCTACCGCACGAGGGATTTCGGAAAAACGTGGCAGCGTGTTTCGAGTGGAATTCCCGAGGGAAGTTTTTTGAATTGCGTGCGGGAAGACCCAGTTCGAAAGGGGCTGCTGTACGCTTGCACGGAAAAGGGAGTCTACATTTCGTTTGATGACGGGGATGATTGGCAGCCTTTGCAGCTTAATTTGCCGATCACTTCGATTCGCGATCTGGTGGTTCACGAAGATGATCTCGTGGTTGGCACATTTGGGCGATCGTTTTGGATATTGGACGATGTGACCCCGCTGCGACAGATGGATGCGCAGGTTGCGGCTGCCGACTCCTGGCTATTCCGCCCGCAAACCACATATCGAGTGCGGCCGGGCTACGATCAAAGCACGCCGGTGCCGATGGATGAAGCGTTGGCGGCGAATCCGCCGGATGGCGCGGTGTTGGACTACTTCATCAAGGAAAAGTCGTCTTTACCTATTCAATTGGAGATTCTGGATTCGGAAGGAAAAGTGGTGCGGCGATTTGCCAGCGACGAGCAACTGAGCAAGACGAATCCGGACGATGTTCCGTTTCAATATGAATGGGTGAACAACCCGCAGCCGCTATTGGCGGAGGCGGGAATGCACCGGTTCGTATGGGACTTGCACTACGCACTGCCGAAAGGAGTACGCAGCTCCTTCTTTGGTCCTACTGGGCCATGGGCGGTGCCAGGAAATTACGTTGTGAAACTCACGGTGGGCGGCAAGAGCAGCACACAGCCGCTGACTATCAAGATGGACCCAAGGGTAAAAACGCCGCAGGACGCACTTGAGCGGCAGTTTAACCTGGCTTCGAAGCTGGCCGGGCGGCTTGGAGAAGTCTCGACGGCACTTCAACAAGTGGGTGATTTGCGGAAACAGATCGAGGAACGGAAGAAGGAATCGAGCGGGAATGCTGAGATTTCGAAAACATTGCAGGACCTGGAGGAAAAACTGGAAGCGGCAGTGGAACCCGATAGTGACGACGACTTCATGTTGTTTGGGCTGGCCGTTCCCGGCAAAGAGCACGAACCTCTTCGTAAGGTAGTTGCAGCGCTTACTGGATTGATGATTATCGTAGAGAGCTCGGACGCGGCGCCGACGACGGACGCAGCCACGGCCAACGAACGATGGGAAGAAGCTGCGGTGGAGACTTTGAGGCGATGGGCGTCGTTTCAGAAAGAGGAGCTGGCAGGCGTCAATGCTTCCCTGGAAAAAGCAAAATTGAAAACGATGATTATTTCGCCCATCACGGAGAAGTAGTGAAGGTGGCTTGCAACGCTTGAGGCGTTCACGCGCGTCGTAATGGGCTGCAGATTTGATATGCTGCTCAAGGTGCGAAACATCTTTCGAATCAGATTGCTATTGCCGACGGGACTTCTCTGCGTACCTCTATTGGGCTCGATGATCATTTCTCCGACGCAAGTTCCTTCACAGCCCCAGCAAGCAGCGCCGAGTGTTCCAACTCCTGCGGTCTCTCCACAGAGTGGAACGGCGGGAACGACGGCTTCACCAGTCACGCCACAAATTCAACGCGCAGGGCTCAACGTCGTGGTGCTGGATCCGGCGCATGGTGGAACGGACCCGGGTGCACGAGGCACGGGTGGGATCCGTGAGAGTGAGATCGTTTTGGATTTCGGGCTTCAAGTTCGG
>JBGPDI010000205.1:0-4615 GCA_041482215.1 Candidatus Acidiferrum sp. | reverse complement strand
GCTTTGCTTTTCAAATGTCCACCGTTTCTGCACGGCGGTTGCTTTTTGCTTCCATCCTCTATCTTCCGTTGTTGCTTGCTTTCCTCGCATTGGACAAGAAATGAATATGAAGGGAATGCCTAGAACAATGCTAGTTAGAATCCGATTCCCAAGGTTGTTCCTCGCCCTGCTTTTGCTTTTTTTTGTCCACCTTCCCACCTCCAATGCGCAAAACGTCGAGCCATTAAAATTCTTTCGCGACGATGTTGGGCTGAAAGATGATCAGATTACGGCGATCCGAAACGGAAAGGCGGTTGCGAAGGTAGTGGAATCCCGCACTCCGGATGAGGTGTTTGTATTCGGCTCAGTATATGTGCAGTCGACTCCCGAAAAATATCTCAAGCTTGCGGCGGACATCGATGCGCTTCGCAAACTTCCCAGCTACCTCGCAATCCGAAAGTTCAGCGATCCGCCCCAGCTTTCTGATCTCGACGGTTTCACTCTGGAGGCGGACGACATCAAGCAACTGAAAAACTGTGAGCCGGGCAAATGCAACGTCCAGCTGCCCAGCGAGGCGATGGATGCTTTCAAGCAGTCCGTGAATTGGTCCGCTCCTGACACGGCAAATCAAGTGAACCGGCTTGCACAGAAGATGGCGCTCGAAGCAATTCAGCGATACACACAGGGAGGGAACGGGGCCCTTGGAACCTACATGGATAAGCATCATCCGGCCGTCGTAGGAGAGACGTTTACATCGCTGCTCAGCCGCTCGAAGGCCCTTCCCGCTTATTTGCCTGGACTGGAGCGCTATCTGCTTGATTATCCCGAAGCGAAATCAGAAAACATCCAATCCGAGTTTTATTGGGAGAAAGTAAATTTCGGACTCAAGCCCACCCTTCGGATTGTGCACGCCATAGTTTACCGAGGCCCGCGTTCTACGGACCCAACCTATGCCGTTGCGGTGAAGCAACTTTATGCGAGCCACTACTTCGAGACTGCTCTTGACCTAACCGTCTGCGTCCGGGATCAGGAGAATCCAGAGCGCGGCTTCTATCTAATTACTCTCAAAGGGTCGCAGCAGGCTGGGTTGACCGGGCTGAAAGGCGGAATCGTGAGAAAAGTTGCCGTAGACAAAACCCGCTCTTCGCTCGAACGGGCCCTGGGAGCAATCAAGCAAAGGTTAGAAACTCGGACGGACTGAATCCTAGCACGGCTGCCAATGGAGATTTATGGTTTTTCCTGATCGTCGGACTGCAAACGTACTGCTGACCATCCTTCTCTTTGCGCTGGTGCTTGCCATCGTCTACGTCGCGCGCGCAGTCATCGTCATTTTTGCCTTTTCGATCTTGTTCGCATATCTGATTAACCCGATTGTCCGATTCCTGCAGCGACACTCTCTCTTCTTCAAAAACCTGCGAGGCCCGCACGTCGTGGAAGCCTATCTCGCCCTGATCGTCTTCATCGCGATTCTCTCGCACGGTCTTTTTCCTGAATTTCGCAAGAGCGCGGGCCAGCTTCTCGCGTCAATTCCCACCCTGACGGACCGAGTTTCCTCCGGAGACATTGCCAATAACCTCGGGAATAATTTCGGCTGGGCCGACGAGCAAGCCGACCAGATCCGAATCTTTCTTCAGCGCCATCGCGCGAATGTCGAGCGCGCTGCGGCGACAATCGAACAATCCGCGCCGGCGGCGTTAGCCGGATTTATTGTGATCCCCATTCTCGCAATTTTTTTCCTGAGCGACGGAGAGAATCTTGCCAATCAGGTCATTCATCTCGTGTCTGCGAAAGAAAATCACGCAGCCCTGCGGTCGCTGGCGGACGAATTGCACGTGATGTTGCAGCGCTACATCCGGGCAAAAGTAATCCTTGGCGGGCTCTCTCTTCTCTACTCTTCGATCGCGATGCTTCTGCTCGGTTTCCCGAATGCGATCGTGCTCGGCGTTCTTGCCGGAATACTGGAATTCATTCCCGTGGTGGGCTGGATGACCGCAGCGGTAATCATTGTCACGGCGGGGGCTCTCGGTCATGCGCATTGGATATGGATGCTTGTCCTGCTCGTTGTTTGGCGGATTCTGATGGACTACGCCATTGCGCCTCGAGTCATGGGACACGAGCTCGAAATTCACCCTCTGCTCGCGATCTTCACTCTCATGCTGGGCGGCGCAGTCGGTGGAATCGTGGGTATCTATCTCTCCGTGCCTCTCGTCGCCGCGCTGCGGGTTATCTACAGGATGGTCGCTTCTCCTCCAGTCGGAGCGACCATCCCGGACCACATGGTTGACGATCCGGAACCAGGAAGAGAGACCTCGGCGATGGCCTGATGGCTGCGTCGAGACTGAGATAATTATGAGACGACAACTTCAGATTGTTAGAGAACGCGCCAGCCACACACGCTCATTCGCAAGAATCGAGGACGCCATTGCGGCAGTACGCGCGGGCCAGATGGTGATCGTTGTCGACGATGAAGGCCGCGAAAACGAGGGTGACCTGACTATCGCGGCTGAAAAGATTACGCCGCAAGTGATCAATTTCATGGCGCAGTATGCCCGCGGACTGATTTGCTTGGCGATGACGCCCGAGCATCTCGATGCGCTCGAAATTCCGTTGATGGTCCCTCACAACAGTTCGCGATTTGAAACCGCTTTTTGTGTCAGTATCGAGGCGAGGGAAGGCACCACGACCGGAATTTCGGCCGCCGACCGCGCCTCCACCGTGCTCACCGCAATTAATCCGGCTACAAGGCCTTCGGATCTGACTCGTCCCGGTCATATCTTTCCGTTGCGCGCAAAGAGTGCTGGAGTACTTGCACGCGCGGGGCAAACCGAAGCCGCCGTCGACTTGGCCAGACTAGCCGGCCTCCATCCTTCCGGCGTCATCTGCGAAATCATGAACAAGGACGGCACCATGGCTCGGGTGCCACAGCTCCGGCGTTTTGCGCGGCGACATGACATTCCACTCGTCGCCATCGCCGACCTGATTGCCTACCGAATGCGTACAGAGTCAGTGGTGAAGCGCGTGGCCTCTACGAAACTGCCAACCGAATACGGAGAATTCCGTCTTCACGCATTCGAGAATCAGATCGACAAGCAAACTCACGTCGCTCTTGTTCGCGGAGAGGTAGGAAACGGGCAGGATGTACTCGTGCGGGTGCACTCACAGTGCCTTACCGGCGATGTTTTGCGTTCCGCTCGTTGCGACTGTGGCGCTCAACTCGATAAAGCCTTGCGTCGGATCGCCACAGAGGGCCGCGGGGTGCTGCTTTACCTGAACCAAGAAGGGCGAGGGATTGGCTTGGCCAACAAGATTCGTGCTTACGGCCTGCAGGACGAAGGACTCGACACCGTGGAGGCCAATGAACACCTTGGATTTAAACCCGATCAACGAGACTACGGCATCGGCGTGCAGATCCTGCGAGAACTGGGCATCCGCTCCATGCACCTCTTAAGCAACAATCCCCGCAAGCTCGTCGCCATCGAGGGCTACGGGCTATCCGTTACGAAATGGCTGCCTCTCGAGATACCTGCATCACCTTCGACACTGCGCTATTTGGCGACAAAACGAGATAAGCTCGGGCACGTCTTGAGCGGAGTCTGAGACTGCTCTCTCAGGGAACTCCGTCCGCATTGGCCGCGCGCACAGGTCTGACTTTCCCACAGTCATCGACATTCTTGTGTCTGTGATTCAAGAACATATAGAAATCCACTCGCGCCTTTTTGATTGAGTTCGAAAGCCCCACCGTCAAAACCTAGGCAATTGAGTGAACGTGTTGACAGCGGTTCTGCAGCTTGAACCATCTCGGAAAAAGTAACGCGCGTCTTTTCAGCGACCTAAGCGAACGACATCTTTGGCCGACAGGGTGCTTTTAGTCGTCGTGCATTCACAAACTCGCAAGGCGAACGGAGCAACAGGAAACTTCATGGCGACTCCAACAAAAGAAATCAAAAAAGCACTACCTCAGCCCAATTCTGACTTCTACCAACTCTTGGAGACTTTGCCCGCCGAAGAACTGGCGATCGTGAAGCAGGTGCGCACGTTCATGGAAACCAAGGTCCAGCCCATCATCACGAAGTATTGGGTTGAGGACGCTTTCCCATTTGAATTGTTGCCCGCGATTAAGGAACTCAATATCGGCGGCGTGGCCATGAACGGCTATGGCTGCCGAGGCGGAAGTGCGCAGCTATTCGGCTTGATCGCCATGGAGATGGCGCGCGTCGATTCCTCCATCGCCACATTCTTCGGCGTGCACAACGGCTTGGCCATGGGGTCCATCTATCTGGGCGGTTCCGAGGAACAGAAGAAAAAATGGCTCCCGCCGATGGCCCGCTGGGAAAAAATTGGCTGCTTCGGCTTGACCGAGCCTCTGGTTGGCTCGGGAACCTCTGGCGGCCTTACAACTACGGCCAAGCGTGACGGGGACACCTGGACCCTCAACGGCCAGAAGAAATGGATCGGCAATTCTCCGTGGTGCGACATCTCGATCATCTGGGCGCGCGATCTCGCCGACAACCAGGTCAAGGCGTTTATCGTCGAAAACAAGACCACACCCGGATTCACGGTCGAAAAAATCCAGAACAAGATCGCCCTCAAGGTCGTGCAGAACGGCTTGATCACGATGGAGAACTGCCCCGTTCCG
>JBGPDI010000204.1:0-4840 GCA_041482215.1 Candidatus Acidiferrum sp. | reverse complement strand
GCCTGGCCCTCATGGCTGGCCAGGAAAATCATTTTCTTGCCGTCGGTGAGTTTCGCGCCGATGAGCTCGTCCTTGCCGTCCAGCGTGAGTGCGATGATGCCCGTCGAACGCGGATTCGAAAACTCCGTCAGCGCCGACTTCTTCACTGTTCCGCTCTTCGTGGCCATGAAGACAAACTGGCCCGCTTCTTCCAGGTTGCGCGCCGCGACCAGTGCCGTCAGTTTTTCATCATCCTGGAATTTCACCAGGCTGGAAATCGCCTTGCCGCGCGTGGCGGCCGCCGCTTCCGGCAGCTCATATACTTTCAGCCAGTAAACGCGGCCCTTCGACGTAAACAGCAAAATGTAGCTGTGCGCCGACGCGACAAAAAGATACTCGACGAAGTCCTCTTCTTTCGTCTTTGCGCCGATGCGCCCCTTGCCGCCGCGCGACTGATGCCGGTAAGTATCGGCCGCGGTGCGCTTGATGTATCCCGCGTGACTGACGGTAATCAGCATCTCCGTGTCGGCGATGAGGTCTTCGAGTTTGATTTCGTCAACTTTGTCGACGATCTGCGTGCGGCGGTCGTCGCCGTACGCTTTGTGGACTTCGCGCAGCTCGCCAACGATCACCTGCTTGAGTTTCTTGTCACTGGCCAGAATTTCGCGCAACTCGGCGATCAATTCGCGAATGGACTTCAATTCCTTCAGAATTTCATCGATCGAGAGCTGCGTCAGCCTGTGCAGCTGCAATTCGAGGATGGCGTCAATCTGCGCATAACTGAGACCGAGCCCACTTCCGCGCCCAGCCGCTTCGATTTCCGGCGCTCCTTGCGCGCGGTACTTGCGGCCGTCCAGCTTCACCCCCTCGATTTTCTTCGACTTCCCGTTTTCCGTGATGGTGACGTCCTGTTCGTTGAAATACTTGAACAGGTTTTCCTTAGCTTCCACGCGGCTGGAAGAACCGCGAATAATTCGAATCACGTTGTCGAGATGATCCAGCGCGATCTGGTACCCGAGCAAAATGTGCTCGCGCTGTTCGGCCTTTTTCAGCTCGAAAATCGTGCGGCGGCGGATTACGTCAATGCGGTGCTCGAGGAAGAGCTTGATCATCGGGATCAAGCCCAGTTCGCGTGGCTGCCCGGCAACGATGGAAAGCAGGATCATGCCAAACGATTCCTGCATCTGCGTGAACTTGAAAAGATTGTTCAGGATGAGTTGCGATTCTTCTCCGCGCTTCAGCTCGATGACGATGCGCATGCCCTCGCGTGAGGACTCATCGCGCACATCGGAAATCCCTTCGAGCTTCTTGGATTGCACCAGTTCGGCGATACGCTCGATTAGCCGCGCTTTGTTCACCTGGTACGGAATTTCCGTGATGATAATGCTCTCGCGGTCTTTGGTGGTCTCTTCGATTGCAGCTTTGGCACGCATCGTGAAGCTGCCGCGGCCCGTCTTGTAAGCGGCTTCGATGCCTTCACGGCCCGCGATGTACGCTCCAGTCGGGAAGTCCGGCCCTGGCACAATCTTCATTATTTCTTTGAGGGGCGTGTCGGGTTTTTCGATCAGCAGAATCGCTGCATCCACGATCTCACGAAGATTGTGCGGCGGGATGTTTGTCGCCATGCCCACGGCAATACCGCTGGCGCCGTTGACGAGCAGATTCGGGATGCGCGACGGCAGAACCACCGGCTCTTCGCGCGTTTGATCGAAGTTCGGAATGAAATCGACAGTTTCTTTTTCCAGGTCGGCGAGAATATCTTCCGAAATCTTTGCCAGGCGCGCTTCCGTGTACCGCATCGCCGCCGGAGGATCGCCGTCAACCGAGCCGAAGTTTCCCTGCCCATCAACGAGCATGTAGCGAAGGTTAAAGTCCTGCGCGAGGCGTACCATCGCGGGATAAATCACCGCTTCACCGTGCGGGTGATAGTTACCGGAAGTATCACCGCAGATCTTGGCGCACTTGCGATAGCCGCGGTTGGAAGCGAGGCCGAGGTCGTTCATCGCCACGAGAATGCGGCGTTGCACCGGCTTCAACCCGTCGCGTACGTCGGGAAGCGCCCGCGCGATGATCACGCTCATCGCGTAATCCAGGTACGACTTCCTCATCTCCGCTTCGATATCGATCGGAAGCAGTATTGATGTATTCGTCT
Organism: Candidatus Acidiferrum sp.; assembly: GCA_041482215.1. Lineage (GTDB taxonomy): Bacteria > Acidobacteriota > Terriglobia > Acidiferrales > UBA7541 > Acidiferrum. The sequence goes on along the minus strand of JBGPDI010000204.1, from coordinate 2,709 downwards.
CGTCCGCCATTTCCCCTCGCTGTCGCTGAAATCTCTATCGCTTCGCCGCGTGTTCCATCACGTAGGCCTTCACCGTGTCGAAGGCATCCGCCGAATTCGTAAACCGCCGCGCGGCAAAATACTCTTCAAGTTGGCGCAAGAACGCATCGCGTGCATCGTCGTTCGCAAGTTCAATCGCCACGCCGCGCTCGTTGTCCGGCGCCGCAGTTTGCGTCGCGCGAAACCCGCTGCAACTCAACCCTCGCAGCCCCGGCAGCGTCGTCCATCCCAACTGGTAAATCATCACGCGCTCTCGGCTCGCGGCCGCAAAGCGTAAAAAACTGCCAAGCCGATGGCGAAGACAATCAGCAATCCAATCGCTTCAACGGACAAATAAGTTCGCCAGCCTTCCGCAGCCGAAGAATCACCGATGCGCAACGCTTCCCGCCAGTAACGGAAATAATTCACAAGCCTCGGCAAACGAAAACCGACCGTTGCGACTGCCGCCAAAAGCAAGCCCCACCGAATCGCCCCTCGAATAGAACCAGCCTCCGCCTTGTCCCGCTCGGTCACGCGTCAGATATCCAGGTTCACGACTTCCAGCGCGTTTTCCTCAATAAACTTCCGCCGCGCCTCTACGTTTTCACCCATAAGAGTTGTAAAAATATCCTCCGCCGCGACCGCGTCTTCCAACTTCACCTGGAGCAAAGTGCGCGTGTCCGCATTCATCGTAGTGTCCCAAAGCTGCTCGGCGTTCATTTCACCCAAGCCCTTGAATCGCGTGATGGTGAAATCTTTCTTGGCATCTTCCACGACGTAGTTGAGTACGTCCGTGGCCTTTTCTTTCGTCACCTTGTCGCCATTGCGCGCCACCGTAAACGGTGGATGGTTGAATTCTTCAATCTGCTTCGCAAGCCCGCGCAGCCGCTTGTACTCCGCTGCCGACGCTACCGCCCAATTGATCTTCTGGCTGTGCGGAGGGCCAAACTGGATTTCGTGCAGGCTGTGTTCTTCGTCGAAGACGATTTTGCCTTCGAGCTTCAGCTTGCTCTTCTCCACTTGTTTCAACAATTTTTCCAGTGCTTTCTTGTCCTCAAAGTCCGTCTTCTTATCCAGGCCGCTCTCAACCAGCAACTCGACGAGAGCGGGCTCGCGCAGCCTGCGGCCAAGCTTTGCCGCCGCCGCTTCATACTCCTGCACGTTCAGCAAAAAGGAAGTCAGCCGCGCGCCCTCAAGATTCACGCCTTCTTTGGCCTTCACAACGTGGTCTTCCGTGGCACGCTTCATCAGCTCGCGAGCAAATTCATGATCATCGCGAATGTATTTTTCGGTCTTCCCGCGCTTCACCCGGTACAGCGGAGGCTGCGCGATGTAGATGTGCCCGCGCTCGATCAATTCCTTCATGTGCCGGAAGAAAAACGTCAGCAGCAGCGTGCGGATGTGGCTGCCGTCTACGTCCGCGTCGGTCATCAGAATGATTTTGTGGTAGCGCAGCTTGCCGGCATCGAAATCGTCTTTGCCGATGCCAGTCCCCAGCGCCGTGATGATGGCGCGAATTTCTTCGTGGCCTAGCATCTTGTCGTAACGCGCTTTTTCAACGTTTAGGATTTTGCCCTTGAGCGGCAGAATCGCCTGATACTTGCGATCGCGCCCCATTTTCGCCGAGCCGCCTGCCGATTCACCCTCGACCACGAACAGTTCGCACCGCGCGGGATCCCGTTCCTGGCAATCCGCGAGTTTTCCCGGCAAGCCGCTGGAATCCATCGCTGATTTGCGCCGCGTCAATTCACGCGCCTTGCGCGCGGCTTCCCGAGCACGAGCCGCATCAATGCACTTGCCGATAATGCGGCGAGCCACCGTGGAATGCTTGTCAAACCAATCCCCAAGCTTTTCGTTGACGAGTTGCTCGACGTCGCCTTTGATGTCGCTGTTCAGCTTGCCCTTGGTCTGGCCTTCAAACTGCGGCTGCGGCAACCGCACGCTGACGACCGCCACGAGTCCCTCGCGTACATCGTCACCCGTGATGGTGACTTCGTCTTTTTGTTCCTTCAACATGCCTGCCGCAGAGGCGAAATTATTAATCGAGCGGGTCAGCGCGGAGCGAAAACCAGAGAGGTGCGTGCCACCATCAACAGTGTTGATAGTGTTCGCGAAAGCAAAAACGTTTTCGCCGTAGGTGTCGTTGTACTGCAGCGCAATTTCGATCTCCACAGAACCGCGCTTTCCTTCGATATAAACAGGAGAATCATGCAACGTTTCTTTTCCGCGATTCAGGTGCTTGACAAATTCTCCAATGCCGCCGCTGAACTTGAATTCCGCCGTCTTTTCCGTGCGCTCATCGGTGAGAGTGATCTTTAGGCCCTTGTTCAGGAAAGCCAGTTCGCGAAGGCGCTGCGAGAGCGTGTCAAAACTGTAGACGGTTTTCTCGAAAATGGTCGGGTCAGGATGAAAGGTAACTTTCGTGCCGGTCTTGCGGGTCTTACCGGTCTGCTTGAGCTTGTTTGTGGGTTTGCCCTTCGCATAGCTCTGTTCCCACACCGCGCCATCGCGCGAAATTTCCAGTTCCAGCCAATCGGAAAGCGCGTTGACCACCGAAACACCCACACCGTGCAATCCGCCGGAAACTTTATAAGTGTCGCTGTCAAATTTTCCGCCGGCATGCAGAACCGTCAGCACGACTTCCGCCGCAGGCCGTTTCTCGGTCGCATGCATGTCCACGGGAATGCCGCG
>JBGPDI010000203.1:0-4869 GCA_041482215.1 Candidatus Acidiferrum sp. | reverse complement strand
TCGCTGAAGCTGTAGCCGAAATTGCCGGAGAGCGTGCGATTCAGAAAATCATCGTTCGGTCCCTGGCCATCGGTCTGCAGGTAGGATGCGGCGGCGGAATAATCGAATGCACCGAGCAATCCGCTGAGCTGCACACCGCCGCGACCTGAGGAGAAATCTCCGCCTTCCGCAAAGGCGCTGAACTCCGGAATTCGCGTAGAACCGCGATGAGTGAAGAGCTGGATGACGCCGGAAACGGCGTCGGTGCCGTAGATGGCGCTTTCGGCACCGCGAACGATTTCAACCTTATCAATGTTGTCGACCGTAAGGTTGGAAAAATCAACAGCGCCGCCAGGTGGGTTGATGGGCGCGCCATCCACGAGCACTTTGGTGAAATTTGAATTGCCGCCGTTGATAAAAACAGAGGCGGTTCCACCCTCTGTTCCCGTGCGGCCGATAGCAATGCCCGTCACAAACTGAAGAGCGTCTGGCAGAGCGACCGATTGGCGATCCTCGAGCTCTTGCTTTGTGATGACCGAGACCGAAGCAGTGGTTTGGCCGGCGAGCGTGGGCTCGGCTTGCGCCGTGACGATTACGCTGGCGGATGTGCGCTCCAGGCGGAGATTCAGGTCGAGCTTACGCTGCTGGCTCGGAGCGAAATCAAGAATGAAATCGCGAGGAACGAAGGGTGTACGTTCGAAAGTTACACGATAGCGTCCGGGCGGCAGTGTGAGGCTGTAGGCGCCATCGGCGGACGAATTTGTTTTCAACGTTTGCGCGGCTGCGTTGCCTTCCAATCGCGCTGTGATTTGTACTGCTCCGACGCCCGCGCCACTGGGATCCAGCAAGTTGCCGTATAGATGAGCATCCGAAGAGTTGTTCTGTGCTTGTGCGGAAAAACCAGCGAAAGAAACTGCGAAGAAGAGTAAAGCAATTCGAAAGACAGTCGTTTTCATTTTATCCTCCGCTCCCTCTCGCGCGGGAGTTGAAGGTTGTCCGGTGCGACAAAAGTGAATCGCACGGCTGTGAACTTCGCCGGTCTCCTGGCTTGGCGGTAGTTCCGGCCCGTTCGAATCAGGACCGTCGCGGGGCCTTCCCGCGGCGTCGCCCAGCGATGGAGCGATGAGCCGCAGTGGCCTGCGCGTAAACTTATTCCGCCTTACAGTCGCGCGGCGGCGACGGCTTACTTCTCGGTGCTCCGGCTAAAACCGAAGCATCGAACCGTCTTCCCGAGCACGAAGTTCGCGGTGAATGTGGTCTGCAGCGTACGGCCGCAGGGTTGGGGTTAACGAGAAATACTTCTTTCTGCTACGTTCCAGACATGACGGTGACGCGTGGCCGCCCGGAGGAACCGAATTCCACGGTGAGCGGTGTCTGGAAAACTTGTTCGAGCAATTCGCGCTGGTAAATGCTGGCGGGCGGACCAACTCGCAAGCAGCGACCGCGCTGCATCAAGACGACCTGATCGGCATACTCCGCAGCAAGATTCAGTTCGTGCGTGACTACCACTACGGTGTAACGATTTTCGGCGGCGAGCCGCCGCAAAGAATCGAGCAAGCCAATTTGTGCGGCGATATCCAGGTGAAGCGTGGGCTCGTCGAGTAGCAGCAGCAGAGGCTGCTGCGCCAAGGCACGCGCGAGAATCACGCGTTGCTTCTCGCCGCCTGAAATTTGATCCATCCAACGGTCGCTCAGATCGGCGGCGCCAACTTGGGCTAAAGCGTTTTTTGCGATGATGACATCGTCTTCCGATTCGAATCGCAGCGAGCGCCCGTGCGAATGGCGGCCTTGCAGGACAAATTCCCAGGCGCGCGCGGGGAAAAGCAGAGTGCTCTCTTGCTGAACGACAGCAATGCGCTGCGCGCGGGTGCGCGGTGTAAGCGAGTGGGTGACGAATCCATTGAGCAGAATCCGTCCGGAGAGGGGCGCGAGTGCGCCGGAGATTAATTTTAGCAGCGTGGATTTGCCGCTGGCGTTTGGTCCGAGTATCGCGAGGATTTCACCGGGCTTGGCCTGAAAACTTGTCGCTTCCAGTGTGAAGAGCGGAGCTTGCGATGGATTTGCAGAATAGGCATAGCTGACCTGCTCGACGCTGAGACGCGCATCGGCGTTTGAGCGCCCAGGATCGCCAGGATTTCGCGCGAGAGCGGAGCTGCTGCTCATGCCAACCTCTTGCGCAGTAGATAAATAAAGAGTGGTGCGCCGACGATGGCAGTGACGGCGCCGACGGCGACTTCCGTCGGAGCAACCACGGTGCGCGCGAGAGTATCCGCGAACACCACGGTGATGGCTCCGCCGAGCGCGGCTGTGGGCAGTAAGGTTCGATGGTCGGAACCAAAAATGAGCCGCATCACGTGGGGCACAATCAAGCCAACGTAAGCGATGGATCCACTGACAGAAACCGCCAATCCCGTCAGAAAGGACGCGGCTATGTAAACGACCAGACGCACGCGCCGCACGTCCACGCCAAGATGCATGGCTTCTTTTTCACCGGAGAGAAGCAAGTTCAAATCGGTAGCCGTGGTGTAAATCGCGCCGGTAGCAACGAAGAACCCAATGCCGAGAAACCAATAAACACTTCGTTGAAAAGAGGTGGACAGATTACCCATCAGCCAGAAAACCATGCCGCGGGTGTTGCCAGAGATAACGGTGCTCATAAGCAAAGTGATGATGGCGGAAAGAAAAGAGCCGATGATGACGCCGCCGAGGAGAAGCGTGTTGCTATCGATTTCACCGTCGCGGCGCCCGAGAAAGTAGACCGCTGCAATCGTCGCGGTGGCGCCGAGAAACGCTCCCATTGGCGTGAGCAAAGCGGCAAGCACGGGCGGTAGCGAAAGGAACGGGGCGGCAATGAGGGCCAGAACGGCGCCTACAGAGGCTCCGCTGGAAACTCCCAGCACGTAAGGGTCGGCAAGTGGATTTCGCAGCAAAGCCTGGAAACTGGTGCCCGCGACAGAGAGAGAAGCGCCCACAAAAATAGCGAGCAGAATTCGCGGCAGGCGAATATTCATCACGATCAAACCGTAATCGCTGGAGATTTCGCTTCGCTGGCCGAAAATTACAGCGAGCAAGTCACGGCCAAGCGCATAGAGCGAAACGGGGACGGCGCCAAACTTCAAGGCGACGATCACCACAACGAGCAGGATCAGCACGAGAACGAAGCATTGGAAAAAGAGGCGGCGGAGCGTTAGTGGACGCATGCGCAGCCTCCAGGAGGCATCACGGGGTCCTGCGCCGTATCGAGAGAAGAGGAATTGCGCGCAGAGGGCCGTTGATTTGGTGAAGGATTTTCTTTTTCGATTTTTTCCTTGTTGCTCTCCGGCTTTTCAACGAAAGCTTCCGGATGTAGCTGGCGGGCAAGATCTTCAATGGCCGCGACGATCCGCGGGGCGGGCCGGTTCACGGCCTCGCTGATTACCGCATAGTGGCGTTTACTCACGGCATCCACGATACGCCATCCGGGAAGTGTGGCGAGCACTTCGACATCGGCGGGAGTCGTCTCGGAGTGCGCGGCTGCGAAAACCAGAAAATCGGGCTGCAACTTTGCGACTTCTTCAAGGCTGACTTGCGGCCAGTCCTGGTCGGAGTCGACGATGGAAACAGCACCGGCGAGGCGGAGCGCATCAGCGATGAAAGTATGCTTGCCAACAGAAATGAGCGGCTGCGTCCAGACCACAAAGAGAACCCGCTTGACCGGGGCGACACCAAGACGGTGCTGCAAATCCGCGAGTTGCCGCCGCATTCCTTCAGCAACGGTGGCTCCTGCACCGGGTGCACCGAGGACATCGGCTAGTTTCTTCGAGGAAGCCACAATTTCGTCGACCGTATGAGGATCCGTGGCATACGCAGATATCCCGAGGCTCTCTAGCGCGTGCAGTGTTTCAAAGCGGTTGAGACTTGTAACTAGCACTACGTCAGGATGCAAAGCGGCGATCTGTTCCAAACTTGGATTGATTGCGCCGCCGACTTTCGTTTTTTTCCGAGCCTCGGGCGGGTAATCGCAGTAGTCAGTGTCTCCGACGAGATGATCCTGCAGCCCAAGCGCGTAAACGGTTTCCGTCAAACTCGGAGCGAGAGACACGATGCGATTCACCGGCTGAGGAATGCGAACGGTGCGGCCGGTTTCGTCCGTGACTTCTCTATAAGCTGGAGACGGAGAAGAGAGCGGAGAAGTGTTCTGCGAACGCGCTGGCACCGCGAAGCACAGCAAGGCTGCGACTGCGGCAATGACGACATTTTGAAGGCGCGTGCGTGCGATTGCTTTCACAAACTTCCTTCGACCCAATAATCTCATCTCACCAACAAAAAAGCCCCACGAGACACCCTGGGGCTAGCGGCATGGCTCTTTCTCGCGAAGAGCACGGCCTTCTGCGGCATGGGAGGGTGGCCTGGCTTACGGCTTTTCAGCCGATTACAGTGGCGGGACCGCGGCCGATTCACACGGCCTTCCCCGCTGCCCTTGCCTGCAAATTGAAAGTTGAGTGTATGACGCGCCCGTCGGAGTGTCAATGCGCGGCTGAAAATGCCGCGAATGGAAATCGCCTGAGATGCTCAGCGGTTCTTCCAATTGGGTTTGCGATTCTCCACCAGCGCGCGCAGACCTTCCTGGGAATCCTCGAGGCGGTATAGCTCGTTCAAGAAAATGTTCATCGAATGCTTCAGGCCTTCACGCAGCGATAGGCCCATTCCGCCGAGAATTGCCTTTTTCGCCATCGTCAGCACCGGACCAGAGTGCCCGCTGATGCGGTCGACGAGTTCCTTCACGGCTTTTTCGAGTTGCGCCTCAGGCACCAGGCGATTCACCATGCCAAGTTCCAAAGCACGCTCCGCCGTGACCGGTTCACCGGTCAGAACAAGTTCGAGCGCGATCTTGGGTCCGACAAGAAACGG
>JBGPDI010000202.1:0-4912 GCA_041482215.1 Candidatus Acidiferrum sp. | reverse complement strand
GACTTCCAACCTGCCCAATCGTCTTCGGCCATGCCGTCTTCGATTGAGACGATGGGATATTTTTCGGCCCAGGTGGTCCAGTAGGCGGCCATTTGCGCGGAACTGTGCGTGGACTTGTCTGATTTCTTGAAAACGTAATTGCCGCTGGCCTTGTCGAAGAATTCGCTGGCGGCAGGGTCGAGCGCGATGCTGACTTGCTCGCCGGGTTTGTATCCGGCCGCGGCGATGGCTTCCAAGACAATCTGAATGGCTTCCTCGTTCGATTTGCAACTGGGCGCAAAACCGCCTTCATCGCCGACGGCAGTGGAGTAGCCGTGTTTCTTCAGCGCGGTCTTCAAAGCGTGGAAAATTTCGACGCCCCAGCGGAGGCCTTCGGAAAAACTTGGTGCGCCAATGGGCATGACCATGAATTCCTGGAAGTCCACGGAACTATCGGCATGCGCGCCGCCATTGAGGATGTTCATCATGGGGCAAGGAAGCAGATTCGCGGAGGTATCGGTGGAATAGCGCGAAAGATATTTGTAGAGCGGCTGCTTGAGAGCGACGGCGGCGGCGCGCGCGGCGGCCATGGAGACGGCGAGAATGGCGTTGGCGCCGAGGCGCGATTTGGTGGGTGTGCCGTCGAGCGAAATCATTTTGTGATCGAGAGCGCGCTGGTCGGCGGCATCGAGACCAGTGATGGATTTGGCGATTTCGCCGTTGGCGTTGGCGACGGCTTTGAGGACGCCCTTGCCGAGGTACTTCGATTTGTCAGCGTCGCGAAGCTCAAGGGCTTCGTGTTCGCCTGTGGAGGCACCGGAAGGCACGGCAGCGCGACCCAGTGAGCCGCCATCCAGGATGACGTCCGCTTCGACGGTGTGATTGCCGCGGGAATCAATGACCTGGCGGGCGTTAACGCGAGTAATTTTCGTAGACATGTGTAGCTGCTCTCCTGCGTGAATAGAAACTAAATATTGTAGCAGAACGGGGAGAAGGCTCCGCGACGCGAGGAGGGGCTCTGGGCTGAATAATTGCCAAAAGAGGTGTTTTTGCCAATGTCGCGTACTGGAAACTTGCATGATTCGACACGCCAGCCGTTGGGGGAATGAAGGCGGCCGATGGCAGGTGCTAGGTTAAATACAGGGTAGTGTCGCGTCCTAGCGATTTTCCGGCAGTCAACCAGGGAATTGGCTGCCACATGGAAATAGAGGCACATCTTGCGAAGTATCCGCCTGCGAACGAAGTTTTTGCTGGCCCTATTGGCCGTTTCCGTCGGTTTGACGACGGCCACGCTGTTTGCTGTCCGCCTCAGCGTCCGAAGCAAGGTCCGAGACTCTCTCGGCCAGGATCTACGGACTTCCGTAAAAACCTACGAAACATTCGAAGCGCAGCGTGACGAATCGTTGACGCGCTCCGCGGAGCTGATCGCCAACCTTCCAAACGTTCGCGCGCTGATGACCACGCATGATCTGGCGACCATACAAGACGCTTCGAGCGGAATTCTGAAGCTGAGCGGAGCGGACTTGATGGTTTTCGCCGACCGGACCGGCAAGGTTTCGGCGGTGCAGCCGGAAAGTTTGCGCGCGAACGCTGGACAAGTGCAGGAGATGCTGTCTCGCTCGCTGGAACGAGGTGAGTCAAAGGACTGGTGGTTTAGCGGCGGTCATCTCTATCAAGCGCTGATGCAACCCATCGAGTTTGGGACGGCGCCGCACAACACTACAATCGGCTTTTTGGTGGTGGGGCATGACGTAGGTGCGAAGTCCGCCGAAGCATTCGGGGAAATTGCGGCGAGCGAAGTGGTCTTCCGATGCGGCGATACGATCGTCGGCAGCACGCTCGACGCCGGGCAGGAGAGGGAGTTTTCGCGGACGGGCACTGGCAATGCCGAGCATCCCGGTGATTCGGCGCAAGAAATCCAGCTTGGACCAGAGAGGTATCTAGTCAGCACTGTCAATCTTGCGGGCAATTCCGATGTTGTCGTCACACTGAGTGTCTTGAAGTCCTTCGACAAAGCCACCGCTTTTCTGAGCAGCTTGAATCGGACGCTGGTTCTGCTCGGTCTCCTGACCGTATTAGCAGGCAGCCTGCTGGGATTTTTGACCGCCGACAATTTCACTCGTCCGCTGGCCAAGCTCGTGGGCGGTGTGAAAGCACTGGAAGCTGGCGACTACGATCATCCGCTGGAGAATTCCAGCGGAGACGAGGTCGGGGTGGTAACTGCGGCGTTCACGCGTTTGCGCGAAAGCCTGCAAAAAGGCCAGCAGGAACAAGTAAAGCTGGAGGCACGCTTGCGCCAAGCGCACAAGATGGAAGCGATCGGGCGACTCGCCGGAGGAGTGGCCCACGACTTCAACAACTTGCTGACGATTATTCGCGGGCACAGCGATCTGCTTGCCGACCGGCCCAATGCGGATGATTTTCAAAAACGGAGCGCGGAGCAAATTCAAAAAGCTTCAAACCGCGCGGTGGCGATGACGAGACAGTTGCTGGCCTTTAGCCGCATGCAAGTTTTGCAGCCAAGCGTGCTGGATTTGAATGCCGTGATTTCGGAAATGGGCAAGATGCTGCCGCGGTTGATTGGAGAGCACATCGAATTCACATTCATCCCTAAGACCAAGCTCGCGACCGTAAAAGCGGACCCTGGTCAGATCGAACAAGTGCTGATGAATCTGGCTGTCAACGCGCGCGATGCGATGCCTGATGGCGGAAAGCTGGTGGTGCACACGCGCAACGTCTCACTGAACGCGGCTGAAGCGGCAAAGAGACCCGCGATGGGCCCCGGCGAGTACGTGCTCATTTCCGTGGCGGACACCGGGCAAGGGATGGACGAAGACACGAAAGCGCGAATTTTCGAGCCGTTCTTTACGACTAAAGAGGTGGGCAAAGGAACCGGGCTAGGACTCGCGACGGTGTACGGCATCGTCAAACAGAGTGGCGGCTTCATTTGGGTGGAAAGCGCGCCGGGCAAGGGTACGACGTTTGAGATCTATTTGCCGCAAGCCTCGGGGAAAGCAACCGAAGTCAGTGCGGAACCGGCTGCGCGGATCGAATCGCGCGGGACGGAAACAATTCTGATTGTTGAAGACGAACCTGGAGTTCGCGAGCTGGCCAGCCAATTCCTGAAAGCCAGCGGGTACTCGGTGCTGGAAGCGTCGGACGGCGTGAAAGCTCTGGAAGTTGCGGAGAAACATCCGGGCCACATTGATTTGCTCTTGAGCGACATGGTGATGCCGCGCATGGGTGGGCAGGAGCTGGTGCAACGCCTGAGAACTACGCGGACGGGCATGAAGTTCATCTTGATGTCGGGATACTCGGAATACAACGGAACGGAATTCCGGCAGACGGATAGCCCGTTTCACCGGCTTGGAAAGCCTTTTTCGATGGCTTCGCTGATTGGCAAAGTGCGAGAGGCCTTAGAACCACAGCTTGTGAAGCAATCGCGCCCGACGAGCAAAACGAAGTGAGATCTAAGGCGTTCGCGCAGCAGGGTAGGCCGGCGGACGCGTCGCGGCCGAGGAAAATTCTGCGGATAGGAGACCATCATGGGACGCAATGATTGGCGAACGATTCTTGTTCTGATCCCCGCCGCCGCGTTTTGGTGTTCGCTTAGTCAGAGCGCGCTGGCTCAGGAGGTTCAGAGTTCGAGCGCACCAGCGGATAAGCACGGCGACATGACGGAGGCAGTCCACGAATTGGCTGGCTCGGTGCGCGATTTGAAAACGCAATTGGAATCGCTGAACGCTCAGATTATCCAGATGCGGGAGGAACAAGCGCATTCGAACCGTGAGATCAGTGAATTGCGCGCGCAACTTCAGCATGCTAGTGCGCAACAGGCGTCGTCGCATCCAACGACCGGTAGCCCGGTTGTTCCAGTGCCAGCGGCTGCCGGGGTGGGCTACTCTTCGATCCCATCGGACAAACCAGGGCCTTCGGTTAGCGCCGTTCCCTCATCTGTGCAAACGGGTACGGAAAACCAGACTGTGGAGCAGCGGCTCGACCGGCTGGATGAAAATCAGCAATTTATTGATGCCAAGGTCAACGATCAGTATCAGACAAAGGTGGAAAGCGGCTCCAAATACCGCGTGAGGCTTTCCGGAATTGCGTTGGTGAATCTCTTCAGTAATCGCGGCTCGGTAAACAACATAGACTTTCCTTCCTTGGCCACCGAACAGGAATTACTCGGTAGCAACAGCTCGATGGGGGGCTCGCTGAGGCAGTCGCAAATCAGCCTGGAAGGATTCGGTCCGGACATCGCGGGAGCGCACACCAGCGCTAGCCTCAGGTTCGATTTCGCGGGTGGGCCGCTTGTGAGTCCGAATGGCGCGGTCATGGGTGGTGTTCGCTTCCGTACCGGGACGTTTCGAATGGATTGGGCGGACACGTCGATCATCGCCGGACAGGACACGCTTTTTTTTGTTCCACTTGCGCCAACTTCTATCGCGACACTTGCCGAGCCGGCTCTTTCGTATGCTGGAAATCTGTGGGGCTGGACTCCGCAGCTGCGCGTCGAACACCGCATCGCAATTTCGCAGAACTCGCATCTCTTGCTTCAGGGAGGGATTCTTGACGCGCTTTCTGGAGATGTGCCGTTCGAAAGCTATGAACGCACGCCTTCGTGGGGCGAACAGTCGGGGCAGCCTGCGTTTGCGGGGCGCGTAGCATGGAGTCAGTCGGCATTCGGCGAAAGCTGGACGCTTGGTGCAGGTGTTTACTACTCGCAGCAGGATTGGGGATTTGGCCGAAAAGTGGATTCCTGGGCCAGCACAGTTGATCTCACTCTGCCGATCACGCGGCTTTTTGAGTTGAGCGGTGAATTCTATCGCGGCAGCGGTGTCGGAGGGCTCGGCGGGGGAATTGGCCAGAGCATTTTGTTTTCGGGGTCACTCATTGATCCAGCGACTACAGTGCATGGGCTGGATTCCATGGGTGG
>JBGPDI010000201.1:0-5025 GCA_041482215.1 Candidatus Acidiferrum sp. | reverse complement strand
TACAATCACGACCGGCCTCACCGCGGAGTCGGAAATCGCACTCCGTACGAAGCCTACTTGGCTTTCGCAGTTGGACTAAAGAAAGAGGCCCTGACTGTCTAAATTAGTGGGGAGCACTACAGGTCGTCCAAGGTATGCAAAACTGTTTTGGGGCGACAACCATTTGAATCTCATCCTCTGTAAATGGTGACAGTTTACGACCTCCCTTCCTAACGTAGACACTCGCACCTTGCGAGCGGAAATCGTGCTTGCGCGGATGGTGTGCTGTGAAATTCTCGCGATACCTATTTGTAGCGGTTTGAGTACAGGACTCTGGTCACCGTGCGTGGGACAACCTGGCAACCCGAGTACGGCGCACTTCGATTCCACAGTTCGCGCATCGGATCTCCCGATGCCGCAGAAAGCCGGGCGAGCCTTCGATAAGGGTACGCAGCTGCTTCTGAAGGGAGATGCTCGGGGCAGTCTAGCCTACTTCCTTAAGGCGGTGGATCAGGCGCCATTTTCCTACCGGCCGTACCACAATCTCGCGGTCGCTTACTACAAACTTGGACAACTCGATGCCGCGGAAGAAAACTTCCAGAAATCAATCACACTTACGGGCGGTAAGTGTGCACCTTCGATGTTCGGACTGGCCATGGTTTTGTATCGCCAGTCTGACTATCCGGGAGCCGAAAGGTTGATTCGAGAGGGGCTACTTCTGCAGCCCGCTTCGGCCACGGGCAAGTATGGTATGGGGTTGGTGCAATTTTCGATGGGCCGAATCATCGAGGCGGAGCGCAGCGCTCAGGAAGCACTTGCGCTCAATCCAGACGAAAGCGACGCATACGTCTTGCTCGGCAGGGTTCATGCGGTGCAATACAATCACGCCGCTGAATTGAAGGATGCACAAACGTATTTGAAGCACGCGCCTAACGGAACACTGAAAGAGGATGCGCTGGCACTAGTCCGCCACGCTCAACAACCACTAGCACTCACCTCCACCCCTGCGAATTGAAAGAGACAAAAGACACGGGGGCAGATTCTACTGCCGCGGTATTTTTCCGTCGGCGCTCAATCGCTCCAAGAAACGGCGTGCAGTCGCAGCCTCGGGGCCATCATTGCGGCTCAGTAGTTCTCGCAGGACCCTCGCTGAGTCTTCGTAACGGCCCACGGCCGTGAGCGCACGTGCAACAAGCAAATCAACCTGAGGTGCGTGGCCCTTGGACTGCGCCTCTGCCTTTTGCGAAACCTTCAGAGCTTCGTCAAAGCGGTCGCTGTGATAGTACGATTCTCCCAGCGACCAATGCGTCTCCCAACCGCCGGCGGGGTCAAGTTCAAGTGATTTCTCTAGAGGTGGAATGGCCTCTGCATATTTCTTCTGATTGCATAGCGACATTCCCAATGCAGCTAAAGCGCGCGCACTATTTGGTTCCATCTGCGTGGCTTTTTCCAGAACACTTTGCGCCTTGGTCCACTGGTGCTTTTTCAGGTCCAACAAACCTTGGACATAAAGCACGTGTGGATTATTGGGAGCGAGCTTCAAGGACTGGCTAAGGTCTTTCTCAGCCTCGACTAAATTGTCGTCGCGTAGAGCCTGCATGCCCTTGTCCAAAGCTTCTTTGGCCCTGGGAGCAAGAATGGAATTCTCCCCAGTCCCGGGAGCAAGATTTGAAGAACTCTCCTGCTGAAGGTTGATCTCTAACTGGACTTTGACAGGCTCTGATACGATGACGTCGCCCTGCCCCGGCTTGTATCCGGCCGCTTCCACAGCGACGCTAAACTTACCTATGTCGTTGACGATGAACGAAGTCCGTCCAGTGGACGTCGAACCTTCGTCGCATGGGGTTCCGTTCAAATAAACTTTTACGTTTGCGGGGACAGAGAGGAGCTCGCCCGTATTGCTGCGAATGGTCACTTCGATTTCTACACGGCGACCAACGTTCGACGCGATTGCATGGGTCTGGCCGCAAGCAACAAGTGGGCACAAGAAATTACACAGGAGGACCGGCAGTAGAAATGTCCCGATTCGCAACGGCACGCGTTGGTTTGCCGGTTTCATCTTGCTAGGAAAAACTGCCCAAAGCATAGCCCTCAGCAGCTGGGCTCAAAGTCGCGTCACTCATTGGGACTAGGGCATTGGACTTGCCTTGATACTACCGCTTCCAGCCTGAAGTGGGCGGGAAATTATTCCTCCCACCACTTTGTATTCCACTTTGACGACTGCGGTGCACATCCCCATTCCTTATTCGAACTGAACTTCGCGGCGCCGGGGTCGAATCACAGGCCCTCTGTCCGGCAAGCCGACTCGTCGGGAGTTGGCCCGACACTGCGAGGGCCAAGCAGCTATTTAGGCCATTTCGATATCTATTTCTTCTCGAGTGAAAAGAAAAAATAGAGAGCAAGCCCGACCGAAGATTGTTGTTTGTTCGGGCTTTTGCCAGTGTTGTTGTCATGCTCATAATACGCGTTGAATTCAATGTGCTTACCCATGGGGAACAAACCACCCGCATAGAGAGAGGTGGTGCTCACTTTACCGTACTGACTCTCGTAAAATGGTTCAGCAGCGACATATGGGATGAAGTGATAAGAGCGAATTGAAAAAGTTCGGTCGACCGTCAACTTGTTCCGATAGCGCCAGGTGAATTCGCCACTTTTCCAATCGAGATCCGCGCGGTTACGATCCGAAATGGCAAAGCCGGCCTTTATGGGGAAGTTCGAAGTGACCGCCAGCAGCATGCGATTTTCTGGCGGGGCACCCGGCGCTGTGATGTAGCGGTAGCCGACTTCCATAACCAACACTCTTGACTTCGAATCGTCCAGATCAAAAGCCCTCACCTTCTTAAGCTTGATCAGGGGTTTCAGATAAAACTGAATGCTTGGACCAAATGTAAATTGCCTCGGGTCGCCGCCGTCTCGATCGTCCTTGGCCTCGAGATAAACGCGAACGGATGAATTCAATTTCAGATGCGCATCAACCTCCGGCAGAAATTGGACGTCTTGCGCACGAGCTGGCTGGCACGCGAGACAAACTTGAAATGCCAATATCCAAAACACCTTGTGAGCTCGCGTCATGTTTTATGCCATTGGAGTATGGGAGAAGCCCCACGACCCGCGGCGGGGTTATACGACCAGGCATCTATTACCCATAAGTTGGTCGTCCATGCGAACCTCTCGCTGTCGGGATGTCAGTCACGGCTTGAAAGACGGCGTGATACTCCCTTTAGCGACCCCAGATTGTTAGTGCCAAAAGTGACAGGCTGTTTCGCTCGATCAAAATCGGCAAATGCTGGTAGATCAACGTGCTGCCAAAGTCCGTCTAACCCGCTCGCTGTTTATTCGTCAAAACCGGTAGGATAGTGGGAACAATGGAACAATGGGATGACCGACAGCGGTTTCTCCGACTAAGCTTTCTGGAATCGTTCTTCACAGAACGGGCGAGGGAATTAGATGGGGCGAGACATACGATTTGCGATTCGAATGCTCTTGAAACAACCCGGCTTTAGCCTGATTGCGGTGCTGACGCTGGCGCTGGGAATCGGCGCGACTTCGGCGGTGTTCAGCTTGATTCAGGGCGTCCTTTTGACCCCACCCCCCTATAAGAAGACCCAACAGTTGGTGCTAGTTCCGACGGCAAGGACCGACGCGCAAAAGCAAGAAAGCCCGCGAGGGTGGCCGGCCCAACAATGGATGGAGTGGCAGGAACAGGCCAAATCGTTTGAAGGAATCGCCGCTTACGGCTGGACGTTTAATTTTCTGGTACGCAACGAGGGGAGCCAATCGATCGAGGGCATGGAAGTGACCGAAAACTATCTCCCGGTCATGGGATTGCAGCCGGTCCTCGGGCGCAGCTTCGAGAAATCAGACACCGGCACAGGACCGGTGAAAGTAATCATGTTGGGTTACGAGTTCTGGCAGCGAACGTTCAACGGTGATCCCCAAATAATTGGCAAAGCCATTCGTATCAGCCGATGGGAAGTGCCCCCGATAGTAATTGGCGTGATGGAACCTGGAGTACGCTTTCTTCCATCGCCGGGAGCTTCGAAAGAGCCAAATTACGACGTCAACGCGCTAGTGGATTTCTGGATTCCTGTGATGCCCAACCCGAAATACTTGAAAGATCCTTATTGGAACCTCGTAGCGCGCTTGCGCGATGGAACGAGACTGCAGCAAGCGCAAGGAGAACTGTCCGTACTCGCTGCAAGAGAAGCGCAATCGGAACACGACTTTGAGGGCATCACGCCGCAAGTGAAATCGTTGACAAGCGAAATGAATTTGGATGGGCGAAGGATATTGTTGCCGTTGCTAGGCGCGGCGGCGCTAGTTCTTTTTATCGGTTGCGGTAACGCAGCGGCGCTGCTGCTGGTCCGCGGGTTACAGAGGCAACAGGAATACGCGGTGCGCAGCGCGATGGGAATGGGACGCATTGCTCTTTTGCGGCAGGTTTTGACAGAGAGTCTGTTGCTGGCGCTGCTGGGTGGGGCATTCGGCGTGGCCCTGGCGTTTGGTGTCGTGAAAATTTTCAAGTTGATTGCGGGACACGCGATACCGCGTCTGGATGGCGTGACGGCTGGGTGGGCCGTTCTGGCGTGGGGATTGGGCGCGGCGGTGCTGGCTGCGGTTTTCGCAGGGATTTTTCCGGCGCTGCGAGCTTTCGGGCTGGATCCGATGGAGGTGCTAAAAAACGCTGGCCCTAAAGGAACGGCGGGACTTGGAGAGCGGCGGCTTCTGCGCGGCGTCACGATGGTGCAAACCGCGCTGACTCTTGCGCTGCTTGTAGGAGCTGGGCTATTGATTCGAACAATGATCAATATTGCGAAAGTCCCATCGGGCTACAACACCGGACACATTCTAACGATGAGTGTTACAGAAGTGCGGAGTTATTCGGAGTGGGCCAGTTTTCATCGGCACGCTTTGGAACGGGTCTCGGCTATTCCTGGCGTGCAGTACGCGGCTTTCGCGTGGGGAGTGCCACTTACCGGTAACAATTGGCCAGCAACCATGGAAATCGAAGGACAGCCTCCAGCGAACAAGGAGAGCGAAAAGACG
>JBGPDI010000200.1:0-5125 GCA_041482215.1 Candidatus Acidiferrum sp. | reverse complement strand
CGGGGCGCAGTATGCAACAGGGATATTGTACCACGAGGGTAATGCGGGTCGAACTAAAAAATTAGGACAGAGGAAAGAAGAGTCAAAACCCGCACCCTGAGAACCGTAAGGTGCGGCACCCAAATTCGTCTTGGCGCTTTGAGCCTGCGCCGCCCGTCCGCAATTTCACGGTTTCATTGTTTTGGGACTGCTGCCCCGGAAGTACAGTCGCGCGGCCAAGGAAAGAACAAAGGCGACCTTGAACCAAATCTGTCCCCTCGTACACTAGCGCTGGTGTGTCAGCGGCTCTATCCTCATTGCGGAAGGTCCAACAAGCAGGCAGCCCCTTTCCAGCCCCTCGGCCTGTGCGGAAGACAGCAAGTAGATTGCGTTCGGCACGGTCCTGGAGGGACAAATGAAAAAATATTTTTTCCTAATGCTGGTTTTTGCATTTGCGGCAGTAGAAGCATCAGCTCAGACAACAGTTGCCAATTTCGACAGCCCTACTTGTTCCGGGAACGGGGTTGGCGTCTATCAAGGAATCGACTTCAGTCTTTCTCCGTGGGTTTGCGAACCTGCGCAAGTGGCGGGACAAACGGGGACAAGCATCTCCTGGTACCAAAAGATAACCAGCGGACAATTCAAGCTGCAGACCCCAGGTATTCTGGTTTCGTTGAGCGCAGCGACGTCCTCCGGATCGGGAACACTGACGATTTCAACGGATGCCGGCGAAAGCATTTCGCGCGCGATTAACACAACGTTTCAAACGGTGCTTACAGGTTTCACGAAATCAGCGTCGGTGATTACGGTGAATTATCCCGGGGGATGGACCATTCATCTGGATAACATTACCTATCAAGCGGGGAGCGCTTCCGCGACGCCGGGGACGCTGAATCTGTCAGCCAGCCTGGCGTGGGACGACGGCACGCCCGTTGCGGGTAGCCTAAATCTTTCCCAAGTTACAGGGACAAGCACGCAGATCAGTCTCGGCACGTTTGCGATAAATCCCTCAGGAAGCGCAAGCGGAACCGTGAAAATTGACCTGACGCAGCCCGATCCGCTGAAGTTTCAAGTAGTCCTAGCTGGAACGAACAGTACGGCTATTTTCCAGGTGAGCAAATTAATGTTTCCTTCGACCTTGACCGGCATCAACAGCAAGATCGTTTTGTCAAAATCCACGATGAACATCAAGTCATTTGACATGGGATTGGTGCCATAGCATGGCTTAGGACTTCCCATTAAACGCTGACAAAGATGTTGTTGCTAAGGAGTCTTCAGGACTTGGAACTAAGTCGGCGTGACTGTCTTTGATCGGGTTATGTCTGAAGAGTCGCATTGCCGGACAGGTGGAATGTGGATCGACTCTTGTCCGGCAAGCGCGTCAACCAGGAGCTTCAGCACTAGTTGCTGTGCCAGTCGTTTTCACGATGTGACCTAAACTGCTGTCGGACCAAATTCAGCCGGTAAGGTTTAGGTGGGATTTCTCGATCACGCTTACGACCACAGACGTAGTCTAAGAGGAATGTCCAACCGGAAGCGAATTACTGATTCTGCCGGCACGTGGACTTCCCTACCTCGAGTAACGATCTGCGTAGCAGCGCCGGCACCCGCGCCCGACGCAGCGCCGATCGCCGCACCTTTTCCACCGCCTGCAATCGCACCGATGATGGCCCCGATCACGGCTCCGCCGCCAACATATTTGCCTGTGCGCTCATTCGCTCCGACACCATCACGGCGATTTTGCAACTCTTCATCTGCAGTGCTTACACGATAGCGCCGACCTGCCACTGTAATGGAATAAACGTCCAACGTAATATCCCCATTATTTTCAACTCGGCGCGTTACGAGCCTGACGTCCGAGCCTCTCGGAATCGCGACTGAGCCGTCGGTATCGCGAATATCTCCTTGAATCTGTGCTGAGAAAGTTTGTCCTTCGACGACGTCTCTAGAATCGATGCGCTCGTTTGTCCGCACGTCCACTTCGGTACCCACGGGAAGAACGACTCGCTCCATGCGCGATTGACCGTAATCGCGGCTGTCTTGATTTCTGCTGGCTTGGTCATTGCCGTAGCCTGGATTATCGCGGCCGCCGTTTTCGGGTCGACCATAATTACCTGAATTATGTGGACCGTCACCAAACTGCACACTATCTACCTCACGTACCAAATAGCGCGATCTCCGGCCAGCGCGGTCTTGGAACGAAATTGTGTTCTTATTCGCTGCGGTCAAAGTTCCCGAAAGCGCTCTACCATCACGTAGAACTAGCGTATCGCTCCAAACAGGCATCGCAATCGCCAGCGTCAGAAGGGATGCAATTGATACTGATTTTGTTTTCATCGCAGGTGTCCTCTCGGTCTTTCTAATGATGCAGCTTTGTAATAAGAGTCTAAATAATGGAGCTGATAGGGTCTGTCTCGTTTAGGACAGATTGCAAGGAATCGGAGACTGTCCAGCGGGAGTTGATGGCATGCTTACACGGGCACAAAACGAAGATTGGGCGAAGAGGGCAGAGTTAGCTGGCGGGGGTCTCGGCGGAGTCGGATTGTTTGCGGTGCTCGCGGATGATGCCGATGAGGGCTTGGGCGGCGCGGGGGAGGCTGCGGTCGCGGCGGTAGACGAGGCCGAGTTCGCGCCAGAGATCGACGCCTTCGACGGTGAGTAGCTTCACTTCGCCGGCTTTTACCTGGTCTTTTGCAAAACTCTCGCTGATGAAGGAGACGCCCGCATCGGCAGCGACGAAACGCTTGATCATGCCAATGCTGGGCAGTTCCATGGTGATGCGCATGCGCGAGCGGTAGGGGCGGAAAAGCTTGTCGAGAACTTGGCGCGTGAAACCAGTCCGCGGAAAAATGAGCGGCTGCTCGGCGACTTCGGTGAGAGTGATCTTCGAACGATGGGCGAGCGGATTTCGCGCGCTGACCATGAAGCGCAAGCGGTCTTTGTAAATGTGGTGCATCTTCAAATTCGGCGACTTGATGGGGAGGGTGACGATGCCGACGTCTACGGAGCCATCTTCGACGCGCTGCAAAATCTTGTGGCTGAAGTTGCGGTAAATGCTGATGTGGACGAGCGGATAGCGGCGCTGAAATTCAGCAAAAATATCAGGGAGCAGGTAGAGGCAAGTTGCTTCGTTGGCGCCAAAGACGACGGGGCCCTGGACGACGTTGCCGCGGTCGGCGACGACTTGAATGGATTCGTCGCGGAGGCGGAGCAATTTTTCGGCGTATTCAAAAAGAACGATGCCGGCAGGAGTCAGCTCGACGGACTTGGCGGAGCGGTCGAGGAGCCTGGCCTTATAAGCTTGCTCGAGTTGGCGAATTTGCGCACTGACCGCGGATTGCGAGCGGAAAACTTTCTGACCGGCACGAGAGAAGCTCTTCAGTTTGGCGACGAAGACGAAGGTAGTAAGTTGATCGAAGTCCATAGTTAGTACGTCCGGCCTGAATTATAGCGGATTCTGCGCGCCGGATGCGGAGCGAATATTCTTCCTTTCAGGCATGAAGAGCAGCCTGCGAAATCGGCGCGGGAACCGCCGGCAAAATTTCAAGGCGATGTTTGAACTGGGTAAGAATGGGGCTCCAAGTGGCCTCAATCGTACCCTGAAAATGAATCGGCTGAACTCGGACCAAGGGCAACGCGCCGCGGCGTGAGAGCAAACGGGCTCCGCGAGGACTCGCGGTGAAGTGGACGTGTTCTTCCAGCGCGCGGCGCAGCCAATTTTCTTCGCTGGCATCGAGATCGGCGAGCGTGACGAAATCGCGGTGCAGGACATCTTCGGCTTCGGCGCGCGGAACATAGGCGAGGCCGCCGGTCATGCCAGAGCCGAAATTCAGGCCGAGCGGGCCAAGGATGATGGCGACACCGCCGGTCATGTACTCGCAGCCGTGCTGGCCAACGCCTTCGACTACGGCAAGGGCGCCGCTATTGCGGACGGCGAAGCGCTCTCCGCCGCGGCCAGCAACAAAGAGCTGGCCGGAGGTCGCGCCGTAGAGCACGGTGTTGCCGGCGAGAACGTCGCCGCGGCGAGAAGCAGCGGGGCCGGCGGTGATGGAGATGGTGCCGCCGGATAAACCTTTGCCAACGTAATCGTTGGCTTCGCCTTTGAGCTTGAGGGTGACGCCTTCGGCGAGAAATGCGCCGAAGCTTTGGCCCGCGGAGCCGTGAAAATTCTGCCGGATCTCTACGTCGCCGGGGAGAGCGTTCTTGCGCCTGCGCATCAGTTCCCCGCTGAGCCCAGCGCCAACGCTGCGATCCGAGTTTTGAATCGGCTGCGACTCATTCTGGAGGCTGAGAGCCGTGTGGAAATGAAGAGATTCTTCAAGCGCCCCGACGTGGAGGGCAGGCTCTTGCTGGGGCGCGACACGATTCGAAGTGGAGATGGGGACAATCAACAGCGGGTCCATGCCGGAGCGCGCGCTGAGGCGGTCGTACCAGCCGGTGAGTTCGCTGAGGGAACGCACGCCAAGCTGGGCAAGACGATTGCGAACTTCTTCGCCGAGATAACGGAAGTAGGCGATCACCATTTCGGGCTTGCCCTGGAATTTTGCGCGGAGTTTTTCATCCTGCGTGGCAATGCCGACTGGGCAAGTGTTGAGATGGCACTGGCGAGCCATGACGCATCCGATAGCGAGGAGTGAGGCGGTGCCGAAGCCAAATTCGTCGGCGCCAAGGATGGCGGCGAGGACGATATCGCGGGCAAATTTCAGACCCCCGTCCACGCGGAGAGAGAGGCGTGAACGGAGGCCCGCGCGAACCAGTGTGTCATGTGCTTCGCGCAACCCAATTTCCCAGGGAAGGCCGGTGTTTTTGATGGAGGTCAATGGCGAAGAGCCAGTGCCGCCGTTGTGTCCGCTGATAGTGATGACGTCCGCGCCAGCTTTGGCGACTCCTGCGGCGATGATCCCGACGCCCGCCCCGGAGACAAGCTTTACGCCGATGCGCGCGCGGGGATTGACGGCGCGCAAGTCGTGAATCAATTGTGCAAGGTCTTCGATGCTGTAAATGTCGTGATGCGGCGGTGGGGAAATCAACGGCGTGCCGGGAGTTGCGTGGCGGATGCGTGCGATGTATTCGCTGACTTTTTTGGCGGGGAGCTGGCCACCTTCACCGGGCTTGGAGCCCTGGGCCATTTTGATTTCGAGCTCTT
>JBGPDI010000199.1:0-5159 GCA_041482215.1 Candidatus Acidiferrum sp. | reverse complement strand
TCATGGTGGTGCTGGTGTGCTTCGAGATGGCAGTGGTAGTCGCTACTTGGAGCTCGGTGGTGGTCATGGAGAGATCCTCGAAAACTGGACAAGCGTAGAACTATTCATGGAGACGCGGCTGTTCCAGACGGCACACTTTCATTGATCGAAGAGGGACACGGAAGTACCAACCATTCAGATCGAGGCACAGTGGGCAAAGCCGAATGGCGATCCCAAAATGGTTGCGCGATCAGAAGAAACCAGTGCGGCGATGGACCGGGTGGTTAGGGAACGAGAGTACATTTGTCTCCTCGACTTCAATGGCGGGGACGGCACGGGGTTGTTGGGTGGATGCGGGCGGGCGGCGCGAGACTTTTCTGTGCTTCTCGCCGTAGACCCATTGGAAGAGGACATAGAGCAGGAAGTCGCAGCCAAGGATGCTAATCGCCAGAAAAACTGTGAAGGACATGGCGGCCTCGCGCGGGCAAATGTGAATGCTAGCCCGGACAAAGAAAGAGTAGAGACGGCATGGGAAAGAAGTCCTGAGAGAATTGTCAGGAATTTGTTAGGACGCTTTGTGGATGGTGGAAGGCGCCAACTGGAAGAGAGGATAGCGGGGAGTGTCGCACCTATGGCGCTCAGGATTTGAACTGCTATGGTTCCCAGCGCTTACGCACTGGGCTAACTTATGTCGCGCCGACGGCGCTTGTGACCCTAAAGCATAGGTCGGGCAATCTCCGATTAGGTTGAAAAAGATGGAAACGAATCTTCCCCTTGCGCGTTTAGGGGAGAAGTGGGAAACTCCCCTAAAGATGTTATGGGAGATGCGATGGAGAAGCAGGGAGATCTGGTGCAGGGGACTCTAGACATGCTCGTGCTGAAGGCGCTGGCGCGCGGAGCGAAGCACGGGTACGCCGTGGCGGAATGGATCCACGACAGTTCGAATGACGTGCTGAACGTGGAAGAGGGCGCGCTCTATCCTGCGCTGCACCGGCTGGAGTTGCGCGGGCTGCTTTCGGCGGAATGGGGCGTTTCGGAGAATAACCGGCGGGCGAAGTTTTATTCGTTGACGGCCGCAGGGCGGAAAGAATTGGCGCACGAGGCGGAGTATTGGCGGCGGATGTCGGGAGCGATTGCACGGGTGATGCAGACAGCTTGAGAGGCGGAAATTGGAAGTCGGAAAATAGAAATTAGAAATCAGAAATTGGTGGAGCGGGAAGTTTGGAGAATTAAAAATGAAAATTTGGGCGCGAGTGAAAGCATTGGTGAAGCGGAAGCAACTGGAGAAGGATTTGGAGGATGAGCTGGCGTTTCACCTGGAGATGCGCGAAGCGAAGAAACGGGCGGCGGGCGTTGCCGCGGAAGAGGCAAAGTATGCAGCGCGGCGTCAGTTTGGCAATGCCACGCGGATGAAGGAGATGTGCCGCGAGATGTGGGCCTTCGTTTCTTTGGAGACTCTATTTCGCGACCTCCGGTATGGGGCGCGCGCCCTGGCGAAGAATCCGGGGTTTACACTGGCGGCGTTGGTGGCGATAGCGCTGGGGATCGGGGTCAACACTGGGATATTTTCCGTGTTGAATGGTGCAGCGCTGCGGCTTTTGCCCATTCCTGGGGCAAGCCAGGTCGTTAGCGTGGACCAGATTTTTCACGGGCCGCTTAAGCGCAACGTCCACAATGGCGTCAGTTTATTTTCCTACTCCGAATACCTGGACTATCGCGAACACAATCATGTTTTCTCGGGCCTGCTAGCCTATGAACCATTCCTGGAAGCCACGCTGGGAGGCACAAACCCACTGTCGATCATCGGCGCGATTACCTCCTGTAATTATTTCGAGGTATTAGAAGAGCGGCCCGCGCTGGGGCGTGCGTTTGTGGACGGGGACTGTGGCGCACCGGGAGCAAGTGCACTTGTTATCTTAAGCGATGATTTGTGGCGGAACAGATTTGCCGCGGATCCGGCAATCGTGGGCAAGAGCATTTCATTGAATCGGACTAAATTCACGGTGATCGGAGTTGCCGCGCCGGGCTTTCGCGGGACGGAACCAGTACCGAGTGCGTTCTGGGCGCCGGTGACAATGCAGAAGGCTCTCGAGCCGGAAGGGGACCGTCTTAGCGACAACAACATGAGTTGGTTGGCGCTCCTCGGGCGGGTCAAGGGTGGAGTCTCTATGGAGGAGGTGCGCGCGGACTTGGGAGTCATTTCCGGCCGGCTCGATCAAGCTCGTCCGGGATGTACGACCACGTTGGCGATTCATCCGGCAACGTTTTTGGGACGGCCAGAGGAGCGGGGTTTCGTATTCGCGATCGGGGCGGTTATCCTGACCGCTGTTGGGCTGGTACTGCTGATTGCTTGCGCGAACGTGGCGAATCTGCTGCTATCGCGTGCTTCTGCGCGCCAGAAAGAGATTGCGATCCGGATGTCCATCGGAGCCAGCCGATGGCAGCTGATTCGGCAAATGTTGACGGAGAGCATCTTGATTGCGTTGCTCGGGGGGGCGGCCGGTTCTCTGCTGGCGTTCTGGTCATTCGCGGTGATTTCCGATTTCGTGCTAGCGCATTTGCCGCATGGATTCCCACAACTGGCATTGAACCTGAGCCCGGATTATCGGGTGCTGGGTTACTCGCTAGGATTGACGTTGCTCACGGGGATTGTTTTTGGGTTGGCGCCTGCGCTGCATGCGACTCGGCCGGACTTGAGCACGGCCATCAAAGAAGACAGTGCGGGATTGGCCGGAAGTGGCGGATTCCTGCGAAGCACGCTGGTAGGTTTGCAGGTGGCTGTGTGTATGATTCTGCTTATCGCGGCGGGGTTGCTGATGCGCGGGCTTTACGCCGCACAGACAATCGATCCTGGGTTCGACATGAAAGAAATTGTGCAGGCAGGCTACGATCTCCCGGCCCAAGGCTACAAAGAGGAACACGCCGCGGTGTTTCAACGGCAGTTAGTGGAGCGGGTGGCAGCATTGCCGGGTGTTGATGGAGTAGCGCAAGCGTGGGTGACGCCGCTCAGCGACAACCATATCGCAATGGGATTTCAAATTCCCGGCCAAACTGAGAGCCAGAGCTTTGAACTCAATGCCGTGTCGGCAAATTTTTTCTCTCTTTTGGGAATGCCGATGGTAAAAGGGCGTAGCTTCACCGAAGGGGAAACGCGTTCGAATGCACGAGTGATGGTGGTAACGGAATCGACGGCGCGGCGCATCTGGCCTGGGCAGGATGCGATTGGGAAGACGTTGCGAAAAGAGGGTGAAGGAGAGTTCCAGATTGTTGGCATCGTGAAAGACGCGCAGAATTCGAGTCTAGGTGATTCCAATGGCATGTACCTATACTTGCCCGCCGGCCCGAAGGAACAAGTAAGGCTCCAGTTGCTGGTTCACAGTAAGGGCAGCTATGAGGCCACAGCGAATGGGATTCGCGGCGCTGCACGCGAACTGGATGCCAACCTGATCGTGGATGTAACGAGACTCCAAGAAAACCTGGAAATTTGGCGAACGCCTTCACGGATCGTTGCAGCTCTATCCGGTGCGCTGGGAACATTGGCGTTGTTGCTCGCTTCGATTGGCGTGTATGGCGTGGTTTCGTACGGGGTGAGCCGGCGAATTCGCGAGATTGGAATTCGCATGACGCTGGGCGCTGACGGAGGAGACGTGATGCGTATGCTATTACGCCAGGCCATGCGGCCAGTGGTTATTGGCGCGGCGTTCGGAGTGGTGGGGTGCGCGGCGGTTTCGCAGATACTTTCGAAAGTGCTATATGGAATCGGCTCGCATGATCCCATTGCGTTCATCGGTGTCCCCGTGTTTCTGCTGGGGATTGCACTATTGGCGAGTTACATTCCAGCACGGCGGGCGACGAAGGTCGATCCAGTCGTGGCACTGCGATACGAATAGCGCAACAGAACTAGGAATTACATCTCCTTCTGCGTTCTCACCTCGATAATCCGCGGGGCAATTCGAATGGAGGGGAAAATGCTCATGTTGCTTGACGGCGCTGGTGGTGTCAGATAGCGTAAAATGATTGTGATGCGCGCGGTGAACACACTGTGAGAATTCTGTTTGTGGCATCGGAAGGGCTGCCGTTTTCAAAGACGGGCGGCCTGGCAGATGTGGTGGAGGCGCTGCCGAAGGCGCTGGTGACACAGGGCCACGAGTGCGCGGTGGTGTTGCCGCGTTATCGCGGGACGAAGGCCACGGCGGTGGTGATGCCGAGCTTGACGATTCCGATGGGCGGCACTCGGCTGCGATTTCCGGCAATTGCCGATGGCACGGTGTTGAACGGCGTGCGCTACTATTTTGTGGATGATCCGGAATATTTTGATCGCGAGGGATTGTACGGTGGAAGCAGCGGAGATTATCCAGACAACCCGGAGCGGTATGCGGAGTTCTGCCGCGCAGCGATTGAGATTGCGAAGCATGTGTGGCCGGCAGATGTGATTCATTGCCATGATTGGCAGACGGCGCTGGTTCCGGTGCTGCTGCGGACGTCTTACAGCGACGATCCGCTGGTGAAAGATCTTCCGGTAGTTTTCTCGATTCACAATATGGGGTATCACGGGCAGTTCGCGAAGGATGTGCTCGAGCGCGTGGGAATTCCGCAGGGCGTCTTCAATCCAGGCGGCCTGGAATTTTATGGGTATGTAAACCTGTTGAAGGGTGGATTGGTTTATTCGGATTATTTGACGACCGTCAGCAAGCGGTATGCGCAGGAGATTCAGACGCCGGAATACGGTTATGGATTGGATGGCGTCGCGCGTGACCGCGCGGACCGGTTGGTGGGAATCTTGAATGGCGTGGATTACGCGGCTTGGAATCCAGAGAAAGACAAGCTGATCGCGGTGAAGTATTCGGCGAAGGATTTGAGCGGGAAACAGGTTTGTAAGCAGGAACTGTTGGATCTATTTGGGTTGTCGCACGACCACCTGGAACGGCCATTGATCGGAATCGTGTCGCGCTTTGCTGATCAAAAGGGATTCGACTTGATTGCGGAGAAAGCGCATGAATTGATGCGTGAGGATCTGGTGCTGGTGGTGCTCGGAACGGGCGAACGCAAGTATGAAGATTTGTTCCGAGCTTTGGCCGCGGCGTATCCGGGGCGCGTGGGTGTGAAGATCGCTTACGACAACGCGTTGGCGCACAAAGTGGAGGCGGGAGCCGACATGTTCCTGATGCCTTCGCGCTACG
>JBGPDI010000198.1:0-5339 GCA_041482215.1 Candidatus Acidiferrum sp. | reverse complement strand
CGTCGGAAGTCTTGGAAGCGACTTCGCGGACCATCTGCGCGCCCATGTTCTCGAGGGGATCGCGGAGTTCGATTTCCTTGGCAACGGTCACGCCGTCCTTGGTGATGATCGGCGCGCCGAACTTCTTTTCGATCACTGCGTTGCGGCCCTTAGGGCCGAGGGTGATCTTCACTGCGTCGGCAAGAGCGTTCACACCGCGCAAAATCGCTTGGCGGGACGCTTCACCTGTTACAATCTGCTTCGCCATACTGGTAATTCCTCCTGATATTCTTTCTGCGAACTGCGATTTTCTGTTTAGAGCCGCACCGGTCTAAAGACCGGCCACTACATGGGAAACAGACTTACTTCTTGGCCGCTTTCGCAGCGCCGCTCAGCTTGGCGAGAATTTCTTCTTCGCGGAGGATGAGCAGTTCTTCGTCTTCGATTTTGATTTCCGTACCGCTGTACTTGCCGAAGAGGACGCGATCGCCCGGCTTAACGTCTAGCGGGACTAATTCGCCCTTCTCACGCTTGCCAGGGCCGGCGGCGATGATTTCGCCCTCCATGGGCTTTTCTTTTGCGGAGTCAGGGATGATGATGCCGCCCCTGACGCTTTCTTTCTCTTCAATGCGCCTCACGATTACACGGTCGTGGAGCGGGGTAAGATTCACTGCCATCTTGAAAAACCTCCATAGGTGAACTTGCGGTTTAAAGTGTGGAAGCAAGGAAAAGGGGAATTAGCACTCCTCGCAACCGACTGCTAATATATCAGAAAAGCCTGTCATGTCAAGGATTTCCCGGACATTGGGCGGGGATTCCCGTGCGAGGGATGTAGCATCTAACCTGTTTATTTATAGTGATTTAGATGGTGCAAGAATAATCTTGCACTTGGAGATTGTACTGCTCTTGCTCCCGGCGTAGAATCCCACACGTCGGAGCGCTATGGGTTCGCTGCTTTACATTCGTCTGATCGGCTACACCGCCGGAACCCTGCTGCAATTGTTCTGGATGGTGGTGATTGTCGGTTATCGCCGCCAACGCAACTTCGAGCGCGTCTTATTCTTTCTCTGCATGGCGCTGTTCCTCTTCTATGGTGGATCTCTTCTCGCTCTGAACTCGCAGATTTACTACCCTCAGCCCCCAGCGGCGCTCAATGCATTCGCCATCGCCATCATCACCCTGGGGCTTTGCGTGCTTCCCGCTCTGCTGTTGCATCTGCACATGGAATATGCGGAAACACGGGACTTGCTCAAGAGCAAGAAGTGGAAAGCAGTAGTTTGCTTGATCGTTTATGTGGCTTGCTTGCGGGTGGCGTACCTGCGGATTCCGGCGCTTCTACAAGATCCCCATTTCAATTTTCTGGAGCCCGGGAACTCTTTGGGAGAGGGCTTCGCTGCCATTCTGGCATTCGCGATGGCGTGGTGCGGAGCATGGGAAAAACGCTTTGCGACCTCGGCTCCAGACAAACCACAGCGCTATTTTCACTGGACGCTCGTAGCGTTTTTCGCGACGTCCTTTCTTGCCGTTGCCGGCTTGCATTTGGCTCCCTTTCATCTGGAGGCGAGCACCGCCGAAGGGTTGGCGATTGCGTTTTCGATGCTTCCGATATTGCCGTTCAGCGTGCTCATTTTTCTCGTTTACCGGCACAATTTTTTGCAAATTGGCCGGCAGAAAAATTTGTTGTACGCGATCTCGGCCACTTTCCTGGCCTTGCTCTACTTGAGCCTGGTGCGGCGGCTCGGCGTTCGGCTGGAGCCGGTGCTGCCTCCCGAAGCGACGGCGTCCATCCTGCTCTTCATACTGGTGATTTTCATCGAGCCCTTGCAGCGAGCGCTTGGGCGGCGGCTGCAGGAGACCGCGCAGAAAGAGATGGATTTAGCGCATCGTCTGGCGTCGGAGATTCAGCAAGAGGCGCGACGGGGCGATGTGCCGCAGATGGCCGAGTTCATCGAAAGCCGCCTGAAGGAACGATTTGAGTTTGCCGACGTGGGATTGATGCTCTGGCATCCTAGCACCGGAGAAGAAGAGCGGGTTCCCGCCCGCAAGGAATTTCGAGATGGATTCCCAATCCTTCAAGGGAATAACACGATCGGCACGCTGCGCGTGGAACCGCACGGGGCGGCCATCTCGGGAGAAACGCGAGCGGCACTGGAGTTCCTATGCGAGCAATTGCCCGGGTCGCTGGATTTGTGCCGGGCGATTGAAGAGAAGCTGCGGTTGGAGAGGGAATTGGCGGAGCGTGAGCGGTTGGCGCTGGTGGGACAGATGGCAGCGAGCATTTCGCATAACCTGAAAAATCCGCTGGGCTCGATGAAGACGATTTTGCAGGTGCAATTGGAGAATCCGGAGCTGCCGGAATCGATTCGCGGTGAGACAAAGATGGTTTTGGAAGAAGTCGGCAGGCTCTCGACAAAGCTGAATCAGTTGCTGCAGTTCAGCCGGCCCGCGGTGCGCGGTGGAAGCGTGATAGGCAGTTGCGACGCGACAACAGTGGTGGAAGAAGTTTCGGGCGTGCTGTCGCACGAGGCGGAACGGCGCGGTGTGAAGATGCAAATTAAGGTTTCGGGGGCGAGCGCAAGAGTTGCGGCCACTGCGGAAGCGTTGAACGACATTGTTTCGAATCTGGTAGTGAATGCACTGGAGGCTACGCCGCACGGGGGACATGTGGTCGTAACCGCGGATTCGCAGGATGGTGTTTGCGTCCTCGCAGTCGAAGATGACGGACCGGGAATTCCGGCGGCGCTGCGGGAGAAAATTCTTCAACCTTTTTTTACCACGAAATCTCAGGGAACGGGATTGGGTCTGGCGATTGTGGCGCGTCGTGTGGCGGAGTTTGGCGGCAAGGTGGATTGGGAAAGCCCCATGAGAGACGGACATGGCACGCGTTTTCACGTGACGCTGCCGATGGAAGAAAAAAAGAAGTAATGATGTAACGAAGTAAGGAAAAAGATAATGAAGACGATTTTGATTGTAGATGACGAGCCCGCGGCGCGATATGGGCTACGGCGGGCGCTGGAGGCGAAATACCGGATCGCGGAGGCGGATTCGGCCGAAGCGGCGCGAGAGGCACTTCCTCGCGAGCAACCGGACCTGGTGCTGTTGGATGTAGTGTTGCCGGGGCAGGATGGACTTTCCTTCTTGAAATGGATGCGCGAGCAGGGGAGCGAGGTGCCGGTGCTGATGGTTTCGGCGCTGGACACGGCGAAAACGGCGGTTGAGGCGCTACAGCTTGGCGCGGCTGACTACCTGGTAAAGGGATTCGAATTGGAAGAGTTGCGGCAGCGTGTTGCCAATCTGCTGAAGCTGGTGACACTCGAAAAAGAAAATGATGCGCTGCGGCGACGCTTGACGACCGAAGGACAGTTTGGCCAGATGATTGGCCGCTCGGTGGAGGTGCGCCGCGCGTTTGAAATGGCGGACCGTGTGGCGCCGACGGATTCCACGGTGCTGATTCTGGGCGAGAGCGGCACGGGGAAGGATTTACTGGCGCAGGAGATTCATGCGCGCTCGCCGCGAAACGGCAAAGCGTATGTAGCGGTGAATTGCGCAGCGTTGCCGGAAACTTTGATCGAATCGGAACTATTTGGTTTCGAGCGCGGCGCGTTTACCGGCGCGGCACAACAGAAAAAAGGGAAATTCGAGTTGGCATCGGGCGGGACGATTTTTCTGGACGAAATTGGCGACATGAATCCGGTGACGCAGGCCAAAGTGTTGCGCGTGCTGGAGAATCGCACCATCGAACGGCTTGGTGGGACGCAGTCGATTCCCGTGGACGTGCGGGTGATCAGCGCAACGCATCGAAATTTGCAGGCGGAGATTCGCGATGCGAAGTTTCGGGAGGATTTGTTCTACCGGCTCCGCGTCGTAACCATCGATCTGCCGCCGCTGCGCGCACACAAGGAAGACATCGCGCTGCTGGCGGAAACTTTTCTGCAAATGCACGCGGCGCGGCTGGGGCGGACAGTGCGGCTGAAGCGCGAGACCTTAGCGGCAATCGAAAAATACGATTGGCCGGGAAATGTGCGCGAATTGAAGAATGCGCTGGAGCGGAGTGTGGTGTTGTCTCGCGGAGACGAAATCGGCGTGGAAGATTTGCCCGGCGAGGTGGTGCATGGAGAAAGCATTTCGCTGAAGCATCGCGGCGATGACCACGACAATGGCATAGGCGAGCGGGATTTTCGCGAGGCAAAAAGAAAATTCGAGGTTGCCTACCTGACGCGGCAATTGGCTGAACATCGCTGGAACGTCTCGCGCACGGCAGCGACAATTGGACTGCATCGACAGAGTTTGCAGGAAAAACTGCGCGAATTGGGGATTCGGCGGCCGGGCAGGGAACCGCTGGAAGAAGAATAAGCATTAACACAGAGATCGCAGAGTTAGGAACACGGAGGTCCCAGAGAAGAGAAAGGAAGCACAGAGTCAGAAGATGAGTGTCGGGAACAGCGAACTGAAAGTTGGCGGATACGTCCTGGCGGGAGGCGGGAGCACGCGATTTGGGCGGGACAAGGCGGTTGCGGAGCTTGGCGGAATGCCAATGCTCGGACGCATGATCGGACTGCTTCAGAGTGTTGCGAATACTGTGAAAGTTGTGGGTGCGCCGGAGAAGTACGCGCAATTCGAAAGAGAAATGGTTAGCGATCTATGGGCGGGCGAAGGGCCTCTCGGCGGAATCATCACGGCGCTGGAAGATGCGGCGAAAAATCCTGCTACGAGCGGATGGAATGTAGTCGTGAGCTGTGACATGCCGTTTCTGACGAGCGAATGGCTTGCTTTTCTTTGCGAGCGCGCGGCGAAAAGCAACGCGCAAGTCGTGCTACCCCACTCGACGCACGGACCGGAGCCGTTGTGTGCTTGCTACCGGACAGTTGCGGCGGGGGCACTGCGCGCGGCGTTCGAATTCGGCGTTCGAAAGGTGACACTCGGATTGAAACACGTTTCAACGGAAGTTCTTGACGAGGTGGACTGGAAACGATTTGATAGCGCAGGGCGATTATTCTGGAACATGAACACAGCGGCGGACTACGAGGAAGCGCGGCGAATTATGGAAGCGGAGCGGATGTGAGCGAAGAGAAATCAGGCAAGTATTTCGAGTTTCGCGAAGTCTGCAAAAGTTTCGACGACCGCTTGGTGCTGGACCAAGTCAGCTTCACGGTGGAGCGCGGAGAGACCTGCGTGATCATGGGCCGCAGCGGCGTGGGCAAATCGGTTTCGTTGAAACACATTATGGGCTTTCTGAAAGCCGATTCGGGACATGTTTTGATTGATGGTGAGGACGTCACAAATTTCCGGGAAGCGGAATTCGAGGAAGTGCGGCGAAAAGTGACGATGGTTTTTCAGTCTGGCGCGCTCTTCGACTCGCT
>JBGPDI010000197.1:0-5514 GCA_041482215.1 Candidatus Acidiferrum sp. | reverse complement strand
GTAGTTCTGCGGTGGACACGGACTTTACGGGAATGCTCGTGGACGTCTGGCCGAATGGGTTTGCGCAGAACTTGACGAGCGGGATATTGCGGATGCGCTACCGAAATTCGCCGGAGAAGCCCGAGCTGGCGAATCCGGGAGAGACGTATCACCTCACGGTGGATTTGTGGGCGACGAGCAACGTGTTTCTGGCAGGACACAAGCTGCGGCTGGAAGTTTCGAGCAGCAATTTTCCGCGGTTTGACCGGAACATGAACACGGGCGAGGAGCAGGCGCGCGCAACGCGGATGGTGAAAGCGACGAATGTGATTTTTCATGATAAAGCGCGGCCATCGGCGCTGGTGGTGCCGGTAGTGCCGTAGACAATTCGAAAGATGCCGGACTTCCCCACGCAAAACGTTGGGACCCCCACAAAACGGGGGAAAGTCCGACGCTACATGTACATAACAATTGGAAGAATGCGTAGCCCGCTGCGGCGAAACCCACAAAATCGGAATAGAGAGCGGTTGCAGGGTACGTTGACGGAGTGATGGTGCGGGTGCTATAAAATACTGTTTCGAGACGGCAGCATTTGCCCACCGTGCGCTCTTATGGGGTCGGAGCGCGGATGCCAAGCTGGGGGCCGGATGGCGGCCACAGCTGACAAAGTTTAGGCGATTTAAAATCGATGCAAACGATTGTTCACCAACTTGGGGAACTCTTCCTTCAGGCTGTGCCCACAGTCCTGATTATCCTCTTATTTTACTTCATCTTACGGGCGGTTTTCTTTAAGCCGCTGCTAGCGGTGATGGCGGAGCGCGAGGCGCGCACAGTGGGTGCGCAGAAGGCTTCTGAGGCGGCGCAGGCGGCTGCAGCAGAGAAGGTGAAGCAGTACCAGGAAGCGCTGAAGCAGGCGCGCGGGCAGGTGTATGCCGAGCAGGAAGTGGCGCGAAAGAAATTGCTGGATGAGCGCGCGATACAAATCAAGGATGCGCGCACGCGGGCGGCTGGAGAAGTAAGCGCGGCGAAAGAGCGCGTGGCAGCGGAGTTGGCGGCAGCGCGGCGCGACCTTGAAGCAACTGTGGCACAACTTTCGGCGGAGATTGCGCGGCGTGTGCTGCAAACTCCGCCACGGCCGGGCGCTCCCGCGAGAGAGGCACGATGAAGCGGACACGCCCGGGAGTTATTTTCACGAGCTTTTTGTTTGTAGCGCTCTTTGCAGCGGTGAATGCGCGCGCAGCGGAGGAAGCGGTTAGCCCAGCGGTCGAGAGCGCGACGGAAATTTTCAAGTGGATTAATTTTGCGATTGTGGCGGGCTTGCTGATTTGGGTGTTTGGCAAATTGCTGCCGCCGGTGTTTCGAAAGAAGGCGGAGGGCATCAGCTCGGCGATTACCGTCGCGACGAGTGCGAAGGCTGCGGCAGACGCGCAACTTCGCGATGCGGAGACTCGGCTGGCGAATTTGCAGAAGGAAGTAGGAGAACTGCGGGCTTCGGCCGAGCGCGAAGGTACAGCTGAAGTGGCGCGGCTGCGCGCGGCAACTCAGAGCGACGCGCAGAAAATCGCGGCAGCGGCGAAGGCAGAAATCGAAGCGGCGGAACGCGCGGCGCGGCTGGAGTTGAAAGCGCTGGCGGCGAACTTGGCAGTGGATGGCGCGGAAACGTTGTTGGCGAAGCAGCTTACTCCTCAGGCGCAGGAATCTCTAATCAGCAACTTCGTAAAGAGCCTTGAAGGGAGGCCGAATTGAAGTCCGCAAGCCTCCAGTATGCGAATGCGATGGCGGACATCGCGCTGGCGCAGGGCGCGGCCGAGCCGGCTGCGAAGCAATTGCAGGATTTTGGCGTGGCGTATGAGCAATCGGCGGAATTACGGACGTTTTTGGCGAGCCCCGCGGTGGGCGTGGAAGACAAGCACGCGGTGATCGAGAAGATTGCGGGACGGCTGGGCGCTAGCAAAATTATTCGGAATTTTCTGTTTGTGATTGCGGACAACCGACGGACGCATTTGATTCCGGAAGTGATCGCGACGTTTCACGAAGTGATCCGGCAGCGCGAGGGCGTGGCGGAGGCGGAGATTTCCTCGGCAGTGGAATTGAGCGCGAAGCAGAAGAAAGAAATGGCGGCGACGCTGGCGCGGCTTACCGGCAAGGAAATTGAGACCAAGTACGCGCTCGATCCGGCGCTGCTGGGCGGTGCAGTGGTGCGGATCGGGGACACGATTTACGATGGCTCGTTGCGCAGCCGATTGAATGAGATGCGCGCGCGGCTGGCGGCGGAGTAGGCGGGAATTCAAAGGCGGGCCGGGCTTAAGCCCGGCGTCTACAGGAGCACGGGAACAAGGATTCGGCGACACAGGCGACACAGACCTGGACGGAAACGACGGAGCGGGCATGGCCAACATCAAGGCAGACGAAATCAGCAAAATACTGCGCGAGCAGATTGAGAATTACGAGCAGACCGTTTCGGTCGACGAAGT
This sequence comes from Candidatus Acidiferrum sp., assembly GCA_041482215.1. Taxonomy (GTDB): domain Bacteria; phylum Acidobacteriota; class Terriglobia; order Acidiferrales; family UBA7541; genus Acidiferrum. The sequence continues at coordinate 3,061 of JBGPDI010000197.1, read as the reverse complement.
CGGCGCGGTAATCAGCGTCGGCGACGGAATTGCGCGCGTTCATGGACTCGAAAAAGTCATGGCGGGCGAGATGCTCGCGTTTCCACACAACGTTTTCGGCATCGCGCTGAACCTCGAAGAGGAAGAAGTCGGCGTGGTGCTGCTGGGCGAATCGCAGGAGCTGAAGGAAGGCGACGTCGTCAAGCGCACGAACACGATTATGTCCGTGCCGGTGGGCGAGGCGCTGGTTGGACGCGTAGTGAATCCGCTGGGGCAGCCGGTGGACGGCAAAGGTCCCATCGCGACGAAGCAGCGCAATCCGCTGGAGAAAATTGCGCCGGGCGTGCTGGATCGCCAGCCGGTGCGCGAGCCGCTGCAGACGGGAATCAAAGCGATTGACGCGATGATTCCGATTGGGCGCGGACAGCGCGAGTTGATCATCGGCGACCGGCAGACGGGCAAGACCGCGGTCATTCTCGACACCATCATCAATCAAAAAGGCGGCGACGTAATTTGCATTTACTGCGGCATCGGGCAGAAGCGCTCGACGATCGCGCAGGTGGTTAAGACGCTGACGGATGCAGGCGCGATGGACTACACCATCGTAGTTACGTCTTCCGCGGCTGAGCCGGCTTCGCTGCAATACATCGCGCCTTACGCAGCTTGCGCGATGGGGGAATTTTTCCGCGACACAAAACGGCATGCGATCACGTTTTACGACGATCTTTCGAAACACGCGCAGGCTTATCGCGAGATTTCGTTGCTACTGCGGCGTCCTCCCGGTCGCGAGGCGTTTCCGGGCGACGTGTTCTATCTTCACTCGCGCTTGCTGGAACGCGCGGCAAAATTGAATGACAAGCTTGGCGGCGGCTCGCTGACTTCCCTGCCGGTGATCGAAACGCAGGCAGGCGACGTTTCCGCGTACATTCCGACGAACGTGATTTCGATTACCGACGGGCAGATCTACCTGGAAGCTGACCTATTTAACGCGGGCATTCGCCCGGCCATCAACGTAGGCATTTCGGTGAGTCGCGTTGGCGGCAACGCGCAGATCAAGGCCATGCGGCAGGTCGCTGGCTCTCTCCGGTTGGACATGGCGCAGTACCGCGAACTTGCGGCTGTCGCACAATTTGGTTAGGACCAGCTCGACAAGGTGACGCAGGGCCAGCTCGCGCGCGGACAGCGGCTCACGGAAATTCTGAAGCAGGATCAATACGTGCCGCTGCCGGTAGAAAAACAGGTTTTGAGTCTCTACATTGCAACGAGCGGCATGCTGGACGCTGTGCCGGTCCCGGAAGTTCGACGTTTTGAAAAAGAGTTTCTGCAATTCGCCGAGACCAACTATCCGGCGATCTTGAAGAACATCGCCACGAAAAAGGCTCTCGACGACGGAATCAAGACGGAAATCAAGACGGCGGTGGAAGGTTTCAGGGAACGCTTCACGGCGGCGGTTGCCGCGGCTGCGAAGTAGGGATCGGCGCTTAGCAAATAACGATGGCCACACTTCTCGATTTCCGGCGCCGCATCCGCTCGGTGAAAAACACCCAGCAGATTACCCGCGCGATGAAGTTTGTCGCGGCGGCCCGGCTGCGCCGTGCGCAAGAAGCAGCCATTGCGGCGCGCCCATATGCGAGGGAGCTTGCGCGCATGCTGCGCTCGATCATGGCACGCATCGCGGAACCTCAGCATTCGCTACTGGCAAAGCGGCCTGAAGAACGAATTCTGGCCATTGTGCTGACGGGCGAGCGCGGCTTGGCTGGCGCTTTTAACGCTAATATTCTGCGCAAGGCCAACGATTTCTTCCGCGCGAACAAAGGCAAGAAACTTTCGACGATTCCCGTTGGCAAGAAGGGCCGCGACTCGCTAAAGAAGGCGGGCTTCGACATCATCGCTGAGTATGTAAACGTCCTGGCACGGGTGGATTTCGGGACGGCGCGGGAGATCGCCACGCTTGTTACCGATCTTTATGCGAAGGAAGAGATTGATTCGGTCTACATCGTTTTCAGCGAGTTCAAGACGGTGATGACTCCTAATTTGGTGACGACAAAGCTTCTGCCGGTCGAGGCCGTTCATGCGGACGAAGAGTCCACCGCCGAGGGTGCGAGTTCGCAGGTGGATTACATTTACGAGCAGCCTGAGGAACAACTTCTCGGCAAACTCCTGCCGCGCTATATCGAAACGCAGTTGCTCCGCGCGATGCTGGAATCTTCCGCAGCAGAGCACGCTGCACGCATGACGGCCATGGAATCGGCGACGAAAAACGCCGGCGATGTGATTGAGGCCTTGACGCTGCACATGAACAAAGTTCGGCAGGCGGCGATTACGAAAGAAATTATTGAAATTGTTAGCGGCGCTTCTTACGGCGCTTAGGAGAAAGCAGCATGGCAGAGAAATACGCAGGCGTGGGGCACGTGGTGCAGGTCATCGGACCCGTTATGGACATTCAATTTGAAGCGGGACACCTGCCGGCGATTTACAACGCCGTTCGAATCACCAGCGAAGGCTATTCGATTCCCGAACCGCTGGACGTGACGGCGGAAGTCCAGCAGCACCTTGGCGAGGGCCGCGTCCGCGCGATCGCGATGGAGCCCGTCGAGGGCATGGTTCGCGGCATGAAGGCGTACGATCTCGGAAAAGGGATCGAAGTTCCCGTGGGGCGTGCGACGCTTGGACGCGTAATGAATGTTCTCGGGAAACCCGTGGATCAGCTTGGCCCCATCGTTAGCAATACTTACTTCCCGATTCACCGGCCTGCGCCTTCGCTCGAGGATCAGTCCACAGCGCTCGAAATGTTCGAGACGGGAATTAAAGTTGTCGATTTGATCGAGCCGTATTTGAAGGGCGGCAAGATCGGACTCTTCGGCGGCGCCGGCGTGGGCAAGACCGTGACCATGCAGGAACTGATCAACAATATCGCCAAGGCCTATGGCGGTTACTCGGTGCTGGCGGGCGTGGGCGAACGCACCCGCGAAGGCAACGACCTCTATCACGAGATGATCGAATCGGGCGTGAACAAGGACCCCAAGAAGGGCTCGACCGAAGGCTCGAAATGCGCCCTCGTCTTCGGCCAGATGAACGAGCC
>JBGPDI010000196.1:0-5522 GCA_041482215.1 Candidatus Acidiferrum sp. | reverse complement strand
CGACCGAGTCGCACTGCGCTTGAATCAACGCCCTAGACAGACTTTAGGTTTTCAGACTCCGGCGAGTAAACTTCATGCAAGTGTTGCATCGACCGTCTGAGCCGGCAGTCGCTTACGGACAAGTGAAATCCATCGCTCCGAGTAATTGACGTCGGGGAGGTTAGCCGTGCGGCGTCTTGTCGATCCCTGCAGCCGTCCGGGATTTCACGTCCTCTTTGGTCGTTCAATTTGGTGTCGACGCATCGCGAGGCGTGTGATGTGACAGGATCGGAATCTGCGATCGCAGGAGTAAATGCAGAAGAAAGAGTCGGGCGCGGAAAAGAAGAGCGGGCGGGCCAAGGCCGCGCCCCTACAAAGGATTTGTGGCGCGCCTACCGTGCCTGAGTTATGAGTTGTTAGTTTTTAGTTGAGGCTGTCACGGAAGGGCGCAGCGGTGCTGCGCCCCTACAATGAGAAAGAAATGTAGCGCGCCTACGGTGCTCGAAGGGCTGCAAGGCAAGTACTGCGCACGGCTATTGCATGGTGGCGGGGTTGGAGGAGGTGCGAGAAGTCACGGTGAAGACGGGGACGAAACGGACCGGGGCGTTGGATGTGAAGAGGACGGAAGAGGCGGCGTCCAACTGAATATTTAGGTGGACGAGTTCACCGGGGCGAACGCGGAAAAGATGGTCGTTGCCGTGTTCGGCGGGCGATTGGGATCTCACTGGGATACTCTCGAAATCCAAGGGGGATATGGAATGGTCGGCGAAGACGATGCAGTTCCATCCAACATCGCCACAGGCGTTGTTTTCCGGGATAGGGTCTTCGGGGGATGGATGGAGAGGCACGAAGCGGAGGCGGAGCTGACGGTATTCGTCGGCGGGCACCGTGGCTGAGACGCTGGCATGGCCGTCAAAGCCCGGCGATCGAGAATCGCCATTTACCGCCAAAAGATCCAATTGCATCGGATGGGACGCCAGCTCAGCGGCAAGTTCCCGCCAGCCAGAGGAATCCCCGTCCGCCACTTTACTTGGATGGGCTTCGATGCCGCGAAGGGTGATGAATATGTGCTGGACTTCATGTGGCGATGGAACGGGTGACGCAAGGATTGCGGAAGTTGTGCTGATCTGCACGACAACGGCACCGGTGGCTTGGGTGAAGGGGCAAGACGAGTTGCTAACCGCGACGGCGCTTCCATTTCCGTTCCAGAAGCCGGCAAAGCAGGTAGTGCCACAACCGGAGATAGCCAGGCAGAGGAGGAGCAAAGAGGGGAACACTCTACGGGAAAGGGTCGCCGCGGCTTCGATGTTGCCCGCGAACTTCATGGGGCCTCACTTCGTGGACCGTAATGATGATACCACTTTATTGAGAAATGGCGTGGCGGAGCGCAATGTGGTTAGAATGAGGACATGCAGAACTGGCGAGAGCGAATCAGCGTGAATCCGGCGGTTTGCCATGGCAGAGCGTGCATTCGGGGGACACGTGTGATGGTTTCCGTGGTGATCGACAATATCGCGGCAGGTGTGGCTCGTGGCGAGATTTTGCAGAGTTACCCGGCGCTCAACGAAGCGGACATTGACGCGGCTCTGGCCTATGCCGCGGAGTTGACGCGCGAGGGGACAGTAGAGCTGCCGCTGGAAATTAGAGCTTGAAATTCAAGATCGACGAGGACCTTCGGGCAGAATGCGCGTCTATCCTTCGCGAAGCGGGGTTCGACGCGGCCACGGCCGCGGAGGAGAAGCTTTCGGGAGCGGACGATTCGATTCTCTCCGCTCGTTGCCGGGCCGAGAGCAGAATACTGGTTACGCTAGACTTGGATTTCGCGAATGTTCAAGCGTATCCTCCGAAATCTCACTCGGGGGTGGTGGTATTCCGGCCCAACGCCCAGGATAAGCCAACGCTTATCGCCCTCTTGAAACGCCTTCTGCCAGTGCTAAAGCAACGATCACCCAATCAACAACTGTGGATTGTCGAGCAAGACCGCATTCGATATCGCGAAGAGTGACACGTCTGGCATCCGATTTTCCGTACAGGAGGAAAAATGATCTTCCCATCCATGAATTCAAGACGAAACCTGATTTGGGGCGCGGCGGTGCTGGGCGTTTTGCTGGTGGGGGCGAATTTCGCGTGGGCGCAGAAGAGCGGGCCGATGCTGCTGGTGCTGGAGAAGGGCGACAACATGATGGCGATTGTTGATCCCGTGAGCTTGCAGATTGTGGGGCGGGTGCCGGCGGGGCCTGATCCGCATGAAATTGAGGCTTCGGCAGATGGGAAGCTGGCGTACATTTCGAATTATGGCGGTTTGGACAGCACGCTGAACACGATTACGGTGATTGATCTGGTGGCGCGGAAGGCGCTGACGCCGATCAATCTGGGAGCGCTGCGGTCCACGCATGGGTTGGAGTTTGCGGGCGGGAAACTTTACTTCACAGCGGAAACGAATAAGGTGGTGGGACGGTACGATCCAGCGGCGCAGAGCGTGGATTGGGTGGTGGGCACGGGGCAGGACCGAACGCACATGGTGGTGGTGTCTAAAGATTTTGAGAAGGTTTTCACTTCGAATGTGAGTTCGGGGACGATCAGCATTATCGAACAGGTGGCGATGGCAAATGGAGGATTTGGTCCGCCGCCGGGAGCGAATGCTCCAGCAGGACCGCCGCCGGGCAACAATTTTGTAACGGGAGGCGTAACGCCGCCAGTTGGGCCGCGGAAAACGTGGCTGGTGACCAACGTCGCGGCGGGGCGCGGGGCGGAGGGATTTGATGTGTCGCCGGATGGGAAGGAGATTTGGGCGGCGAACGCGCAAGACGGGACGGTGACGATCATTGATGTGGGCGGAAAGAAGGTGACGGACACGGTTGCTATTCCTGTGAGAGGCGCGAACCGGCTGAAGTTTACGACAGATGGGAAGCGCGTGTTGATCGCAGGATTGGGCGGAGGTGCAACGAAGAACCTGGTGGTGCTGGATGCGGCGACGCGGAAGGAGATCAAGACGTTTGATCTGGGGGGCGGGTCGGCGGGGATTGTGATCGTGCCGGATGGTTCGCGCGCGTACGTGGCGGTGAGCGGGAAGGATAAGGTGGTGGTGGCGGATTTGAAAACGTTGGAAATTAGCGGGAGTGTGGCAACGGGGAAGGGGCCGGACGGATTGGCGTGGGTGCAGTGAGGGGAAGTGGTGGCAATGATTCGTTTTTGGTTGTTTGTTATTAGTTTTTAGTTGTTAGTACGGAAAGAATTACCAGATCTGGTTGCAAGTTCCGTTCAAAGGCGAAGACAAAAGAAAGAGGGGCGCAGCAATGCTGCGCCCCTACAAAGACAGAAGGGATTAAGAGTTATTCCTGGGAGGCGGAATCGCCGCCGCCATCGTGACTTTCGGTGCTGGAGGTGGTGGCGCTGCCTCCACCGGCTGCGGCGGATTTTTGCTGCTTCTCGCGGGCTTCCTTGATTAGAGCTTTGCGCGAGAGGCGAACCTTGTTGCCCTCGATGGAGAGAACTTTTACGAGGACCTGGTCGCCGAGTTTGAGTTCGTCGCGAACGTCGCGGATGCGATGCTCGGAAATTTCGCTGATGTGGAGAAGGCCGTCGGTGCCGGGGAAAAGTTCGACGAAAGCGCCGAACTCCGCAAGGCGAACGACTTTGCCAAGATAGGTTTTGCCGATTTCGGCGCTGGCGGTGACATCGCGGACCATCGCGAGAGCGGCATCGCCGCCGGCTCCGCTGGTGGAGAAGATGTGCACGGTGCCATCTTCGAGAACGTCAATCTTGACGCCAGTGGCTTCGATGATGGAACGGATCTTCTTGCCGCCCGGCCCGATGAGGTCGCGGATTTTATCCTGAGGAATCTTCAACTTGAAGAGACGCGGAGCGTAGGCAGAAATTTCGGTGCGGCCTTCGCTGAGAGTCTTCTCCATAATGTCGAGAATTTCGAGGCGGGCTTTTTTGGCCTGCGCGAGAGCTTCACGCATCATCTGAATGCTGATGCCGAGGACTTTGATGTCCATCTGCAAAGCGGTGATGCCCTGGCGAGTGCCCGCGACTTTGAAATCCATGTCGCCGTAGTGGTCTTCGGCACCGGCGATGTCAGTGAGGATGGAATACTTTTTGTCTTCCCCGACGACTAAGCCCATGGCGATGCCCGCGCAGGGAGCCTTCATCGGAACGCCGGCGTCCATGAGGGCGAGCGAACCGCCGCAGACGGTAGCCATCGAAGAGGAACCGTTGGATTCGAGAATGTCCGAAACCAGGCGCATGGCGTAGGGGAAATTTTCTTCGGGCGGAAGCAGGTTCATCAAGGCGCGCTGAGCAAGAACGCCGTGGCCGATTTCGCGGCGGCCAGGGCCACGAAGGAATTTCACTTCGCCGACGCTGAACGGCGGGAAATTATAGTGGAGCATGAAGCGGTTGAACTGATCCTGCGCGAAGAGCAGGTCGAGGCGCTGCATGTCTTCCTTGGTGCCGAGAGTGAGAGTGGCGAGCGCCTGGGTTTCGCCGCGAGTGAAGAGCGCGGAACCGTGAACGCGAGGGAGCAAGCCGACTTCGCAAGTGATCTTGCGGATTTTGTCGAAAGCGCGGCCATCGGGACGGCGGCGAGCGTTGAGAACGTCATCGCGGAAGATCTCTTCGCGCATGCGATCGAAGGCACGCTTGGTAAGCGTGCGCTTTACATCCATTTCCTTCTTCGGTTCTTCGGGGATGGCCTTGATGATCTCGTCCTTAAGAGCATCAATGAGGTGGTAGCTTTCTTTTTTGGGGTGCTTTTCGGTGTTCACCGCATCGTGGAGGCGGTCGCCGTACTTTTTCTGGAGATCTTTATAGATGCCTTCGTCGAACGGGAGCGGCGGGACAACGACTTTCACCGGCTTGATCTGGGAATGAAGTTCCTTGATGGCGGCGACGATTTTCTTAATTTGCGCGTGGCCGAATTCAAGGGCGTCGACTACGGATTCCTCGGAAACTTCGAGCGCGCCGGATTCCACCATGACGATGGCTTCGTCGGTGCCAGCGATGATGATGTTCATCAAACTTTTTTTCTGGTCGGCAACAGTGGGGTTGATCACCAACTGACCGTCGAGCAAGCCAACGCGAACGCAGGCGATGGGCTTTTCGAACGGAAGGTCGGAGCAATACGCGGCGGCGGAAGCGCTGGTAACGGCGATGACGTCGGGGTCATTCTCGCTGTCCGCGGAGAGCACCATGGAGACGATTTGTGTTTCATTGCGCCAGGATTCGGGGAAGAGCGGGCGCATGGGGCGGTCGATGAGGCGGGAAGTGAGGATTTCTTTTTCGGAGGGGCGGCCTTCGCGCTTGAAGAAGCCGCCGGGAATTTTTCCGGCAGAATAGGTGTTTTCGCGGTAGTCGACGGTGAGAGGCAGGAAGTCGCGGTCATTCATCGTTGAGGCCATGCAAGCAGTGGTCAAGACAATAGTGTCGCCGTAGCGCGCGGTGATGGCGCCATTGGCCTGCCTGGCGATTTTTCCGGTTTCGAGGATGAGAGGGCGTCCTCCCACTTCGACGGTCACCTGATGGGGTGCGGGTGTAACTGT
>JBGPDI010000195.1:0-5547 GCA_041482215.1 Candidatus Acidiferrum sp. | reverse complement strand
TTCAAGTTCGGCGTGCGCTGGAGCAACAGGGTTTTCAAGTGGTGCAGACCCGGGCGGGGAATGAGAATCCTTCCTTTGACGATCGCTCCGCGATGGCAAATGCACAGCGCGGGGCGGTGTTCGTTACTTTGCACATCTCGTCAACGGGAGTGCCTGGAACGGCGCGGGTATACGTGAATTCAGATTTGGCCCCGGTGGCAGATTCGAACGGCATGATTCCTTGGGAGCGAGCGCAGGCACCATTTCTGGAGCTGAGCCGAACATTTGGCAATCTTGTGCAAGGATTTCTCGCGCAACGGTTTAAGGGCTCGCCCGAAATTGCACAAGTGGCGACGGTGCGCCAGCTTCGGACCACGGCAGCGCCGGCTATTGCTGTGGAGATTTCAAGCGTTGTGGTGGAGGATCGCGCCGAATTGGACCGCATGGCACCGGGTGTGGCAGATGCGATAGCTCACGGAGTTGCGGCGTTCAAGCCTTCGTACATTGTTCCAAATTCGGCGGGAGCGTTGCCGTGACGCCGCGGTGGAAATTTCTTTTGATAGGCGGGCTGGTTTTCATCGTGCTTGCTGCGGCAATCTTTGTTCCGATTCTGCGCCGGCGCGTGAAGCGTGCCGCGCGGCTCCAGCAGCAGAGCGAGGAACAGGCGCGGCGCGAATTGACGCAGCCGATTGTGATCAATCCGGGCGATCCGCGTGTGAAGACGAAACTCTTCTGGGCTTCGGACGCGAACGACGCCACTCTTGTGCCGGTGACGGTCGATCTGCCGCTTTCGAGTGATCCGGTGCTGCGATCGAAGCAGGTTTTAAATACGCTCCTGGCGGGGCCTGTGGATGCGGAGCTGCGCACTCTGCCGCCGGATGCAGTGCTGCTTGCGTTTTATTTGTTGCCGGATGGAACGGCGATTGCAGATTTTTCAGAGGCGATGGCAACTTCTGTACCGTCGGGAATCGTGAGCGAACAATTGGCGGTAAATTCCATCGCGCGGACGCTGGAAGCCAATGTGCCGCAGGTGCAGCGGCTGAAAATTCTGATTCATGGGCAGGAAGTGGAAACGCTGGCGGGGCATTTGGATCTAACGGGGGCGTTTGTCGTGAGCACAAAGCAATTGCAATTTCCTGCGATGATCGCGCCAACTCCGACTGTACTTGGCAAACCGGCGGTCCCGGCAACCGACAAGCCGGCTGCGCCGGCACCACAGCGTTGACACCAGGCGAGTGCACCGGCAGACTGGCACTAATTGAGCGCAATCGTAGAATTCTGAAACGTAGAAGTGGCGAGCGTGGGAGGAAGAGTGAGAGCTGACGGGCGAACCGCGGACCAGATGCGTCCGCTGAAAATCACGCCGGATTTCATTTCCACGGCCGAAGGCAGCGTGTTGATCGAGCTCGGAAACACGCGGGTAATCTGCACGGCAACGGTGGATGACGGCGTACCCGGATTTCTAAAAGGTAGCGGCAAGGGCTGGGTTACCAGTGAATATGGAATGCTTCCGCGCGCGACGGAAGAACGCACGCCACGTGAGGCCGCGCGAGGAAAACAATCGGGGCGGACTCTGGAGATTCAGAGATTGATTGGGCGCTCGCTGCGCGCGGTGACGGATCAGGAAGCGCTGGGTGAGCGCACGGTATGGCTGGATTGCGACGTAATTCAGGCGGATGGCGGAACGCGCGCGGCATCGATCACCGGGGCGTTTGTGGCGCTGGCGCTGGCGTTCGAACGGCTGGTGGCGGCGGGGATTTTGAAGAGTTCGCCGCTGATTGATACGGTGGCGGCGACTAGCGTTGGGATTGTGGACGATCGCGCGCTGCTGGATCTGGCTTATGAAGAGGATTCACGCGCGGAAGTAGATATGAATGTGGTGATGACAGGCGACGGACATTTTGTGGAAATTCAGGCCACGGCGGAGGGGCGGCCCTTCTCCGGGAGCGAAATGCAAGATCTGCTGGCACTCGCGGCTGCGGGAATTCGACGCTTGACGGAAGAACAACGGGCGCTCCTGCCCGCAAAATTCAGTGCGCGCTCCCGCTAAGCTTTTTCTTGCTTCATCCAATCCAGGGAAAGTTGCTGAATATCGCATTCTCGCGGCGGCGTGCACGCCTGTAGTTGCGTTCGAATTGGAATTACTACCGGGTTTCGCGGAGCGTCGGGCGTTTGAAGAAGATGCGCCGACTTTTGCGGAAAATGCGGCGGGCAAGGCGCTGTATTACTCGCAGCACGCGGATGGGCTGGTATTCGCTGATGATTCCGGGCTGGTAGTGCCCGCTCTCGGTGGTGCGCCAGGGGTGCATTCGGCAAGGTACGCAGGGCCGCAGGCGACGAGCACGGAGAGAATAGAAAAACTTCTGGGCGCGATGCACGGTAAGACGGGAGCTGAGCGCTCGGCGCATTTCATTTGCGCCATTGCACTTGCGGAACGCGGACGAGTTATGGCCATCGTCACGGATCGCGCGGATGGAGAAATTCTGGAAACGCCGCGTGGGGCAGGTGGATTCGGCTATGATCCGATTTTCTACTTCCCTACCCCCGGAAAAACGTTCGCGGAACTTTCTGCCGAAGAAAAAAATCAGCACAGCCACAGGGGGAGGGCTTTCCGCAGATTTCTTGCGGCTCTTTCGGCCATGTTATAGTTCAGGCTCTTATGGCTACGAAATCGAAGAAAAACCCATCAACGAAGAAAAAAACTGCGCGTGCAAAATCAACACCAGCGAAACCAGCCAGCGCAGCAAAGACTTCCAAACCGGGGCGCGCGGCAGGAACAGACCCCAAGAGAGTGGCGACAATCCTTGCCAAATTGGATGAAGCATATGGGGACGCAACGTGCGAACTGAAGCACGAGAATGCTTTTCAGCTGTTGATCTCCACGATTCTTTCGGCACAGTGCACCGACGTGCGCGTAAATCAAGTCGCTGAAACGCTATATAAGAAATATCCGGAGGCGAAAGCGTTTGCGTATGCCACACCGAGTGAGTTGGAGCAGGAAATCCGGCCGACGGGTTTTTTTCGGAACAAGACAAAATCCATAATGGGAGCGAGCAAAGCGATCATTGAGAATTTTGGCGGGCAAGTACCGCGCACGATGGAAGAGATACTCACGTTGCCGGGTGTGGCGCGAAAGACTGGAAACGTGGTGCTCGGAACGGCATACGGGATCGCCAGCGGCGTAGTAGTGGATACGCACGTGCTGCGGCTATCGAGCCGATTGGATTTGACGCGAAACGAGGATCCGAAAAAGGTCGAGCAGGATTTGATGGAAATTATTCCACGGGAGAAGTGGATCCAGTTCTCGCACCAATTGATCTGGCATGGGCGGCGTGTTTGCAAAGCGCGCTCGCCCAAGTGCATCGAGTGCAATTTGGAATCCCTGTGCTACGCCAAAGACAAGGCCATCTGAAGCCGAGGGAGCACATTCACGAAAATGCGGGGCACTCTGCCTGGTACCAACTCGGGCATGATGTAAGATAAGAGTAGATGAAGATGGCAGCGAAGCCATTTTCGAACCTTCCCAAAGAAAGCTACATTGCTGGCTTCACCGCTATTGCAATAGCCTTGCATCTGATACTGCGGTACGGGACAAACGTGCCGCCGGGCATCGCATTGCTGCCTCTCTTTGCCGCCTTGCTGATCGGTGGCGCGCCTCTGGTCTTCAAACTGGGCAAGAGTCTGATCGAGAAGAAATTTGGTTCGGATCTCCTCGCGGGTGTTTCGATTCTAACCGCCGTGCTCTTGGGAGAGTATTTGGTTGCCACGATCGTCGTGTTGATGCTTTCCGGCGGGCAGGCGCTTGAACTCTATGCCACGGCAAAAGCATCTTCGGTGCTGGACGCGCTGGCGAAGCGGGTTCCCAGCTCGGCACATCGGCGCGACGGCTCGGTAGTAGTTGACATAAAGCTGGAAGAAGTTCGGATTGGCGACGTTCTGAACGTCTTTCCTCACGAAATTTGTCCAGTGGATGGGACAGTCATCGAAGGCCACGGCAAAATGGACGAGGCATACCTAACGGGAGAGCCCTATGAAATCTCGAAAACACCTGGAACGCAGGTAATTTCCGGTGCGATCAACGGCAATGAAGCTTTGACTATACGAGCCGACAAGCTGGCCGTTGATTCGCGGTACGCGCGGATCATGCAAGTGATGCGCGCCACCGAGCAGCAGAAACCCCGGTTGCGGCGCCTGGGCGATCAGCTCGGAGCGTGGTATACGCCGATTGCTTTGCTGGTTGCCGGCGCAGCCGGTCTCATCAGTAACAGTGAACAGCGATTCCTGGCTGTGATAGTGATCGCCACTCCATGTCCTCTACTTCTAGCGATTCCCACGGCGATCATCGGCGCCATTTCCCTAGCGGCGCGCCGCGGCATCATCATCAAGAACCCCGCGGTGCTGGAGCAGATCGATGCCTGCCGCACGCTCATTTTTGACAAAACGGGAACGCTGACCTACGGCAGGCCCATCCTCACGACCGTGATATGCGCCGATGGGTTCGATCGGGCCAAAGTTGTCCGGCTCACCGCCAGCCTGGAGCAATATTCCAAGCATCCGCTGGCAAGCGCGATCGTGAACGCAGCCAGGCAGGAGAAGATTGCGCTCCTGCCTGTCGCCCATGTCAGTGAACGCCCCGGAGAAGGCTTGCAAGGATCCATCGACGGACAAACGATAAGAATCACGGGACGACAAAAAGTTGCCACGGGCAAACTGCAACTCCCTCCGCTTGTTAACGGACTTGAGTGCCTAGTCTTCATCGACGAACAGTACGCCGCTGCGTTGCGGTTCCAGGACGCGCCGAGAAAAGACAGCCGTTTGTTTATCCAACATTTACGGCCGCGACATGGTGTGCAGAAGGTGATGCTTGTTTCGGGCGATCGCGAGTCGGAGGTGAAATACCTGGCGGATACGGTCGGAATCACTGAGATTTATGCAGGCATGAGTCCGGAAGAGAAAGTGGAAATCGTGAAGCGTGAAACGGCGCTGGAAAAGACTCTATTTGTGGGCGACGGAATCAACGACGCCCCGGCGTTGATGGCTGCGACCGTGGGCGTGGCTTTCGGATCGGCGAGCGACGTCACGGCGGAGGCCGCCGACGCCGTGATTCTCGAACTCGCGCTTGGAAAAATCGACGAGCTTATGCACATTGCGCGGCGTATGCGACGTATCGCGCTGCAAAGCGCACTGGGTGGCATGGCCGCCAGCATGATCGGGATGGTGATCGCCGCCGCTGGCTACATGCCCCCTATTGGCGGAGCTATCGCACAGGAGCTCATTGATTTGTTCGCTGTTCTCAACGCTGTCCGCGTGGCTTTGCCGACCGACGAATTACAAGACTTCTAGCTTCCAGCAATTTTCTTGCGCTCAGACACAGTTCGCAAAACCTAACGTGGCTTCTTAGTTGGAGTTTGATCCGGAGTACTCGACTGCGCGCTGGGCGGCTGAGCATTAACAGGCGGATGGCCGGGCGGTAGCGCACCCTGGCTGGCCGTACCAGCAGGATTTACAATGTCGCTGAAGTTCGGCAGGCTGCCGGTGCGCTGGTCTGGGTTTTGATGTGGATTCGCG
>JBGPDI010000194.1:0-5730 GCA_041482215.1 Candidatus Acidiferrum sp. | reverse complement strand
TCCACGCGTGCGAGCAGCTCCCCTTGATCAAAACCCATACGGGACGAAACTTTCTTGTTCATAGTTTTTTCCTCCACATGGATGGGGAATTTCGCCAAGCGGTCGATCTCTGCTCGAAGCAATTCGCTCCCCACCGGTTTGGATACGTACCCATCCATCCCGGCTGAAAGATATTTTCCTGCATCACCGGCCATGGCGTGCGCGGTCAAGGCGATAATGGGGATGTGGCCACCGGTTTTCTTTTCTTCTTCTCGAATCCTCTCGGTGGCCTCGATTCCGCTCATGACCGGCATCTGGATATCCATAAGAATCAGGTCAAACATATTTTTCTGAACTAAATCGAGCGCTTCCCTGCCGTTGGTTGCCAAAGTTGCGTGATGCCCCATCTTTCCGAGCAAACGAAGCGCCAGCTTTTGATTCACGCGATTGTCTTCCACGAGAAGTACGCGCAGCGCACGCGATTCTTCTTGTTCAGAGCCGGGAGAGGATGGCTTTTCAGAAGGGACGGGGATCTTCAGGGCGTGACGAATGGCTTCGTACAGCGTGGCGCGACGAAGCGGCTTGCAGAGGATTCTTTCGATCCCCCACTTTTTTGCGCGCGCGGAATCGGTCAAACATGGCGCCGAGGATAAAATGATAATCGCGGGTTGCTCTTTCATTGCCAACGAGCGGATCTTTTCGGCCACTTCGAATCCATTCATACCCGGCATGTTCTGATCAACTAACACGATGGAGAAAAGCGCTCCGTCTTCGATACTTTTCCCGAGAACCTCAAGAGCTTCCGCGCCACTCTTTGTGCTGGTCGCGTCCAATCCCCATTGCGGAAGAATGTGCATCAGGAGGTCTCGGTTTATTTCCTTGTCGTCCGCGACAAGAACTTTCTTCTTGGCCATTTTGGGATACGCCATCGCCGGGATTCCATGCGAGGGAGCAGCTCCCATTCCAAATGGCAATGTGAACGTGAAAGTGGTCCCTCTTCCTGGGGTGCTTTCGAGCCCAATTTCGCCTTTCATTAACCGGATCATGCGCGTGGAAATTGAGAGTCCCAGCCCAGTTCCTCCAAACTCTCGCGTGGTGGACGAATCCGCTTGTGAGAAGGCATCGAAAATCTGATCGTGCTTTTCTTTGGGAATACCTATCCCGGTGTCGGAGACTGTGAAACGAATGGGAACAATGTCTCCTTGGAGGGGCTGCCGTTGCGCACACACGCTGACTTCTCCCTCCTTGGTGAACTTGACGGCATTGCCCACAAGGTTGATGAGGATTTGGCGCAATCGAGTGGGGTCGCCTACCAGGGTTGCGGGGATGTCATCCCGCGATGCCCAAGTGAGCTCCAATCCCTTTTGCTGGGCGCGGGGGGCGAGAGGCTCCAGCGCGCTCTCGATGCAATCTGGAAGTGAAAAAGAAATGCTTTCGATTTCCATCCGGCCGGCTTCAATCTTCGAAAAATCCAAAATGTCGTTGATTATTCCGAGGAGGGATTCGGCCGATGAGCGGACCATATCCAGATATTCGCGTTGCTCGGGATTGAGTTCCGTATCCAGAGCGAGATCGGTCATACCAAGGATGCCGTTCATTGGCGTGCGAATCTCATGGCTCATGTTGGCCAGGAATTCGCTCTTGGCGCGGCTGGCGGCCTCTGCCGCTTCCTTCGCCTCCATCAGACGCTGCTCGGCTGCACGCCGTTGGGTAATGTCTTCGATGACTCCAACGTATCCTTGCAACGCTCCGTCGGGTCCAAGCAGCGCTCTCGTCTGCCACTGCACCCAGTTCACGTGGCCTTCCAGTGTGAGAAACCGGCACTGGTCTTTCAGCTCCATCTGCAGGGCAAAACCAGTTTCCCAAAGCTTCTTCACCACTGCGCGGTCTTCGGGATGTACGGCATCGGCCCAGTCGCTGTTCTTCGCATCTTCCGCAGTGCGGCCGGTCATCTCCTCCCATCGCTGATTCGTATAAATAATTTTTCCGGTAGGCCCGGTACAGAAAATTCCAATCGGCGCTGCCGCACTCACGGTGCGGAATAGCTCCTCACTTTCACGCAAAGCCTTTTGCGTTTCGAGCCTTTCGCCAATGTCTTGATAGAGCGCCAGGACACTTTGCTCTCCGTTCTCCAACTGCAGCGGCACGGCGTGCACTTCCACATCCAGGAGATCTCCGTTCTTCTTCCTGCGCTTCACCGTTTCGTGGATGGAGCCCTTTTTGACTCGTTTCAGCCTTGCTTCCATATCGTCCGCGCTGAGATCTGGAGGGTAGAGGAGTTCATCAACTCGCTTCCCAATGGCCTCGCCGCTGGCATATCCGAAGAGTTTTTCAAAAGCCGGATTGATGAGTTCCAATTCACCGTCGGGTCCTCCGACGGCTATGGCCAGGGGGCTGTTGGAGATCAGAGTATTCAGAAATGCGGTGCGCTGCTGGAGCTCTTGTTCAGTACGCTGGCGCTCTTTAACTTCCATCTGGAGTTCATGGGTGCGCGCCGCTACGCGAATCTCAAGGACGTCGCGGGCCTCGTTCAGGGCCGCGTCACGCCGCTGAATCTCATCCAGCATGTGATTGAAATCGGCGCTGAGCTGGCGAAGCTCCCGTCCAGAGAGAGGCGGAGCTCGCAATGAATAACTGTTCTCCACGGCGATGGAACGCGCGATGGCCGCCAGGTCTTGAATGGGTCTGGTGATTCCACGCTGCAAAGCGGCAGTCAGCAGATAGACAAGCAACAAACTCCCCGCGGCGATCAACCCCGTCATTTGTTCAAATCGCCGCAGCCGGTCCTGCAGGTCACCGAGGCCAGACTCCACGTATAGCGAACCGACCGGCCGCTTGCCGAGGAGGACGGGAGAGTAATAGGTCAACCGATCCTTGGACCAAACCATTCCTTGCGGGGCAAGACTGGAGGGAAGGATTCTGCGACTGAGATCGGCGCGAACATAGGAGGCTACTATCGCTCCATCTGGACGGTAGAGAATTCCTGCGCGGATATCGGGCCGAGTACTGAGCGACTCCAGAAGTTTCGCTCCGGCGATCTCGTCGCCAAATTCCAGGGCCGCGGTGGAATTCATCCCCACCAACTCGCCTGTTGACCGAAGTATTTCCAACTTTTCCTGGCGCGCCACATGCATGTCGTACGCCAGGAAGCCGATGCATCCAAGCAAGACTCCGATGCCGCTGGTGACAATCGTGAGAAGCAATAGACGCTGACGCAGAGATGCTTCGCGAATCGGATGGAATGGCATGTCAGCTCTTGGCCGCCTCTATGTGCCTGACCACGCGATGCGCCAGGGCGAGCAGACGTGAACTGATCTTCAGGCGAGCTTTATCCGCCTCATCCAGATTGACCTCGAACTGGAGCGCACCACGATCCATCGCGAAACAAACCATTCCGCCGGCAACGAGAAATTCGGGTGTTTCTCCGACTGTGAGTATCACTTGTCCTCCCACAATCTCGAGGACGCGGCGGTATCTCTTCTCCTCCGACCGGCTCACGAACAAGATCTGGCAAGCACGTAACTCCTCTTCCTTGTGAATCCAACGAGCTTCAATTCGACGCTGGTGGATGGTTGCGCCGCGCGTGATTTCCGCCAAAGAGATTCCGAAGTGATACTCGCCAAAAACGCAGAGCAAGAAGGGCGCATCTCCCTGCGGCAGTGCATTTTCTGGCCACTCGACAAATATGGGAAATTTTGCCAAGTAATTGGCCTTGGCTTCATATTCAAGCGTGGCGAGGTTCTGAGCCTGAAGTGGGAGGAAGAGCAATAGGAAAGACACCGCCATGCCCAGGCTGCGTCGCATGAGGGAGAGCACCCAAGGTCCGGCGTGCGAGTTTCGATGCTTGCGCTGTCGGCGAAACACAAGTACCCCTCAGGGATCAAAGGCACGCGCGTGCCCACCAGGAAATGCGTCGCTTTCGCTAGGTGATTGATAAGAATTGAGTTCGGGCTGAGGTCGTTTGGTCTCTTCCGGGGTGGGACAGCCGGGGTGGGACAAAATCGCGGAAAAGTTTCAATTTGAAACTAGAAGTCGATTTGCATGGGGGTTTGAGAGAAACCTGGAATCTTGGAGGCGCGGGTGGGATTCGAACCCACGAATGGAGGTTTTGCAGACCTCTCCCTTGGGCCACTTGGGTACCGCGCCGAATCTCTAAGTATAGCAAATCCGCGGGAACTGTTCGGACATCCCAGCGGCACGTACTCTCGCCGACTGCTACTTTTTCTCCGCCGTCGCGGGAATCTTTGCTTCGCGCAAAAAGCGCGCGGATTCTTCGGGCGGCGTGGGATTAATGTAAAAGCCGGTGCCCCATTCGAAACCTGCCACTTTTGTCAGCTTCGGAATGATTTCGATGTGCCAGTGATAGTGATCGTTGATCTCTTCGCCTATCGGAGAGGTGTGAATCATGAAATTGTATGCGGGCCGGTCGAGCACGGCGTCCAGGCGCATGAGCGTGTCCTTCAGCATCCTCGCGAGGCTAGCGTACATGGAGCTCTGATTATTTTCGTACGACGATCCGTGGACCTTCGGCAGCAGCCACATTTCGAACGGGAAACGTGGTGCATAAGGCGCTAGCGTGATGAAATGTTCATTTTCGCCGATGACGCGTTCGCCGGTGTCGCGTTCCTGGCGGATGATGTCGCAGAAAATGCAGCGTTCTTTTTCGTCGTAATAGTGCCAGCAGTTATCTACTTCTTCGCGCACGCGGCGCGGAACGATCGGCAGCGCGATTAGCTGCGAGTGCGGGTGGTCAATGGTCGCGCCGGCGGCTTCACCGTGGTTCTTGAAGATCAGGATGTAGCGGAAGCGCTTGTCGTTTTTCAGATCCAGCATGCGGTCGCGATAGCCCCAGAGAACGTCTTCCACGGCACGCTCGGGCAAAGTGGCCAGCGTGGCAAGGTGGTTGGGCGACTCAATCACGACTTCGTGCGCGCCGATTCCGTTCATCTTGTCGAAGAGACCTTCGCCTTCGCGGTCGAGATCGCCTTCGATGCCTAGCGCGGGAAATTTGTTTGGAACGACTCGGATGCTCCAGCCAGGAGTGTTCGCTCCGCCACCGTTCCGGCCATAGACGAGAATTTCCGGCGGAGTGCGAGCTTCATTGCCCACACAGAAAGGGCAATTCTTTTCTTCTCTGGGGATGACGCTTTCGCGAAGAAAGTCGTTTGGACGCTTTCCACGTTCGGTCGAAATGATTACCCAGCGTCCCGTGATCGGGTCTTTACGCAACTCCGGCAAAGCTATCCTCCTGGAAAATGGTCAGGGTCACCCGCAGGTGAGCAACCCGGAAGCCTTGGATTGTACCGCGTCTGGCGTCGGCGTGAAGAACTTCTGACAACGCCAATCACATTTGCGGGCTGAACGCATCTTTATGCAAGCGCACTACGGGTGGCTGCCCCGGACAGTTATCAATGGCCATTACGTCGAAGCGGCAGGGACACTCGCCCACGTGACGCTCCGCCAGGAATCGCTGGGCTGTTCGAACCACCAAGTGCTGTTTTTCTCTTGTGACGCTGAGTTCTGGCAAGGCCGGCAGGTCGTCCCTGATGGTGCGCGTTCTGACTTCCACAAATGCGAGAGTCTTTCCGTCGTAGCCGACGAGATCGAGTTCACCCTTGATTCCGCGTGGGGTGTAGTTCCGCGCTACGAAAACATATCCGTGCCTGCGCAGATACCAGTAGGCGTAGGTTTCTCCACGTACGCCGGTGCGCCGGGCTTCCTGCTTTTTCTCGTTACCAGAAAGGTTTGCAT
>JBGPDI010000193.1:0-5789 GCA_041482215.1 Candidatus Acidiferrum sp. | reverse complement strand
GGTACGGATTTGTTTCTTTGAAATCCATGCGCTTGAGGCCGCCAGATTCTTTGGAAGTGAGTTCGATGGTTCCGGCGCCTTCGACCAAAACTTCGCCGGTTTCGCGCTGGGCTTCCTTGAAACTGAGAAATGGCGCGTTCGAATTGGTGGCGGTGATTTGTTTTTCCATGGAAATCAGGAATTGATGACTGTGTTGCGCGGGATTGGCGATTTTGAGGGACAAAACGCCGGATTCGAATTCGCTGGATTCGACGGATGCGCCGGTCACGCCAGTGACTTCGTATCCAGAGGGAACGTTGATTTCGAATTGAGCAGGATCTCCTTGCACTACGGTGATGTCGGCGAGGGCGGCGATTCGAATGTCGGCTTCGCTGACGGAGACGAGAGTCTTGACGTCGGATAAGAAGCGCGCTTCTTTCGGTGCAGTGGGCGCAACGATTTCGCGCGTGGTCCACCAGACGTTGGCGAGCTGACCGGGAGCAAGTGTTGCTTCGATGGTCGTTTGTCCATTCGCGGTGGATCGGGAAGTGATCAGGCCGGGATTGATTCGAACGTTAGTGTGGTCGCCGGGAACTACGAGAGCGAGACGCGCGCTGCTAGCAGACGGCACAGGAATACTAAAGGAGGCGCGACCTGCTTCGATGCTCAGTGGAAGACCGGCGTCGAGCGTGACAGCGAAATCCGATGGTCCAGTGAGAACGGCGGTGTGCGTGCCGTTTTCCAATTCGAGCGGCAAGCCCTTCCCTTCCTGACGAGCGTCGAGTATAGCCATACCGGTCGTGAGGGGAATCTTGGTCGCGCCCTTATGGAGAATTTCTCCCTGCAACTGCACGGCGCCCTGGATCGATTCATTGGTTACATGAAACTTCAGATCCGCGCGCTTCATAGTGAAGGGAACGGGCGGCGTGTCCGTTTTATGGATTGGCTTGCTCCCAAGTTCGAGGAGCCGATTGTATTCGTCGAGTGGAAGCGTGACATTGCCCGCAGGGGGAACGGGAGGAACGCGAACTTCGTCTGCTGCTGCGAAGCCAGGGAGTACCAACATCCAAGTCAACAAGATTGAGAATAACTTTTTCATTTGCCACCTACCTTTTTCTCGTGTTGATACGTTAATCCTGCGGACGGAGCCTGATTTTCGGCGGTTAGTTCTGAAACCAAATAAAGAGAAGGACCGAAAGCGGGGAAAGAAACGTGAATGGGAAGAATCCCGGCGCGCTTCCCTGCCAGCGCATCGGTCCTATATTTATCGAGGAGTGCTTCCGTTGCGACTTGCGCTCGCTTGGATTTGCCTTCGTCCTTCTTATCTCCATCGAGTGAAGATAATGGCGAAGCGGGCGAGGGAGCGGATAGTCCCGCAACAACTCCCCCACTTACGGCGCCGGCACTACCACCAGCACCAAAGCCGATTCCGGATCCATAAGTTGTTGGGTTAAGCGCAGAGGAGAGTGGATTCTCGTAAGGCCTCGTTCGAAACGCTCCAGTTTCTGGTGTCACTTTAAAGAGCGGTGGATGGTAGACGAGGAGTCCGGTGCGTGAGACCGGCAGGTCGAGTGCGGGCAGCGCGAGTTTGAATTCGCCTTTGTCGTTCCATGCGGTGCCGCGATTCATGTAGACGACTTCGACGGCAAATTCAGGTGCTTCTTCGCCGGCGCGTGCCTTATCGAGCGGCAAGAGGATGCCGCCGTCCGGAGACTGGCCCGGGCGGACAGCTTTGCCGGAGAGAGAAGCGCTCCAGAGTGTGGCCCCCTGCGGCAAAGTGATTTTGAGGAAGTTGCGCTGGTTGTTTCGAACGGCATAGCGCGCCTGGACGAGGGTCTTCCCTTCGCTGCTGATTAGCACTTGATAGCGGGCTTCAGAGACGTTGGCCATCAGAACGGCTTGGGGCGTGTAGCGCGCGATAGTCACGCTGAGGGAGCGCGTCAATTTGGCATCGCCGGCGCGAAACCGAAATGCAGCGAGCGACGGAGATTGATGATTTGAGACAAGCTCGCCGAGATCGGTGGCATCGGCACTCTCGAGGCCTTCGGATTTGAGGTCCCGGATTTCGGCAGCGCCGAGTAGCTCTACGGCGACGCCGCCGGTTTCACGCTCGGCGTTCAGAAGACGAAGGAGAGGACTATCAATCTGGCCTTCGCGCGGACTGCGCGTTTCACCGGTGACGACGAATCGAGCGTTTTGCTCGACGGGTTCGAGGAATTTCACGGTGAGTTCATTGGACTTCACTTCCCAATCGGCGACCATCGCGCCAAGAACTTGATTGATGGTGACTTTGTCGGGGACTTGGATTCTGACTTCGCGAGCTGCGCCCTGAGTGATTTCCAGATTTACTTCGGCGTTGACGGAGGTGGAATCTTCGCCGAGGCCGAGGAGTTGCGTCAGCGAACCGCGCATACGCAAAGGCAAGGTGGCGTGGTGATCTTCGGTCTTTCTGCGCCATGCAAAGGTGAGGGCTTCATTTCCGCGTCCGTAGGCAATCCATTTGCTTTGGGAACCGGATTCGGACTTTTCGGAGAGGAGTCCACCAGCGAGGCGGACGTCCAGGCCTTGACGAGGAAGTTGCACGGAGGCGCGCGTGACACCGGAAACGGTTGAAGGCAGAGTGATGCTTTCTTCGCCGGTTGTGGAGGCAACGGGGATCTCGACGTCCAGCAACAAGACCGCGCGGCCGGGATGGGAAAGAAGTGCGGAGAGCTGGCCTCCCGCTTTGCCGGCGGCACTTGGAACTAGGGAAACAAGTTTGCCGTCAAGCCTAGCTTCGCGAACGAGCAGTCCGGCGGGCACAGGGACGCGTACCCAGCCGTCCTTCAAGACGTCGACCGTAAGACTGGCGCGTCCGGAGGCGAGATCGCCATCAATGCGCAGGTCGTAGTCCACGCGGGTGAGGGTGGCTTCGACCGGAGGCGGATCTGGATCGCGTTCGGCGGGATAAGCCCTGGCGCGAAGGATGCGATATTCATCCACGGAGAGGACCACCCAACCGGGGGAATGAGCAGCGGTTTGGGCAAAAGTGCTGGCCGCGGAAATAAAGAGTAGCGCGAGCAAATAGGCGCAGAACAAGGGAAAGCGGGACCGTTTTCCATACGGAAAAGTTGCTGCAGTTCGTGTAAACATACGAGTAGCCTCCTCATCTTTAAGATGGACGATCTGGCACGTGATTTGGGCGACCCGGGGACGGAGACTGCTGTTGAAACGGTAGGATGATGCGTTGGGCAAAGATGGTTGTTTCATAAAATAATTCCTTCATTAAAGAAAAGAACGGCTAAGGCATACGACTGCCGGTACTCAGTCATTAGAACGACGAGCCTAAGAATTCTTGCAGGGCCTGCATCGCGAGGGGGGATAGTCGGGTATCCTCAGAGAAGAAGACGGTCGCGCGGCGACCTTCGATCGGGATTTACTCCTGACCGTCCAGGAAGGTGGACCCCATGGACAAACTCGAACGAATCACAACAAATCCGGCTCGGATGAACAGCGAGCCTTGCATCCGTGACCTTCGGTTCACCGTGCGCCGAGTACTTGAAGCGTTCGCCGTTTACCCAGACCGCGCCGAACTCAAACGCGAATACCCTGAGCTAGAAGACGAAGACATTCGGCAAGCGCTGGCATTCGCTGCTACCTTGGTTGACGACAAGGTCGTGCCGTTGCCCCATGCCCGATGAAGTTGTTGCTCGATCAGCCTACTCGCCATATTTGCTGACGTGTAACAACTAATGAGTGTCTTGACAAAAATGGAAGCGAGGCATAAGGTCCGAAGAATTGGGGAACCGCTTGAGAGGTTCCGCTGCAAGAAAGGCGTTGGTCGCCCACTGACATCAGCCTTAGTGGCCCACCGCGGCTCAATCTAAAGGCTCCTCGAAAAGCGCAGCGGCGACTGCCCATCGACCTGCTTCGAACTACACGCAATAAGGAGAAAGACCATGAGTGGTGAGCATATTGTACTTCCTGGAAGCACGCGCCCAGGCAAAAAAGCGAAACGGATTCGCAAAGCAGATCCTGATTCCAGGCTGGAGGTAACGATTTCTCTGCGTGGGCCCAAACTGCCTGACGCCAACAGCATGCCAACGGCATCGATGAGCCACCAAGAGTTCGAATCAAAGTACGGTGCCCGAGCTGAGGACGCTGAAAAGGTTGCGAGCGTCCTTCAAAAGTACAAGCTCAAAGTAGAAGAGATCTCTTTGCCGGCCCGAAGCATGCGGGTCAGTGGCACAGTAGCTGGGATGGAAGCGGCCTTCCAGCCCAATCTCGGAATTTACCGCAGCAAAGAACAAGGCAATTACCGAGGGCGTGAGGGCAAAATCAAGATTCCGACCGAACTGGGCGGTATCGTCACCGGCGTTTTCGGGCTCGACGAGAGACGCGTTGTCCGCCAGAGGTCGGCGAAGCGCGCGGCCGCAGGACGATCAAGCAAGCGCGCAGTTCCCAGAAAATCGCGCAAGGCGCCGAAAAAAGCTGCCACAACGAAAATAAAAATGGCACCGCTTACGCCTGCAGACATCGAAAAGCTCTACAACTTTCCTCCCGGTAAGGGACAGAGTCAGCAAATCGGAATCGCGGAATTCGATGGCGGCTTTTTCGCCGACGATCTCCAAGCCTATTGCGCCAAGGAAGGGCGGTCCGTACCTTCAGTCACTGTCGTACCCGTGGGGCTGACGCCGCTCACCTTCGCCGAGATGCAGCAATTGCCAAAACCGGATTTCATGGATCAAGTCGAGGCCAGCGGCGAAGTCAACATGGACATTCAGATAGTCGCGGGTCTGTGCCCGGAGGCAGAGATCTTCGTCTACTTTGCTCCATTCACTCAAAAGGGCTGGGTCGATCTACTGAACAAAGTGATCAGCGGCAGTCCGGCGAAGCCAGTGACGCTATCGGTCAGTTGGGGGCTGGCTGAAGACTCCGGCGATTGGTCTGCGGACGCGAGGACGGAAATCAGCGCACGCATCCAAGCGGCGGCGATGCTTGGTATCACCATATGCGTTTCCTCCGGTGACGACGGTTCTGGCGATGAGCAGATCGATGGACGCGCGCATATCGATTTCCCCAGTTCCGCAGCTTTCACATTGAGTGTGGGCGGCACGATGCTTACGGGCACGGCTGCGAAACCGGTAGAGGAAACCTGGTGGCAGTCACCCGGCCGCCGTACGCCGAAGGGGACGGGCTCCACTGGCGGTGGAGTGAGCGTGTTTTTCCCGCGGCCGAGCTGGCAAAGCGTCAGCGTAAAATCACTCAACAAAGGCAGCATTGATGGCCGCGTGATCCCGGACATTGCCGCCCTTGCTGGACCGCCGTTGCATGATCTGATTCTTCTTGGACGACCTGCTCCCAACGGCGGGACGAGCGCTTCGACGCCAGTATGGGCTGCGCTGATCGCACGGATTAACGCCAGCTTGCCCGCAGCCAAGCGCCAACGTTTCCTCACTCCCTTGCTATACCAGAATGGGACGGCTGGGCAGCCGCGTGGTGCTGTGGGATGCCGCGACATTACGATAGGCCAGAACGCATCGAATCCTGAGCCTGGCACGGGTTACGCGGCTGGGGTAGGCTATGACGCAGTGACAGGGTGGGGCGTGCCGGATGGAGTGGCCCTTTTGTCGGCACTGTAGTGTGTGCGAGCGAATAATTTGAGGCTATTCAGACGATTCCTTCTTTGGGTGAAATACTGACACAGAATAATGCCAGATCCAGACAGTCGACTCTGACAAATCAGAAGGTGAGTTGGAGCGGGCGATGGGAATCGAACCCACGTCCGAAGCTTGGGAAGCTTCTATACTGCCATTGTACGACGCCCGCTC
>JBGPDI010000192.1:0-5791 GCA_041482215.1 Candidatus Acidiferrum sp. | reverse complement strand
GTTCAAAAACCTTTCGAACGCCTTGCTTTTCGAGCTTGCGCTGGTTGCGCCGGGAAATCCGCAGTTCCACAAGCCGCCCAATCCCGACCAGCGCCAGCAGAATGAGATACGCAATCGTCATGGCCATTGCAGCAGAATCATTTCGGCAGTGAATCCCGGGCCGAAGGCCATCAGCAGGCCGTAGCTTCCTGACGGCATCTCGCGCTTAGTGAGGAATTCCTGGAGGATAAATAGCACGCTGGCACTGGAAAGATTGCCAAAGCGGCGCAGCACATCCCAGGAAATCTCCGTGTCCAAGCGGGTTAGGCCGAGTTCAGCCTCCATGAAGGAAAGCAGTTTTTGACCTCCCGGATGGAGGAGGAACGCGGAAATGTCTTCACGCAACAGGCCCTGGCGCGCCAGGAACCCATCGACCAGTCCCTTGACCCTGTCCCGGATCAATTGAGGCACATCCTTGGAAAGCACGATATGGAATCCGGAATCGCGCAGGTCGAATCCCATGGCGCCCAGCGAATCGGGAAACGTATACGTTTCCGAGACGAGAATTTTCGGGCCGCGCGACGGTTTTCCGCTCACCACGACAGCTGCGGCGCCGTCACCGAAGAGAATCGCAGAAATCAAGTTGGCTTGCGAAATGTCCTTGCGTTGAAGTGTGAGCGTCGGCAGCTCGACGGCGATGATCAGAACGTTTCCGCCGGGCGTCGCCTTCAGGTAGTCTGCTGCGCGAGCCAACGCCATGGCACCCGCGGCGCACCCCAGTTCCGTGAACGGCATGCGGCGCACGTTCGAACGGAAGCCCATCAGATTAATAAGGTGGGCGTCCAAAGAAGGAATCATGAACCCGGTGCAGGACACCGTGATGATCATGTCTATGTCTTCGGGCTTCAAGCCGGCTCGCTCGAGGCATTTTTCCGCGGCTTCACGGCCAAGCTTGATCGCGTGCTCGATGTACTCGTTGTTCGTCTGCGAGAGCGGGCGCGACTCGATGATGTAATCGAGGGGGAAGATGGAATGCCGTTTATGAACCTGTGCGTTGTCAACGATGCTCATCAGGGCTTCGAGGCGGCGCTCCGGGATCTCAAAGACTCGCCCCATGTACACCTTCACATCCTCACGAGAAATAACAT
This sequence comes from Candidatus Acidiferrum sp., assembly GCA_041482215.1. Lineage (GTDB taxonomy): Bacteria > Acidobacteriota > Terriglobia > Acidiferrales > UBA7541 > Acidiferrum. The sequence continues at coordinate 4,664 of JBGPDI010000192.1, read as the reverse complement.
AGGGCGGCAGCGCCGTAGCCGTGGCGGCAATAGTGGCATGCGAAGCGGCGGCTTCTGTGGGTCGATTGACGACGGATTCCATCAGTCTCCTTGGGCACAAAGCTGACGCAAGCGGGTTCCCGCCACGTAAGCCATTTGGATGCAGCGTTTTCTGAGCGGCTACAACCGAGCTGATAACTTTACATCATTATTCGCGTAGAACCAATGTTTTCCAATACAGGGAAGTACCTATTCATATGGTATCCCTCTCGCGAAAGGCTCGGTTTCCGTGGCCCATTCACGCATCATTCACAAAGCGATCTTCTGTTTGTAAGGCCCTGGCAGAGTTTTGATGTATCCTCTGGGTCGTCATGATGCGAGGCTTGGCATTCCGCCGCTTCTCCCGCCGTTATCTTTTCGTGTTGTTGTTCTTCGTTATCGCTGGGCTGGTACCCGGCTATTGTGGCGCGCAAGAAAAATCTCCACCGCTACTGGTGATGATCTCCGTTGACGGCCTTCGCCCGGACTACATCACCGCCGCCGACGCACATGGCGCAAAGCTCCCCAACCTACGACGCTTCTTAAAGGAAGGAACGTACGCAGATGGTGTTCAAGGTGTCGTTCCAACCGTAACGTATCCGAGCCACACGGCTCTCGTAACGGGGGTATGGCCTTCCAAGCACGGCATCCTCGCTAACGCCACCTTTGATCCGCTGCAAAAAAATCAGCAGGGCTGGTATTGGTACGCAGAAGACATTCACGTTCCAACGCTCTGGGATGTGGCAGCGCAAGCGGGCCGCACAACAGCGAGCATCCAGTGGCCAGTCACCGTCGGCGTGCATATCAACTGGAATATTCCTGAATTCTGGCGCGCCAGCACTCCCGATGACGCGAAACTTCTTCGCGCCGTGTCTACTCCTGGATTGCTTGCCGAAGCGGCGGCCGAGTTAGGCGAATACCACGGCGGCATCGAGACCTCAAGCGAAGGCGACGAAGTGCGCGGCCGCTACGCGCAATGGATTCTGGAAAAGAAACACCCCGGTCTGTTGACGCTGCATCTCACTGCACTCGATCACGTCGAACACGATACCGGCCCTTTCAGTGCTGAGGCGATCGCAGTCCTGGAGCGCTTGGACACTGTCATCGGAAACTTGCGCGAAGTCGCTGAGCGACTCGCACCTGGTCGCGCGCTGCTAGCCGTTGTTTCCGACCACGGTTTTGCAAAAACAGACGCGCAATTGAATTTGTTCCCCGCGTTCCGGGAAGCGAAGCTTTTTACAGCCGACGAAAAAGGAAAAATCACGGATTGGAAAGCCATGCCTTGGGTGACAGGTGGATCCGCCGCCATCGTCCTGAAGGATCCGAACGACGGAGCTACGTTGGCACAAGTGCGCGAACTGCTCGCGAAACTGGCCGGTGATTCAGCCAACGGGATCGACCGCGTCCTCGAAGCGGATGAGCTGCATAAGCGCGGCGGGTATCCGCCCGCGTCCTTCTTCGTCAGCCTCAAGCCCGGCTGGCGCACCGGTTACACAGTGGATGGCCCGGTCCTTTCAAAGGTCAAACCCGGCGGAACTCACGGACAGCTTCCCGATGTCCCCGATCTGCGCGCATCCTTCTTTTTGGTGGGGCCTGGAGTGCCTGCCGGCCGCAATCTCGGACTAATTGATATTCGTGACATCGCACCGACGCTGGCTCATCTCGCCGGCCTCTCACTTCCGACCGCCGACGGCAAAATTCTTTTGCCCTAATCGCGGCGAACGGGTCCATTCGCTTTTGATCTAGCGCAAGCCGACTTGTCCTCGCACGGAATCAATCAGTTTCGCCGAGTCGTAACCTATGCCATCCTTGAAAACAATCTCCACTTTCTCGATGTCCTTGATGTTTGCCGAAGGGTCTCCTTGAATCACCACGATATCCGCTTTCTTGCCAACGGCCAAAGTGCCGATGGTGGCCAGTTCGCCGAGAAACTCCGCGCCATTCGAAGTCGCAATGTGAATCGCTTCCACAGGCGTGAATCCTGCTTCCACGAGCAGTTCCACTTCACGCTGGTCTCCAAATCCTGCGATGACTCCGCCGTATCCAGTTGGATCCAGTCCCGCGAGGAGCAATCCGCCCTGCTTTGCGAATTCACGTTCAAATTCCAGTTCCTTCTTGAAAAGCGCGGGCCAATCGGATTTGCCAACAGTGTCAGAAATTTTGGAGCGTATCGTCAGATAAGCCACCCGCGCCTCCGGAAGCATGGCGTCCAGCACACGCGAATCCAGCGGCGCGCGATTCGGCACCGAGGTTTCAAACACGGGCAGAGTCGACGTGACGGCCACGTGATGTGCGACCAGATCTTTGATCATGTCTTGCATGGGTTTGCTTGAGATTTCGAACGCCAGCAGGGATTTTTCTGCTGCTTGTGGATTGGGGCACGCTCCCGGTCTCTTCTCCGCAAAAAATTCCGTATCCACGATTAATCCGTGTTCCAGGTCGTCGATGCCCAGCGCAGCGGCCTCGCGAAAACCGATGGAGCAAAGATGGCCAGTCACCTTGATACCGTGTGCATGTGCCGCTTTTACGGCGGCGGCCAGCTCGTCGGGAGTGATGTTCATATACGCCTTGAACGAAGTCACTCCTTGGGTGATCCAGAACTCAACTGTGTGGCGCGCATCATCCGCGTCCTTCAATTGATGCATCTGCGGAGTAAACGCACCCTCTCCTTCCAAGTACGGCCCGGTCACATGAATCTTAGGACCGGCGATTTCTCCCGCATCAATGGCGCGCTTCAATTCCAGATCGGTGTACGGCTCGACGCTGCCCGTGGTTCGAATGGAGGTGACCCCGCCTGCCAGATACAACCGGGGGAAACTCAACCCGTGCTCGGGGTAAAGGGGCATACCACCTCCTGGCGCGGGGTAATACATGTGGTCGTGCATGCCAACGAGGCCCGGAATCACGGTGCGGCCCGTTAGATCCAGCACTTTTGCTCCGTCCGGAATCTTTGTCGCCGCGGCATCACCCAATGCAATGATTTCCCCATCTTTAATGACCAGAGTCTGGTCCGTTCGAGCCGCCGCGCCCGTTCCGTCGACCACTCGCACGTGCGTCAGGGCGATCACCGAGGCATCTTGTGTTACGAAAGGGCGCACTCGTGCGGAGAGCTGTGGTCGATCCGTCGCACCTCCAATGGAGTTTGCGTTCAGGAGAGCAAGAGCGCTAAGCAAGACGGCAAATTTGGATTTCATCATTTTTACTCCGCGCGTGATTCTGTAGTGTGTGACGAAATTCTGCAAGGGAATTGCCGCCCTCGCTGCGTGTTGGCCGGCTGTGCTAGAGTCCCTTCCGGTCGAGGTGCCCAATGATTCCATGCAAAGCGCGGTTTTACATTTTATTGCTTCTAGCTGCCGCGATGGCAGACCAGTCCACGCTCGCGCAAGCGAACCATTCGCAAGAAGGCGATTTCATCGCCAAGAATTTCAAATTCCGATCGGGAGAGACCCTGCCGGAGATGCGCCTGCATTACACAACGCTGGGAACGCCCGCGCGCGATGCTCAGGGACGCGTCACAAATGCCGTGCTAATCCTTCACGGCACTGGCGGCACTGGCCAGCAATTCCTCACACCTGTTTTCGCGAACGAACTCTTTGGTCCCGGCCAGCTTCTGGATACCACGCGCTATTTCATCATTCTTCCCGACGGCATTGGCCACGGGAAATCCTCAAAGCCCAGCGACGGCTTGCACGCTCATTTTCCGCAATACGACTATGACGACATGGTCGCCGCGCACCATCAGCTTCTCAGCGAAGGCCTCGGCGTCCATCATTTGCGCCTCATCCTCGGCACTTCCATGGGCTGCATGCATTCCTTTGTGTGGGGAGAAACTTATCCGGATTTCATGGACGCGCTGATGCCGCTGGCATGCCAGCCGGTGCAGCTTGCGGGGCGCAATCGTGTCTGGCGCAAGATGGTGATGGACGCGATTCGAAACGATCCCGAGTGGAAGGGTGGTGATTACTCAGCAGAGCCGCAGCAGGGACTTCGCACGGCGCTAGATTTGTTGCTCATCGCCGGAAGCGCGTCGCTCTACATGCAGAAAAATCTGCCGACGCGCGATGCCGCGGACAAGTATCTGGACGACTATTTTAAGCAGCGCTTTTCCGCGCTGGATGCCAACGACCTGTTGTACCAGGTGAATGCTTCGCGCAATTACGATCCGTCGCCGAATCTCGAGAAAATCACCGCGCCCGTCATGTACATCAACTCCGCGGACGACTTCATCAATCCGCCCGAACTGGGGATGGCCGACCGAGAAATCAAACGGGTAAAGAACGGGCGCTTCGTCTTAATTCCCATCAGCGACGAAACGCGCGGCCACGGCACGCACACCCGCGCCATCGTCTGGAAACAATATCTCGCAGAATTGCTAGAAAAATCAGCGCACTAAAGAGCTTGCGGCGCTGGATCTAGGTGGTGGCCTGGCTGGCGCGGATTTCCTGCCAGCGGCGCGGGCGTTTGTTGGCCTGCAAAACTTTCTTGCGCAGGCGGATGGATTTCGGTGTGATCTCCACGTATTCGTCATCCGCGATGAATTCGATCGCTTGCTCGAGACTCAGTTCGCGGTGCGGAATCAGGCGGATGGCTTCGTCTGCGCTGGAAGAACGCATGTTGGTCTGCTTCTTTTCCTTGGTGACATTGAC
>JBGPDI010000191.1:0-5940 GCA_041482215.1 Candidatus Acidiferrum sp. | reverse complement strand
GGACGATGTCGTAGCTGGGAGCGCCGCCGAGACGGGCAATGAAACCTGTACCGCAGGCGTCGTGATCTGGGTGGCCCCAATTGGGGTGGCGGGCATGAGGCGAGCGGGGACTCGCATCGTCATGATCGATCTGGCCTCGACCACTCTGATGGCACATAACAGTTTATCGAACGGGTGGGGGGTGGTTGTACAACTCAGAATTTTGATTCTGTGAATTGATTTCTTGATAGGGGAGGTTTGGGCAGGGGAATTGAGGGCCGTTCTGGCGCTTGGAGTTAGGCCCTTAAGCGCGCGAAGACGGCCAAAGGGTGCACAGCGTTGCCAAGCTGGGGCGCAGCCTGCCGCGGCGAGCGTCCCTACTGGGTAGTGGGTCGGTTTCGGGGTTAGCGCGTTAATCAGGCACATCTAATTATCGCGGCCAAAATCCCCATTCCAGAAACAGATCAGTTACGATGTTAGATGGAGAGGCTGTTCATCCATGGCAATGGACTTTCGGGATGGGATTGCGATTGTTGAATGTATAGCTCTCGCTGGTAGTTGGATTTGGCTTCGCGCCCAAAAGCTTTCGTATTCAGGTTGGAGACACAAAGCCTCACTCGCAGCGCTTGGATGCGTAAGCCTCGCATTGTTCCTGGACTTGATAAACACCGCCTTCTTGCGCCTGATAGGAATCGAACGAGTTGTGCACTGGGTTAGTTTCGGACGATTCGGAAGCATCAGTCGGGGACTCTTCGCGGTGATAGGAATCATGGCTTGTTTGTCGCTGGTTCTCGGGCTTTTGGGAAAGGGCAGCCCCAGGATTCTCGCCTTAGCGTGGTTTTGCTTTCTGCTCATTCCGAATGCATCCATACTCCCGTTATTCGGTTCGGGCCTGTACAGCGAGTGGAGAGAGTCGGCTCCGATTAGAAGCAGACTGGCAGTCCTAGCGGGCCATGGGGCCATCAATTGCGGACAGGTAACCCCTCGGGCGGACCCAGAGCCATCGTCGAAATGCGTGCTTGAATCGTTTGACAAGCACAGGCCATTTTATGTGCTATATGACACCCAGGAATTTAGGATCGACTCTCACTTCATAGACGCCCTAGCCGGCGACAAATCTGGAAATCTCTACGACGTTGAGTTCAGCAGCATGGGATGGTCAACAAAAGGGCTATCCGGTAGGACTCAATTGTTGGACGGAGGACATGTTTTTGTGGAGCCCTGTTGGAAGCCGATAACCTTAAGGAAGTCCATTTACAAGGGCCTGACTTGCATTCCGCGAATCATGGAGCGACCGAGTGAAATCCTTTCTCAGGGCAAGGTCGACCCAAGTGAACTTGATGACGCACTTGGTTATGCGGCATGCGGAGACGACCCAGCAGCCGTCCAAGAGTTGCTAGCAGCGGGCGCGAACGTAAACGGTGTGGGTGAGTCTGGGTATACGCCTTTGATGGGAGCCATTAACAACCAGAGAATAGCGATCGCAAAGATTCTAATCGATGCGAGGGCCGACGTTAACGCAAGAATACCGGAAAATGGTGACACACCACTGACTCTTCCTCTGTACTATAAGCGTGACTCCAGCGAGGGCGTGGGCCTATTGCTTGCCAAAGGTGCCAACCCTAACACAGCCAATAGCGTCGGCAGGTCAGCACTGATGCTGGCAACCTTCGGTCAACCCATCTCGGCAGTGAAAGACCTTCTGCAAGCTGGCGCGAACGTCAACGCTCAAGACCGCAATGGTAATACAGCCTTGATGGCCGCCGTCGAATACAATAACGTCGAAGCTGTAAGGCTGTTGTTGAAGGCCCATGCTGACCGTGCGCTGAGGAACAGAGACGGACAGACAGCTTTGTCGATTGCAGCGTCGGAGAACCATGCGGAAGTTGTCCAACTTCTCACAGGTGATGCTCGCTGACGAGAATCTAGAATGGCTTGGGAGCCGACCCCGGTCTCCTGTCAGTGCCTCGTAAATCGGACTGTCAGAAACTGGCCTACTACCCCCTACTGATGCCGTTGCAATTGGATTTGTCCGCCCGAGGGGAAAGATATTGCCGAGTAGTGGCGCAGCGAGCTGCGCCACTACAAGAGTCGAGGGATGGTTAGTACCGGGCTAGAACTTGGTGACTTCGGAGAAGTGGAAGTTACGGACTTTCATGGCGGGGACGACCATTTCGAAGGCTTCTTCGCCGGTGGCGCGGACGGCGGGGCCGAGGAGGTCGGCGTTTTTGAGCATTTCGATGAGGGATTGGTTGAAGCGGAAATTGCGGACGGCACCGGTAACTCGGCCGTTTTCGACGAGGAAGAGGCCGTCGCGAGTCATGCCGGTCATGACCTTTTCGTAGGGGTCGACTTCGCGGATGTACCAGAGGCGGGTGACGAGGAGGCCGCGGTCGGTGGAGGCGACCATTTTTTCGAGGGAGGAATCTCCTCCGGTGAAAACGAGATTCATGGGGGCTTCGCCGTATTCGTTGGGGAGAGCGAAGCCGTGGCCGGTGGGCTGCTTGCCGGCAGCTTTGGCCGCGGCGCGGGAATAGACGAGATTTTGCGGGACGCCGCGATCGACCAGCTGAACTCTTTGGCGTGGTAAACCTTCGCCATCGAAGGGGATGCCTTGCTGGAGCGGATGGTAGACGTTGTCGGTGATGGAAATATTTTGGCCGAAGAGGGGCTTGCCCATGCGGTCGTTTAAGCAGGAGCGCTTGTCTTCGAGAGCAGTGGCGGCGAAATCGTAAAAAAGGAAACCGACTAAATCGAGAACGGCGGAGGGCTCGAGGATCACGGTGTAACGGCCGGGGGCGAGTTCGCGGGCGTTGGCGGCGAGGTGAGCTTTTTCGCAGGCACGGGCAGCGAGTTTTTGCGGGTCGAAGGCGCGGACGTCGGCGGAGTTGGCTTTGGCCCAGCTGGCGGCGGGATCTTCCTGCATGGTAATGGAAAATTCAGAATGCGTGTCTCGGTAGGCGGCGAAGAGGCCGCGGGAATTTCCGAGAGCGAATTGGGATTGGCCGTTCGAATAGATGCCGGCGGCGACTTGGCCTTTTTTGATGGCGAGGTCGCAGGCGCGGCGGACGGCGCGGGCCCGCTCTTCGGCGGAAAAAGCGGCGGTGTGTTTGGCGAAACGATTCACGGAGCGATAGCGCTGCTTTGCGGGCATGGGGAGGAGGCGCGGATCTTTGGGCTGACTGTGGGCGAGGGAGAGAGAAGCTTCGATGGCGGCGCGGAGGGAATCTTCGTCGATGCGATTGGTGGTGGCACGGGCGGTGCGGCCGTCGGCGACAGTTCGAATGGAAATTGTGAGACCGTGCTCGGCGACGTTTTGGTGGATGGCGTTGTTGGCGAAGCGGGTGAGAGCGTCGGCGACTTCGTCAACGTTGACTTCGGTTTCTTCGGCTCCGGCGGATTTTGCGAGACGAAGAACGGTGACGATGATTTTGCGGAGTTCGCGCTCGTGGAGAAGATTCGCGGACGCGGCGCTCGCGGCCTTGGGCGATTGCTTCGTTTTGGCGGGAGATTTCATTGGTTGGAAAATGCCGTTCCTATGCGCACGTTTCGAAAGCGCGAGGGTGACGCTCCGTGACCGGTGCCCATGGTCTGCATGGGCTGGCCTTTTCCGCAGTTAGGCGTGCCCCATAGAGTCCAATGGTCGAATTTGCAGATGGCATCGCAAGAATTCCAGAACTCCGTGGTGATGCCGCTGTAGCTGGGGTTTTTGAGCATGCGGATTTTTTTTCCGCCTTTGATTTCCCAGCCGATTTCGGTGGAGAACTGAAACTGATAGCGGCGGTCATCTATGGACCAGGAGCGGTTGGTTTCCATGAGGATGCCGTCCTGAGTGTCGGCGATGAGATCGTCGTAGTTCCAGGTGCCGGGGAGCAGGCTGATGTTGGTCATGCGAATGATGGGGAGGCGATTCCAACTTTCAGTGCGCATGGTTCCGGAAGAGCGGTCGAGGCCGACGAGGTGAGCGGTTTCGCGATTCGAAAGATAGCCGCGGAATTGGCCGTTCTTGATGATGTCGGTGCACTGGGCGGGAACGCCTTCGTCGTCGTAAGCAAAAGTGCCGAGGCCCTGGCCGTGGTCGAGGCGGGCGTCAGCGACGACGTTCACGATGGTTGAGGCGTATTTCAGATTGTTTAATTGATCGAGAGTGAGAAAACTGGTGCCGGCGAAATTTGCTTCCTGGCCGAGGACGCGATCGAGCTCGATGGGATGGCCGATGGATTCGTGAATCTGGAGGCCGAGCTGGCTGGCGCCGAGAATGAGCGTGCCGGTTTTTTCGGGGCACTGGGCGGCCGAATGCAGAGCGGCGGCTTCTTCGGCAACGATTGGCGCGTTTTTGAGCAAGTCGAGAGATTCGATGAGTTCGTAGCCTTGCAGGGAATGCTGGCCGCCAAAACTATTCGGAAAGGAACGCTTTTGGATTTCCTCGCCCTGGAACGAGGTGGCGGCGATACCGCAGCCGGAAATTACTTTGCGCTGATGAATGCGTGAACCGATGCTGGAGGCGAACCAGGAATCGATCTTGCGAAATTGCATGTCGGTTTCGGTGAGCGTTACGCCTTTGACGCGGCGCATTTCGGCGTCGGCGGCTAGCAAGAGCGCCAGTTGTGTTTCGAGTGGAATTTCGAACGGATCTTTGCGGAAGGGGCTTTGCCAACTGTCCACATAAGCATTTTCAGGAGCCATGACGACTTCGCTGCGTTTTGCGAGGGCTGAAGCTTTGGCGATGGAAACGGCTTGGGCTGCGCAAGTGGCGATGCCTTCGCGCGTGAGGCGGTCGGTGGAGGCGAATCCCCAGGCGCCATTTGCGAGAACGCGAATGCCGAGACCGATGGATTCGCTTTGCGAGAGGGTGCCAACCTGGCCATTCTTGGTGGTGAGATCGCGTTGGCGCAGATGCATGACGCGAACGTCGCCGTAGGTGGCGCCGCGCAGCTTGGCGGTATCAAGCGCGTTTGTGCAGAGATCCCACATGGGTGTCCGTCAAACTAAAATGAGCATTTGTAAATACAAAGGGCGCAGCATGCTGCGCCCCTACAAAGATAACATGAGCGTGGTGGCGAAGATTAGGTGCCTTCTTGCCAGGAGGCGAGGTAGTGTTCCTGCTCGAGCGTGAGCTTGTCGAGGTGGTGGCCCATGGAATCGAGCTTGAGGCGCGCGATTTCCTTGTCGAGATGCTCGGGGACGACGTAGACCTGGGGCTTGAGGCTTTTGTAATTCGCAACCAGGTATTCGGCGGAGAGCGATTGATTGGCGAAGCTCATGTCCATGACGGAAGCAGGGTGGCCTTCGGCGGTGGAAAGATTGACGAGGCGGCCTTCGGCGAGGAGATAGATTTTGCGGCCATCTTTCATCTTGAATTCGTCCACCATGGGGCGGACTTCTTTTTTGCCGGTGGACAATTTTTCGAGAGCGGGAATATCAATTTCGACGTTGAAGTGGCCGGAGTTGCAAACGATTGCTCCGCCCTTCATGTGTTCGAAGTGCTCGCCGCGGATGACGCTCTTATTTCCCGTGACGGTGATGTAGACATCGCCTTCTTTCACGGCTTCGGACATGGGCATCACGCGGAAGCCGTCCATGGCGGCTTCGATGCCCTTCACCGGATCGATTTCGGTGACGATGACGTCGGCGCCGAGGCCCTTGGCGCGCATAGCGACGCCGCGGCCGCACCAGCCGTAACCGGCGACAACAACTTTGAGGCCGGCGAGGAGCACGTTGGTGGCGCGAATGACTCCGTCAATGGTGGACTGTCCGGTGCCGTAGCGATTGTCGAAGAAGTGTTTGGTCATCGCATCGTTGACGGCGATGATCGGATATTTGAGAGTGCCGTCCTTGGCCATGGCACGAAGGCGAATCACTCCAGTGGTGGTTTCTTCTGTACCGGCGATGACGTTCGGGACGAGATCAGTGCGCTTGGTCAAGAGCATGGTGACGAGGTCCGCGCCGTCGTCCATGGTG
>JBGPDI010000190.1:0-6035 GCA_041482215.1 Candidatus Acidiferrum sp. | reverse complement strand
TTTCCAGACCGCAGCGAGAACTCGAATTAATTCAGCGGGTTGCGGGAAACTAGAGCGCCTTTTGTGACAACGGCTTTGCTGAACACTTGCTGAACATTAGACCGCAAATGAGGTGATTTGGTGCGAATGAGGAGTTCGTAACGCTAACAAAACAAACGAAAATCGGTCCGTGCGAACAGGTCAAGGTGAATTAGCAAACCGCCGTCATGGACGGGAACTCAGATTCAGAAACCTCCATTGATCAAACGCTAGACGGAACTGGGGTCTGGAAGCCACCTTAAGAACGCGGTAATTCGTGACTCTACTTGCTACTAATTTTAGCTGATTTGAGGGTATTGGAACCCCCGTAGAATCTGGCGATAGGAGAAAATTAAAAATGAGTGTTGAAAACAAGAGACATACCAACGCTCACCAACCCTTCACCTCCCTCTCACCAACGGAGGTTTCAATCCCCCCCTCTCCGCCATATCTCATTTCGCCAATAAAAATGCGGCGATTTGTGCCGTGCTAGTACTTTTTATGAATTATCATTCATTTAAGCTTACTCTCTCGGTTATTTTCGGCGGCTCACCAAAATTCGGGCGCGCTGAACGGCGCAGGATGCCTTAGAGGTGACTAAGGGCACAGCAATCTTGTTCAGGCTGCCCCTGCCTGCCCCGTGGGAGCATTCGGCTAACCGCCGAACGACCAAATTAATCAGAACTTGCCGGAGCTGGTGTTAATCCAAGGAATTCAGCAAGTTGCGATGAACCGGGACGAATCACTTTCTCCTTCCTTATTCACCTTTCATTCGCTCTCTTGTTAAGACTTTCGCGACTCTTGATCGACTCGCGTCACGAAGAGGTCCAAAGCCAGGCATCCCGAGAAAATCAGGCCCGAGAAAATCGCAGCTGGGAGAACTGTTCCCGCATGACCTGCAAGGAAGGTTTCTAAAGTGGCGCTTAGCAGCCAGATTTGGACGACGAGCAGGATAGTGATGAGGGCCATCGCCCCATCGATAGCGACTAGTCCGCGCCGCTGCTTGGAAGGTTCCAGGTTGGCCATGTCAGCTTCCCTTCACACCAATCGCAAGTAGCTTTGTGCCCTGGTGTTCGAGAGTGATTTGCGGGAGAGGACGCGGTGGAGGACCTTGCAAAACGGAACCATCTTTGACCGAGAAGAAACCCTGGTGGCAGGGGCATTCGAGTCTGTCATTTTTCGCTGAGTAATATACGGCGCAGGACAAGTGCGAGCACTTCTGACTGTAGGCTACATATTCTTCCTCGCCGGTCCGAATCATGATGCAATGGTCCTGCGGTGTCGGGTAGGTGAAGAGTTTCACGCCGCGAACCGGGAGTTCGTTGATCTCGGCGATTTCAGCCGTTGGAAACACGGGAGTCTTGGTAAGACGCGATTTCGCCAGAATCCAGAGGTTGCCTACGAACATCCCTAGGCTCGCGAGCGTGAGAAACTTCGTGAATTGCCGACGGGTGACGTAGCGCTCGTCGCCTGTGAACACCGAAAACTCGTCCTTCCAGAGCGGCTCCTTACTAGGGTTGCGAAAAAGCGGCATACGACTCCTCCCAAATGTAATCCAGAACATCGAGTGAAACCGCATCTGTCTCGGCGGGAACCATCATGTGCACGCGGGTGACAATCCTCTGGTTTCCGAACTGAAATACGTTGTTTGGCTTTTCCCGCCGCTTGGCGATCTCCTCGGAACGAACATAAGAAAGTGCCTGACTGGGGCAGACCGTGGCGCACATGGGCTTTTTGCCAACCGAAGTGCGGTCATAGCACATGTCGCATTTCATCATCTGCTCGTATTCCGGAAAGATCTTGGGAATGCCGAAAGGACACGCAAGGACACAGTTCGAGCAACCGATACACCGAGGCTTCAATGAGGAGTGGACGATGCCGTCATCGCCTTTCTTGATCGCATCCGCGGGACACACCATGGCACAGGTCGGCTCTTCGCAGTGCCAGCAAACGTAGGCAGCTGTCGCGGTCGTTCCCTGCCGGTCGATGAAGTCAAAATTAATCATCGACTTGCCGCGATGGGTTTCACATTCCGCACAGGCTTCGACGCAAGATTGGCAGCCGATGCAACGTGAAGGATCGACGTAGAATTCGTAACCGTGCATCAGGCTTTGCCCTTTTTCTGTTGGGATATGTTTCCGTTGCCGTTGGACGTGCGAGCCCAGTCGGGCGGTCCCTCTGCCTTTTTAAGTTGGCACGCGGATACCTTGAACTCGGGAATCTTGCTGCGCGGGTCGAGCGTGCGGTGCGTCAGCCGATTCGCGCTTCTCTTGCCAGCCCAGTGATAGGGGATGAACACTGTATCCGGGCGAATGGTCTTCACGACCATCGCTTGCAGGGTGATTTCGCCCCTACGCGAAGTGATGGTCACCCAATCCCCATCCTTGATCTGATATTGCTCGGCCAGACGCGGATGAATTTCGAGGCGCGGATTCGGGTACTGATCCAGGAGAGCGCCGATGCGGCGCGTCTGCGTCCCGGACAGATATTGGCTTACTACTCGGCCGGTCGTGAGATAAATCGGAAAGTCCACTGATACGGGATCGCCGCTTTCGCGCCATTCCGTTACCACGAAATGGTGCTTGCCGTCCGGATGAAACGAGCGTCCATCCTCGAAAAGCCGTGGTGTCCCTGGGTGATCGAGCGTGGGACAGGGCCAGAAGATCCCCATGTTCTTGTCGATCTTTTCGTAGGTGATGCCGAAATAGTCCGCATGCCCGCCCCGGGACGCTTCGCGCAACTCTTCGTAAATCGCCTTTGTGGAGTTATACGGAAAGTACTTTCCTTTGCCCAAACGCTTGGCGAGTTCAACATAAATCCAGCTATCACCTTTGGCGTTTCCCGGCGGGTCCACGGCTTTCTGAATATGAATCACGCGCCCCTCGTTCGTGCAGCCGATTCCTTCCTCTTCTTCCTGCAAACTGCCAGCGAGAACCACGTCGGCGTGGTGCGCGGTCTCGGACATAAAGAAGTCGACAACACCGCAGAATTCAAGTTTCTCGAGGGCCTCCTGTGTGAACTTCGCATCGGGAAGCGAAACCAGTGGATTGAAACAGCAAGACAACAGCGCCTTGATTTCTCCTCGATGAATGGCTTCCATGATTTCAACAGCGGAGTAGCCGGCTTGGGGAATCTCTTCCGGCGAAATTCCCCAGACCTTCGCTGTGTGAGCGCGAGCTTCCGGATCGTTGATCGAACGTTGGCCAGGAAGTTGATCGCATTTCTGGCCGTGTTCACGCCCGCCCTGGCCGTTGCCCTGCCCGGTAATCATCGCGCAGCCCGCGCCTTCGCGTCCGATGTTGCCGGTCGCAAGGCACAGGTTGATCAGTGCCAGGCAGTTTTCGACGCCTTTCGATTGGTGCTCCACCCCTCGCGCGTGAAGTATGATGGCGCGTTCAGCTTTCGCAAAGAGATGCGCCGCGCGTTCGATGGACTCGGGCGGCACACCAGTCTTCTCCGCGGCGGTGCGCGGGTCCCAAGCACGGACCGATTCCGCCACTTGTTGGAATCCGGCAGTGTTTGTGGCAATAAAATCGCGACTTTCGAGGCCGTCACGCAGAATGACGTGCAGCAAACCCATGTACAACGCCATGTCCGTGCCCGGCCGCACGGGAAGATACAAGTCGGCGTTCCGGCAGATCGGCGTCATCCGCGGATCGACAATGATTAGCTTTCCTCCTGCGTCGCGGCACCGCCACAAATAGTCGGTCGTGATCGGAGCGCACTCGGCGACATTTGCGCCGGCCACGAGAACGACTTGAGCTTTGAGAATGTCGGCCCATGGAAGCGGGCTGCGGTCCACGCCGAACGCCAGCTTGTAGGCTGTGCCTGCCGAGACCATACACAACCGTCCGTTGTAGTCGATGTGACGTGTGCCCAGTGCCACGCGCGCGAATTTCCCGAGCAGGTAGGATTTCTCGGAAATGAGGGAGGCCCCGCCATAGATAGCCACGGAATCCTTGCCATACTTCAGTTGCACTTCTTTCAGACGGGCCACTGTGAAATCTAGAGACTCATCCCACGTCGCCGTGCGGAATCCTTGTGGCGTGCGCATCAAGGGATCAAGTAACCGGTCGGGATGCCCACCCTGCATGTAGCGCTTCACACCCTTCGGGCAAAGCATTCCGTGGTTGAACGGGAATTCCTCCCACGGTTCGAAACCGATCACTTGGTTGCCGCGAACCTTGAGCTGAATCCCGCACTGTTGGCCGCAGAAACAGCAATGTGTTTTCACCAAACGTTCTGAGGGGTTACGTGATTCATCATGCCAACCGCCAGGAGGCGTGTACGCTGGATGCGGGCCAAAACGATCGAGGAGTGACTCTAGCGATACCGGTGCTTTAGCCACGCGAATTCTCCTTAAGCTGGAGTTGCGCGAGCGAGAGCGATTTTCGTTTGCACGCTGGGCACAGTTCCTGCCAACTTCCGCCACCGCCTTCCATGCGGTAATCGAATCCAACCTGCGGAAGGACTCGCTTCAAATCTTCGATGTGCATTTTAGAAGCAAAGCGCTCCCCGCAGCGCTTGCAGAGCGCGGGCTCTCCCGTTTCCCCTGCCGCCTGGTAGAACTTCACACCGAGCTGGGCAGGACGCTGGAAAATATGGAAGAACTTTCCGAATGGAAGATACAGCAGCGCGGCAATCACGGTGATGGCGTGCAGAATCGCCAAAAAACTGTAGAACTCCCCGCGCAACCAGTTTTGCGAAACAGTAAGCGCAAGTCCAGTCACGGAAATCGCGAATAGCATAATGATCGGCAGAAAATCGAGAGCGAAGGATTGAACTGCTTGAGCGCCTCTATCGCGAAGACGCCTCCACAATGAAAGCGCAATTCCACCGAGAACCAGAATTGCCGAGATATCCAAACCATGAAACAAGAGTTCCGCAAGCAGCGTATGCAAACGAAATGACTGCACAGGGAAGCCGTAGAGCAGCACAACGTACGTCTCTTGATCCGTGGGCAGCGTTTGGAACGAGATCCAGCCGAAAACCAAAGGAAAAGTAATCAGCACGGCGAGGATACATCCCCAGAAGAGCAATTGATGCATCCACCATCGCAACGTCGAACGGCGTCGAATGAAGGTTTGGGCTGCGAGGTGTGTGGCAGCAGTGCGCACAAGCCGTACCGTCCCGCGAACGACACCCGCCTTGCGGAAAAGTTCCCATCCCCGTTCCCAATACACTCGCGTAGGAGGCTTATCGAGCCACACGCGGTAGTGGTAAACGACGCCCCAGGTCGCAAAGACCGTCGCGAAGGTATAGATGACCAGGGCTGGATCAAAGTTTTGGAGATTGCGCGAGCCGACAACGATGGCGGCAACCAGTAAGCCGGTAAAGAGTGTGGCCGTGACGCCCGCTCGAATGCGGTCCGTCGTCCGGGTCAGCGATGCCGGCAAAGTCAGCTCGGCGGTCTGCTGCCTGGTCAGGAAGACCGCAGTATTGATGCGCCATAGGACCGCGGAAAGAAAGGCCAGAAGTGCGAATCCAGGCCAAACGGTGTGCAGGTTGTCGCGGAAAAAACCCAATAGCAAAGGTGGAAAGAATCCTCCGAGCCCACCCATGGCTCCCACCAGGCCGGTAACCGTCCCAACCTCTTTTGGAAAGTATTGCGGCACCAACTTGAAGACCGCGCCGTTACCGATTCCCAGCAAGAACGCGCAACCGAGTGCGCCTACACTGAACGGCAACATCGCAGGCCACGACATCAACAGAGCAAATGGAATAATTCCGAGGAAGACTGTTTGGAGAACGCGGGCGCCACCGATCTTATCCGATAGCCAGCCTCCTAGTGGACGGGCCAGGGTCGCCAGCACAACAAAACCCGCTGTGCGAAAGCCAGCGTCCGCAGGTTTTAATCCAAACTGGTCCTTGAGCAAGACAGGCAGGTAGATCGAAAACGCGACGAATCCTCCGAAGGTTAGGAAATAAAACAAAGAGAGCACCCAGGACAGGCGCTCCCGAGAGAGGAGTTGGATCATCGCGCCCAAACCGGAGGGCCGCACCGTCTTTGGTGAATT
>JBGPDI010000189.1:0-6117 GCA_041482215.1 Candidatus Acidiferrum sp. | reverse complement strand
TGTCGCCAGAGGTCTCACCAACAAAGAAATCGCCTCGCAACTGAATCTTTCCGAGTTCACCGTGAGGAATCATATTCACAAAATCTTGAAACAAGTGGATGCCGGAAGCCGCAGCGAGGCAGTGCAAACGATTCGCGCTTACGGCTACTCGATCAGTTCTTAACCATACGACGCACTGTAGAGCGGGTCTAGGAAGTTCTATTCGCGAATTCGAGCAAGAAACGCAAAAACAGCAGAACCAACTAATTGCAAAAGCAGGAGTCAGAAATTTTCTGGTGGGCCCGCTAGGATTTGAACCTAGGACCAACGGATTATGAGTCCGCTGGCGCTTGACAAAATGCCTTCATTTCTGCTATTTTAGGTCCTGATTCAAACCCTTAACGGGACCCGGAGGCGGAACGTGAGAGCACGCAACCAAGAAGGCCAGATCGCACATAAGGGACCTAATTGGGTCCTGCGCGTTTACGAAGATCGCGTGGTCGACGGCAAGGTGCAACGCGTCCGAGTCCCACACATCCTCTGTCGCTACTCCGACCATCCGTTAAAGGGCACTGAGAAGGACCTGCAATTCCTGCGTGAGAAGTTCTGCGACAAGATTGCCAGCCTGCTCAACCCCGTAAACAAAGATCATGCTATCACGACTGGCGCGATTACTCTTTCTGCCTTCGTAGAGCAATCGTACTGGCCGCGTTGCGAGTTCCGGGTGAGCATTCCTGCGGGCAACGAACTGCACATGGAGCCTTCCACCGTCGAAGGCTACCGCGACATTAATAAGCGGCACATCCAGTCCGCACCGATTGCGAAGATGAAGCTAGGGGACTTCACTCCCCGGGACGGCCAGCGGTTCATTCAATCGTTAGACCAAGACCTTTCCCATCAAACACACATGCGCATCAAGAACTTTCTCAGCGGCGTCTTCTCTTGGGCAATCGTTGAAGGCGCGTTTCGTCACGTTAACCCGATGAATGAAGTAAAGGCGGGAGGACGCACAAAGGGTGGGATGAACTTAGAGGGCCTGACCAAGTCGGAGAAACTTCGGAAGCAGAAGATCGCGGCATCGAACAAGCACGCATACACGTTGGGAGAAGTCGCGGAGATGCTCGACAAACTGCCGGAACCCGCCCGCACCATCTGCGCGGTGTCCGCGTTCACTGGGTTGTCGCGTTCGGAGTTGTGGGGATTGCAGTGGAAAGATTACGACGGAGAGAAGATCGACGTGCGACGTAAGGTGGTGAACGGCGTTGTGGGTGCGCCGAAGACCGAGGCTAGGGAAGATTCGCTGTACGTGGTGCCGATGATGCGGAAGCTACTCACCCAGTACAGGAAGGACTTTCCCCAGATCGGTGAAGGCTGGGTCTTCCGTGGAGTGAAGGGCGGGCCCTTGAATCTCGATAACGTCTCTCGGCGCGATATTCCCCAACACATAAACGGCGCGTGGTTCGGCTGGCACGCGTTCCGGCGCGGGC
Source organism: Candidatus Acidiferrum sp. (assembly GCA_041482215.1). Taxonomy (GTDB): domain Bacteria; phylum Acidobacteriota; class Terriglobia; order Acidiferrales; family UBA7541; genus Acidiferrum. The sequence continues at coordinate 4,651 of JBGPDI010000189.1, read as the reverse complement.
TGGGCACCCGGCTGAATGAAGCGAGTGTCGATCACAAAACTATCCAGTCAATCTTGCGCCACGCTGATGTCTCAACAACGATGGCCTACTATGTTCAGCCAGATCGTGCCGCTGGTGAGCGCGGATTGCGGAAGCTGAGTGACGTTCTTCAACGGAAGTACAAGATCAAGGTATGATGTTGGTGGGTCGGGCCTATAGCTCAACTGGTTAGAGCATCGGACTCATAATCCGCAGGTTCCTGGTTCAAGTCCAGGTGGGCCCACCAGCTTAGAATCCTTCGTTTCCTCTTCGCAGCGCGGACAATCCTTCGAATCGTGGCGCTTTCCTTTCTCATCCCTTGGCGCGGTGGCCGACTACGAACTTTTTGATTACTTCTTGCCGTTAGGCTTCTGGTCAAGACCGAGAACACGGCATTCACTATCGAGCAACCAGTACTGCTGCAAGGTTTTCAAAACAATTGCCTCAACCTCGGTCTCGATGTTCTTCTGGAAGCTGTCCAGTTTCTCTTGCAGCGTGGTAGCGGCGACTTGAATCTTTGAAAGGATTCTGTTGTCGAGTTTGCCGTTGAAATTTTGAACCTCTCGTTGTAGTTCGGTGCATCGCTTCAACGTATCGGCAAGGTCTTCCGCAAGCGCTGCGCGAGCGTTCGTGACGGCAGCATCAATCGGCCCAGCAGGACCTCTTACTGCAATGACCTTGTTCTTTTTGACCTCTTCGAAATCTTTCTCAAGCGCTGCTACTCGTTCTTCTATCGTGCTCATACAAACCTGTACTACGCCCAGTCGGATGCCCGATGGCTGAGGTACTACACTGCGGACAAAATGAAGGGCGAGCCTTTTAGCCCGCCCTATTGGTTTTAAGTTCGTTGCTAATCGTCGCTCTACGCTGCGCGATTGTTGCTGGAAAGTCGCATAATCGGACATGTAAAGTATTACTTCACTTGTCCGGTAAGCGCGTTAATCAGGAGTGTGGATTACTTCCCGGTCGCCCGTGACTCGGTAGGAAGAGCCAGGAACATACAAGAATCCCCCAGGTGCAATTTCGTTCTAATCGTAGCGCAGAGCGACCATCGGATCGACGCGCGTGGCGCGGCGCGCGGGGATATAGCACGCGGTGAGCGCCACGAGCGTCAGCAAAATCGCGACGCCCGCGAAAGTCAGTGGATCATCCGCGTGAACTCCATAGAGTATCGTGGACAGGAAACGCGTGACGCCAATCGCCGCGGCAATTCCAATCGCCGAGCCGATCAGAACCAGTAAAATTCCCTGACTGATAACCATTCGCAAGAGATCGCGGCGCTGCGCGCCCATCGCCATCCGGATTCCGAGTTCGCGTGTGCGGCGAGCCACTTCGTAGGACAGCAAACCGTAGAGGCCAACGCACGCGAGGACGAGGGCCAGCAAGGCGAAAGCGCTCGAAATCCGCGCCATCAGACGGTCCAGAAATAGCGTTTGGTCAATCTGTTCAGTTTGCGTGCGCACATCGAAGAGCGGCAGATTATCGTCCACACTTGAAACAATACCGTGCACGAGTTTTACCAGCGCGAGCGGGTCGGCGGCGGTGCGCAATTCGAAATGGGCTGTATTGTTAACGAGCGGCATGTACATCGTCGGTTTGATTTCACGGCGGAGGGAATTGTATTTTGCGTCGCCGGCGATGCCCACAATCAAGTATCCGGGTTGCAGACCGACAGGCGCCTCGTTGTCTTCCTGCGGGTCGTTGAAATGTTTGCCCAGCGGATTCTGATTTGGGAAATATTGCCGCGCGAATGTTTCATTGATGATGACGGGAAGAGGGGCAAGGTTCGGCTTGGATACGGCGCGCGTCGCTACGGCAGCGGGGTTGGCAGTGTCCGATGCCTTCGCTTTGCTCGCCGCCTCTTCCGCGGCGGTCCTCGCGGCAATGATCGCCGAAGCTACGGCGAAATCCGCGGAATTGAAAGTGCGGCCGCCAAGCAGCGGAATGCGCATGGTGGAGAAAAAATTCAGGCCGACAGTAAGCCTGGCGGCTTCGACGTTTTGTTTTGGCGGTGCGCCGTCGAGGTGCACGTCGTCACTAGACCAATTTCCGCTCAATAAGGCATCTTCCGAGTAGCTCACGGAAATCACGCCCGGTAGCGCGGCAAAGCGTTGCTGCAAATCGCTATAAAGTTGCGCGGTTTTCTGGTCTGTGTATCCGGCGGCGGTGGGATTAAGGCCTAAGAGCAGAATACTTCGCGTGTCGAAGCCGGGATTCAAATTGTGAAGATTGTGTAGGGTGCGGACGAGCAATCCCGCGCCGATGAGCACAACAATGGAGAGGGCTACTTGCGCGACAACCAACGCGTTTCCTAAACGGAACCAGCGCCCGCTGTGCGCAGCACTGCCGGGAAGCAACGAAGCTGTTTGCTTCAACGAGGGAGTCAAATCAATGCGCGCGCCGCGCACGGAGGGGGCGAGACCAAATAAAATCCCCACGGCAAAGGTGACTCCGAGGGTAAACAGCAACACGCGCCAGTCCGGTGCAATCTCGAAGGGAAAAGCTTCGTACCCACTGGAAAAGAGCACGACGATTGCCTTTATCCCCCATAGGGACAGAAACATTCCTAGCGCGCCGCCGACCAGGGAGAGCAGCAAACTTTCCGTGAGCAATTGCCGCATGATGCGCGCGCGTCCCGCGCCGAGCGCGAGACGAACCGCCATTTCCCTTTGGCGCGTCGCCGAGCGCGCGAGCATCAAACCCGCAACGTTGGCGCAAGTAATCAGCAAGATGAGGCCAACGGCAAACATCAACAGGTAGAGCATCGGTGCGATTTGGCTGCTCTCGCCGTCTAGGCCCTCTGCCGCGGGAAGAAGTTTGATGGACGGAGCATCCGCTTCATTCAAAAACGGGGTTGCACCATGCGTTGTTTCGTTCACGAACATGGTGGTGGCGACGGCCTGCGCTCGCGCCAGCAAAACGTCCGGCTTCAGTCTGCCGACAATGACCGACCACCAGACACCCGGATCGGATAGGCGATCGCTGAGTCCCCAATGCTCTGGCCTGATTCGATCAGCGACCGAAAACGGCATGAAGAAATCGATGGTTTTGCCCGGCGTCAAATTCGTGAAGCGGGGCTCGGCAACACCGACAATCACGGTAGATATGTTGTTCAAGCGCACCACGCGGCCTGCAACTGAGCGGTCCGCGGCAAGAGCGCGTTGCCAGTAGGCGTAACTCAGCACAATAGCCGGCGGCGCGGAAGCAGAATCGTCAGACACGCCAAGCGGGCGCCCTACGATCGCATTGACGCCTAGAGTGGAGAAGAAATCGCCGGAGACATACTGGCCTCGGGCCATACTCGCAGGCCCGTTACCGCTGAAATCATAGTCGAGCGGGCCGGCGAAGGCGGCCATGTGAGAGAAAGCGTTGGTATGGTCACGGAGATTTTTGAAAAACGGTAGGGAGAACGAGCAGTCGCCCGAGAGATTCAGGCAGTCCCCGTAGTCGCTGTGACCCTTTAGTTTCGGACGCGTATGCGCGCTCCAACGTAAGACGACAAGCTGCTGCGGGTCTTTTACCGGCAAGGAACGAAGCAAAATTCCATCAATGAAACTAAAAATGGCAGTGTTCGCGCCGATCCCCAGCGCCAGCGTGAGCACGGCGGCGAGGGTGAAGCCAGGAGACTTGCGCAGCATACGGAGGGCATAGCGAATATCCTGAACAATGCTGGAGAAAAAATTGCCGCCACTCCTCCCCAAGGTCACAGGTTCGCGATACAAATCCCTCTCGACGAGCCGCAGACCTCGCGCTAGCAAGTCTTCCCCTTCAAGTTCTCCTATAGCTGTACTGCTCGCCTCTTCGTCGCTAACGCCGAGCGCGAGCAGCTCCTGGTAGCGGTCTTCGAGGTGCTGCGCGAGTTCGTCGGCAATTTCGGCTTCGCGTGTTGGCGCAAGTCTCAGCGGAGCAAGCCTACGGAGAATCTCCAGTTTCCATTTAGGCATTTTCTGCCTCCGTAATGCGATTGATGCCGGCGGCGAATTCACGCCAGCCGCGAAGCTGCAAAGCGAGCACTCTGCGGCCCTGGTGCGTTAGGCGATAGTAACGGCGGCGGCGCTGTCCGCTTTTCTCGACCCACTTTCCACTCAGCCAGCCACGGTGTTCAAGACGGTAGAGCAGAGGGTAAAGCGAGGCGACGTGAAAACGAACGGCGCCGCCAGAACGTTGCTCGATAAGTGTGCTGATTTCATATCCGTGGCGCGGGCGGGCTTCGACGAGCGAAAGAATCAGGAGTTCGGCGCTGCCTCTTTTCCAGTCTGCATGTGAAGTTATGCTCTCCATATATGGGCTCGCAACATATTGCATAACCGCACGGCTCACGAGTCAAGTGAATGTTTTCACGTGACCGATACCCCCGGGGATTTTGTCGCTTCCGAGTTGAAGACACACCGGACCTAGCCAACGAGAAAATTGTCGTGGTCGGCGCACTGCGCTATAAAGCCACTGATGCCGAAGTGAAATACGAGGTAGTTCAAGCCACTTGAATTGAACCGCTCCCCCCGCTAACTCCTGATTAGTTTGAATGTATAGGTCGAGGGAGGAGCGCTTGGTGTAGAAAAGCTGAACTCAGCGGACGCTGATTCAGAGACACCAAGGAGGCTCCCCCATGGAACCTATGTATTACATCGGGCTG
>JBGPDI010000188.1:0-6170 GCA_041482215.1 Candidatus Acidiferrum sp. | reverse complement strand
GAATGACGGAGCCGGCCGTAGGCGCTTCCGTGTGCGCATCCGGGAGCCAGGTATGGAACGGGAACATCGGGACTTTGATCGCGAAGGCGAAGAAGAATCCCCAGAAGAGCCACACTTTCAGCGGATCGGTGAAGTGCTGCGCAGCGGCAAGCAGCGTGGGAACGTCAAATGTGCGCGAGCCGTCGGCAGCGGCCGGCGCATAAAAGTAGAGCGCCAGGATCGCCAGCAGCATGACGACGGAACCGGCCAGGGTGTACAGGAAAAACTTGATTGCCGCGTAGAGACGGCGATCGCTCCCCCAAACGCCGATCAGGAAATACATGGGAACGAGCATCACTTCCCAGAAAACGTAGAAGAGGAAGAAGTCGAGGGAGACAAAAACGCCGATCATGCCGGTCTGAAGCAGGAGAAGCAGAATGTAATATTCCTTGGTACGCAGGTGAATGGCGCTCCAGGACGAGAGAATGGCGATCATGCCGAGGAAGGTGGTGAGCATGATGAGCAACAAGCTGATGCCGTCGATGCCAAGGTGATATTTGGCCCCGATCGAGGGAATCCAAGTGGCGGATTCTTCAAAAGTGAAACCGCCCCACTCCGGTTTAAACCAACGAAGCAGTGGAAGCGAGACCAGGAAACCGAGGACTCCGAACACGTTTCCCGCGATTTTGTGCGCACTCTCATTCTCGCGGGGAATCAAGAGCAACAGCAGGGCGCCCACAAGTGGCGTGAACAAAATCACGCTCAAAATATGATTAGCAAAGAAGTCCATTCTCATCGCCTCTCAGCGCACGCCGCGCAGCAAAACCTGCATATGGTGCCCGTAATAGGCCAGAAGAACCACTAGCCCGATTAGAATCAGCATCGCGTAACTGGAAAACATTCCGGTCTGCAGCAGACGCACTGGATAACTGAGGAGCTGCGTCATCTTCGCGACGAAGTTCAGCAGCCCATCGATGATCCACTTGTCCCACCACATTGAAATGGTGGATAGGAATCGCGTCAGCCAGCCGGCACCGTTGACGCCGAGGCCGTCGATGACGTTGGCGTCAAACTTGCCAAGCAGGGTGCTGAGGTCTTTGGTGCGGTCGACGATCGCCGCATCGTAAATCTCATCCACGTAATATTTGTGTACGAGCAATTGATAGAATTTCGGCCACTTTCCTGCGACCAATTCCGGTGCGATTCGCTTGGTCCGATAGAACTGGTACGCGAGCCAGATGCCGCCAGCCGCGACAGCAACTGACAGTACCATCAGGAAATATTCCGTCAACGAAGCATGGGCAGCAGCGTCTCCCGTCTGCGACTCCGCTGCGATATTCGCCAATACGGGCTCCAGGAAGTGTTCGAAGTGATTCGAACCAAAAAGTGATGCGGGCCAGCCAATCCATCCGCCGATGACAGAGAGACCAGCGAGAATCATCAAGGGCACGGTCATGGTGTAAGGCGATTCGTGGATATGTTTTTCCACATGCTCATCGGCTCGCGAGTAACCGAAAAATGTAAGGAACAGCAGGCGGAACATGTAGAAGGCGGTCATCCCGGCGGTAATGAAGCCGACGAGCCAAAGAGCGGGGTGCTTCTCAAAGGCTTGACCCAGGATTTCGTCTTTGCTGAAGAATCCAGCCAGCGGAGGGATTCCTGCGATGGCCAAGGTTGCCGCGCCGAATGTTTTTGCGGTGATGGGAATTTTGTCCCAAAGGCCGCCCATCTTTTGAATGTCCTGCTCGCCGGACATGGCATGAATCACGCTGCCTGCGCCGAGGAAGAGAAGTGCTTTGAAGAAAGCGTGGGTCATCAGATGAAAGATTCCGGCGCTAAACGCCCCGACGCCAAGCGCAAGGAACATGTAGCCGAGCTGACTGATGGTTGAATAGGCGAGAACTTTCTTGATGTCATTTTGCACCAGCGCCATGGACGCGGCAAAGATGGCGGTCACTACCCCGACGACAGCGACCACGTCCATCGCGAAAGGCGAGAGCCGGTAGATGGCGTTCATGCGGGCAACCATGTATACGCCCGCAGTCACCATGGTGGCCGCGTGGATCAGCGCGCTCACCGGTGTGGGGCCTTCCATTGCGTCCGGCAGCCAAACATATAGAGGAATCTGAGCCGATTTACCCATCGCACCGATGAAGAGCAAGAGGGCGATCACCGTCATCGTGGGCGCGAGGATTCCCAACGAGCCGGAATCGCGTGCCGCTTCGAGTGCCTGGCGGATCCCGGAATAGCCTGCGCCAGCCGGCAATCCCATCGAGGTGAAGCGAATCGTGCCCAGCGTCATCGCGACAAGCAAAATTCCGAGGATAAATCCCGCGTCACCGATGCGGTTCACGATGAAAGCTTTCTTGCCGGCGTCGGAGGCAGATTTCTTCAGGAAATAAAAACCGATCAGGAGGTAGCTGCAGAGGCCAACGCCTTCCCAGCCAACGAACATGAGGAGCATGTTGTTCGCGAGGACGAGCGTCAGCATGGCAAACATGAAAAGATTCATGTAGCCGAAGAAGCGGTAGTAGCCGCCTTCGTGCGCCATGTAGCCAACGGAGTAGACGTGAATCAGGAAGCCAACGCCTGTGACGACGAGAACCATGACGCAGGAAAGCGGATCGAGGAGGAAGCCCCAGTCGGCGACAAATCGAAAAACGTGCCCGCTAGTCATCTGCATGAGGCCGGGCGTCAGCCATTCGAACATGATTTGCTGGGCGACGCGATGCTCTGGGTCTGCGGCCAGGAGTTGAATGACTGCGCCGAGCGCGCAAATGAAGGACAAGCCGACGCTCCCGACGCAGAGGAGACTTACAGCGGGCTTCGGAAGACGCCTGCCGAAAAGAAACATGAGCGTCGCGGTGGCCAGCGGGAAAAGTGGAATCAGCCACAGCATGCTCAGGAATGTACCTGTGGGCGTCATGCGAGTTTTAGTTCTTTCGTCATAGAGTCGCGCGTCACGCTACCACTTCAGCAAATCCATTTCGTCTTCCAAAACCGTTTCGCGGTTGCGGAAGAAAGCGATGATGATTCCAAGCGCTACGGCGGCCTCCGCAGCCGCATCAGCGATGATGAAAAGCGCGAACACTTGCCCGGCCACATCGCCGTACAAACGGGAAAACGCCACCAGGTTGATGTTCACGGCATTCAGAATCAGCTCGATGGACATGAGCACGACGATCACGTTGCGCCTGGTGACGACTCCGATCACGCCGATGATGAAGAGCGCGAGACTCAGAAACAGATAGTTTTCAATCGGTAGCATCGCCGCGCTACGTCCTTTTCTTGGCCATTACCACTGCGCCGATCATGGCCACCAACAACAAAACCGAAGCAATCTCAAACGGCAGCAGATACGATTCGAACAGGCTGTGTGCCACCGCCTCGGAATTCGCAGGCAAACTTGCCGCGGCCGACGCCGTTTGCACCGGCAATCCCTGCCCGGGCATTTTGCCGGAGGACCAAATCATCAATCCCGCCTGGCCGGCCAAAGCTAACGCAACGAGGAGCGCGACCCACTTTTGGCGCGCGAATTGGATTTGCTGCAGTGCGACGTCCAAATTGACAAGCATGATCACGAAGACAAACAGCACCATGATGCCGCCAACGTAAAGGATGATCTGGACGATGAACAAAAACTCGGCGCGCAACTGCAAGAAAATTCCCGCAGTCGCGAGCAACGCGGTGATGAGGAAGATGGCGCTATGGATAACGTTGCGGCGCGTCACCATGAGCGCTCCGCTCGCCACGGCAGTGGCGGCGAAGCAATAGAATAGAACTTTATCCAGCATAAAAGTCCGAAGCGGCGTTTGGATCTTGCCGCGCGTCGCGTTCTTTTTCGATGGCCAGGATCAGCAAAGCAGCCACTAGCGTGATGACTGCCGCGGGAGTCGTGACCAGTAAAAGTCCCCAGCCTTTCAAATGGAAATAGTCGCCAGCGATCAGGGCGATACCGACCATCAGCACGTTGACGATGGAAAGCGGAATCAGAAAATGCCATCCCAGGCGCATCAGTTGGTCAAAGCGGTACCGCGGAACTGTGAAGCGAAGCCACATGAACAAATAGATGTAGAGGCTAACTTTGAAAATAAACCAGAAGCCGCCGTGGACTCCGGCATACAGCGGCATTGCAATCGGCAGAACCACTGGTGCCAGCAGCGCCAGTCCTACGACAAAACACAATCCCGTCACCGCCACCATGAACAACTGCTGCACACGCGTCGGCTGCTTTGACACTCGGAAAACGCAATAGGCTGCGACGGCGACAATCAGTAGTGTTGGAAAAAAATCCAGAAGATCCACCCCGCGAACGCGCGCATGAAGGCTGGCGAAGGGACGCAGCCAACCGCCTAAAAAAAGAGTGGTGGCAACAGAGGCGACCACAATCATGTTGGTGTACTCCGCCAGAAAATAGAGCGACCAGCGGAATCCACTGTACTCCGTCATGTACCCGGCGACGAGTTCGGACTCGGCCTCTGGCAAATCAAAAGGCGCGCGATTGGTTTCAGCGATAGAAGCCACGATGTAGACAAAAAGCGCTACCGGCGCAAGCAGCCCGAACCAGATGCCAGAACTGTTCTGCGCTTCAACAATCGATTTGATATTCAACGTGCCGGTGAAAAGCAGGGCGCTAACCAGCGCCATTCCCGCAGCGGTTTCATAGCTCACTAGCTGCGCCGAGCTTCGCAGCGCTCCCATAATCGAATAGTGACTATTGGAAGCCCAGCCGCCCAGCACGATGCCGAAAATTCCCATCGCGCTGATGCCCACGACAAACAAAATACCGATGTTGATGTCCTGAGCGATTTGAAAGGCAGGCCCGATCGCCAAGCCAGCGATCGAAAGCAGAGCCGCGCCCACGGAAAGCACCGGCGCGAGCCAGAAGACCACCTTGTCCGCGTTGTCCGGGATGATGTCTTCCTTGATGAGCAGTTTCACCGCGTCGGCGATCGGCTGGAGCAATCCGTGCGGCCCCACGCGCATGGGCCCGAGCCGCGCCTGCATATCCGCCATGAGCTTGCGTTCCACCAGGACGATGTAACCAGCGACCAGCGGCAGAATGGCAACGATCGCCACACCACAGAGCAGCGGCGCCCAGTAGAGCTTCAGGAATTCTATCGTTGCCTGCAAGACGGCTTGCATCAGCGGTCCACTTCTCCCAAAACGATGTCAATCGTTCCAATAATCGCCACCACGTCAGCTACAAGATGCCCGCGCACCATGCGGTCGAACGCCTGCAAATTGATAAACGAAGGCGGCCTGATGTGCACGCGATACGGCTGCACCGACCCGTCGCTCACAATGTAATATCCGATTTCACCCTTCGGCGCTTCAATCGCGTGATAGACCTCACCCGGAGGCGGCTTCAAAACTTTTCCAACTTTTGCAAGGATCGGTCCTGCGGGAATATTTTCGATGGCTTGCAAGCAGATCAGACGCGATTGCCGCATCTCTTCCATGCGCACAAGATACCGATCGTAGGTGTCCCCAGTCGTGCCCACGGGAATTTCGAATTTGTATTGATCGTAAGCTGCATAGGGTGCGGCCTTGCGAATGTCCCATTTCACGCCGCTGGCCCGAAGCACCGGGCCGGTGACGCCAAACGCGATGGCGTCCGCCGCCGTCAGAATCCCCACGCCCTTCGTGCGCCCAATCCAGATGCGGTTATTTGTGAGCAAAGTTTCGTATTCGACGACGCGCGATTCAAAGTCCTTGCAGAACCGTTCGACTTCCTTTTCGAAGGTGTCGTAGGCCTCGTATTGCAGGCCGCCGATTCGAAACGCATGCGTGGTCAGCCGCGCGCCGCAATACTTTTCGAAAATCTTCAAAATTTCTTCCCGCTCACGGAAACAATAAAAGAGCGGAGTGAGCGCGCCAATATCCAGAGCGTGAGTGCCTAGCCACAGAAGATGGCTGGCAATTCTCTGCAACTCCGTCAAGATCGTTCGAATCACACGCGCCCGCGGGGGAGCTTCCACGAGCATCAGTTTTTCAACGGCCTCGCAATACCCCAGCCCGCTGCTGACGGCTGCGACATAATCCATGCGATCGACATACGGCGCAAACTGCTGATACGTGCGGTTCTCGGCAATTTTCTCGACGCCCCGGTGCAAAGACCCGATGATGCATTCCGAGCCGATCACGCGCTCGCCATCGAGCTTCAATTTGACGCGCAACACGCCGTGCGT
>JBGPDI010000187.1:0-6320 GCA_041482215.1 Candidatus Acidiferrum sp. | reverse complement strand
TGGTGGGTCTTCAGACCCGTGATTCTCTTCAGAGGGCGGCCGACCAGCCGCCCTTCTCTTTTCCACTCCGATTCAAGTCGAGAGCAGTATTTCGCCGCAAGCTGCCAAGCCCAAGCGCCGGAGGCGCGACACAAGTTAGCCCAGCGCGTGAGCGCTGGGTACTCAGAGCTCTATATCTTCAAGCGCCGTAGGCGCGACACTCCACCCCCAACGCTTGGAACCGCCAGAAATTCTCTCACCACTTTTCCGCACCTCGCGGACGATCCCACAAATAAATACTGAGACCAGCGCATTTTCAATTAAACTTCGCCGTGGCTACCGGTGAACACCATTCCCAAGCCGCTTAGTCAGGAGACGAAGAAATGTCTTTCATCCAAAACACTAAATCACGCAGAACCGCTATCCTTCTCCTCTTCTGTTCCCTACTCTCCCCGCGTCTCCGCGCCCAGTCCCCCACCCACTACGAGCCCACTCTCGAATCCCTCAACAAGCACAAGCTCCCTCAGTGGTACGCCGACGCCAAACTAGGCATCTTCATCCATTGGGGCCTGTACTCTGTTCCCGGCTGGGCGCCTCTTAGCCATCCCGATCACGACTTCGCTTCCCAGGACTACATCAAGTACAACCCCTACGCCGAATGGTATTTGAACGTCATGCGCATCGATGGCTCCCCCACGCAGGCCTATCACCGCGAACACTACGGCGCCGACTTCGACTACTACAATTTCGCCCCTACCTTCGACCAGGAAATCCAAAAGTGGAATCCCGACACGATGGCCAAAATTTTTCACGACGCAGGCGCCAAATACGTCGTTCTAACCAGCAAGCATCATGAAGGTTTCACGCTCTGGCCCAGTTCCACGCCCAACCCCAAGCTTCCCGCTGATCGCCAGCACGCCACGCGCGATCTCGTTGGCGAACTCACCGCCGCCGTCAATAAACAAGGCCTGCGCATGGGCCTCTACTATTCCGGCGGCTACGACTGGACCTTCGTCCCCGGCCCCATCCGCGTCGCCGCCGACTATCAATCCGTCAAGCCGCAATCTGAAGCCTATGGAAAATATGCCGACGCCCACATGCGCGAACTCATCCAGCGCTATCATCCCGCCGTCCTCTGGAACGATATTGACTATCCCAAGTCCGGCCATCCTCTCGAAATCATGGCCGAATACTACAACGCCGTCCCCGATGGCGTGATTGACGATCGCTTCGGCGTCAAACATTCCGATTTCCAATCGCCCGAATACGAAACCCTCGACAAAATCAGTCCCACCAAGTGGGAAGAGTGCCGCGGCCTCGGGCGCTCTTTCGGCTACAACCGCGCCGAAGGCGAAGCCGAAACCATCGCCCCCGCCGATCTCATTTATCTCCTGGTGGACATCGTCAGCAAAAACGGGAATCTCCTCCTCGACGTCGGTCCCGAAGCCAACGGCACCATCCCGCCAGTCCAAATGTCGCGCCTCGAAGCCCTCGGCACTTGGCTCCACCAAAATGGCGAAGCCATTTACGGCACGCGCCCTTGGGAACGCGCCGCCGGCGAAACCTCGGATGGCCTCCACGTCCGCTTTACCCAGAAAGATTCCGCCGTCTACGCCACACTTCTCGGCCAACCAAAGTCCTCCACCATCACCCTCAAGTCCTTCACCCCGAAAACCGGTACGCAGATTTACTTGCTCGGCGCCCCCAAGCCCCTGGTCTGGTCCCAAGAAGCCGACGCCGTGCGCATCTCTCTGCCCGCGACTCTGCCGGGAAAGTATGCTTACGTCCTAAAGTTTGCCTCCCCGAAATCCTGACGCATGAAATCGTGCTCGGATCATTCCAGCCGCGTGGCCCGGGCGGAGTGCATCTGCTGGATTTAGGACGCCACTTTCTTCAGCAAACAAGCACTGAAAACAATCCTTTTTTACTCCCGGTCGAAGTGTCTCTTATTGGACAATTTAACCAAGCGACTTGTTCTAAGCTGGACCACGCAGTGAGGACCTGACTCATCATGCCAAATGACTCGCACCAAAGAGCCGCCGAGTTCCACGAACTCGCCGCACACGCGCACCGCGCCGCCGCCGGACACCACGGAAAAGAAGATCATCAGACTGGTCATGAGCACTCCAGACAAGCTCTGGAACATGCCAACAAAGCCTTTCAGTCGTCGCAAGATGCGCATCGGAAATCCGAAAAGGCAGCAGGCAAGGCATGAGCCTTCGTGCATTTGTTAGCGCTTCCCCTCCGCCGATGGGCCAGCCAAAGAGGAGCGACTCATGAACCTCAACAACCCGATTGCTTCTCGCCTTCGCGAACTCTCTTCAGGAGCCAGCCTGGGCGGCAAGGTCAAGCACTATCGGCGCAAACAGAATATCTACTCTCAGGGTGACCCTGCATACACGCTTTTCTACATTCAAGAAGGAGGGGTGCGGCTCACCACCAAAGTAAAACATCAACCATCAGCCGTTACCGCCATCCTGGGTGCGCATGATTTTTTTGGTGAGCTTTGCCTCGCGGGCTATCCCCTTCGTATGTCCACGGCCGTCACTTTGACCGCCAGTTCCATACGCACCGTCAATAAAGGCATGATGCTCCAAATGCTTCGCAAAAAGAATAAGACCTCGAACTCCCTGGTGGCCTATCTGCTATCGAGCGTCAAGAAATATCGCGATCACGTGGCGGACCTGCTGACCTCGTCGGCGGAACAGCGGCTAGCGCGCGTGCTTCTCCGGCTGGCCCACATCGAAAGAAAAGGACCGCCTATTGTTGAAATTCCAGTCGTCAGTCACCAGGTTCTGGCAGAGATGGTGGGCACCACACGCCCGCGAATCAATGTGTTTATGAATCGCTTCCGGAAGGAAGGTTTCATTAACTACAATGGAAAATTGGAAGTGCACGGCTCTTTGCGAAAAGTTCTCGTGAATGGCAAGAAAAACCTGTAATCCTTTGGCGTCTCAATGCTTGCTGGAGCTCGCTTTCCATTTAAGCCTGCGACCCCGACCTGTCCAAACTGTTCAATATTGAACAGTTTTCAGGAAACGGTTTTATGCTATTCTGAAGTATGGCTGCTACTGCAGTTCGACGTGTACCCGCTAAGGCTTCACGCTCTCCCAAGAAAGCCAATTCGCGAAGCCCCGCTTTTAATGCGCAAACATTCTTAGACTCCGCTGGCCTGCGGCGAACAGTGCGGCAGTTTTGGCCAAAAGAAACTCTCTTTGCGCAAGGGGATCCCGCAAACAGTGTTATCTACATTCAAGAAGGCGGCGTGAGACTTACAGTCGTCAATGAGACCGGCAAAGAAGCCGTTGTGGCGATACTTGGAGCCGGTGATTTTTTTGGCGAAGGATGTCTGGCGGGTCAGTCCGTTTGCATGGCCACCGCAACCGCGGTTGCTCCTACCACGGTACTCGTCATTGAGAAAAAGGAAATGAGTCGTATGCTCCACACGGAGCACGAATTCTCCGACCGTTTCATCTCGCATATGCTCACTCGAAACATCCACGTTGAAGAAGACTTGATAGACCAGCTCTTCAACTCCAGTGAGAAGCGCCTCGCGCGCACCTTACTGCTGCTCGCGCGCTATGGCGAGAAAGGCCAGCCTCCAGCGACGCCACTCAAGATATCGCAAGAGACGCTGGCAGAGATGATCGGCACCACTCGCTCAAGGGTCAATTTTTTCATGAACAAATTCCGCAAATTGGGTTTCATCGAATATAACGGCGAGATTCACGTCAATAACTCCCTCCTGAGCGTCGTCCTCCACGACTAAGTTGGTTTTCCAGAGCTCCATGTCCGCATTTATTCATGACTTGCGGAAGTGCCTCCTATTGCACAGACTTCAAACTCCTAAGCTGACAGCCTTGTTCCTGCAAGCACCGATCCGGTGACAAGTCGGAATCCGTGCTCCGCGCGACAGATGAATTTCTGCTCGGCGCGCTCTCAGAGGAAAAGGAGTCAAAAACATGCTCGGTTTAATCGCTGCGGTCTTAATCGTTCTTTGGTTGCTTGGGTTTCTGGCGTTTCACATTTCCACTGGCATGATCCATATATTGCTGGTAATCGGCATCATCATGCTCATCCTTCATTTCCTCCGCGGAAGATCCGCCACAGTCTAAAAAGCAGGGCCGCCTTCCCGTTAAGTGAACATGGCTGACCAGGATAAGAAGAAGACTGAAGCTGTGGAACAAGGCCCCTTGCGCATCCCTGAACTGGCGCTTCCGGGTCCGACCTCATTATCCGATGACCTGCTTCGTAGAATCGCCACCCTTCTCTTCATCCTGGTGGCCGGCTTGCTCACCTTATTCGGCTTCTACGCGAGCTCGATTTGCATAACCGTTCTTCTGGCGGCATTCCTCGCCATCCTTTTTGACCCCGTCGTAGTCCTATTGGAGAAGCTGCATCTGCCCCGCAGCATTGCTGCGGCCGGCCTCGTGCTTGCCTGCATGGGTCTAGTCGGGCTACTGGGTCACGAGCTTTACGGGAAGGCGATCAGTTTTGCCGAAGAGCTTCCTGTTTACACTTCAAAAATTCAGCAAGCCATTGAGCCCATCAGCCGCAACTTTCGGAAAGTCCAGCAAAGCGCCGGCGATCTTACGAATGACGTGCATCCCACCAAAAAAGTCCCCGAGGTTCGCTTGCAGGAATCTCCCACCTGGCCTACATATCTGGTGCGCGGTGTCGGCTCTGTTTGGGGAGCCCTGATTATTGCCGGCGTGGTTCCCTTCCTCACGTTTTTCATGCTCTGCACCAAAGACCAAATGGACATCCGCATGAATGCCCTCTTC
Source organism: Candidatus Acidiferrum sp. (assembly GCA_041482215.1). Taxonomy (GTDB): domain Bacteria; phylum Acidobacteriota; class Terriglobia; order Acidiferrales; family UBA7541; genus Acidiferrum. Next base: position 1,557 of record JBGPDI010000187.1, on the reverse strand, counting down.
AACTCGAAAATAGAAACGGATCGATTCATCAACAGCTTGAACCAAATGATCCGCGGCTTCGTAGCCGGCAACCTTGTCGTTGGTTCCGTGATGGCTGTGGCGACCACGCTGATGTTGTCCGCGATTGGCATGAAGGGTGCCATACCCATCGGAATCGCCAGCGGAATCCTGAATCTCTTGCCATTTCTTGGACTGATCTTCTCGCTCGCGCTTCCCCTTGCCGCCGCCATCCTTCAATTCAATACCGCGGGACCGTACGTTGTCATCATCCTGACGATCCTTTTCTTACACGTCATTTCAGCAAATTTTCTTTTTCCGAAATTCATCGCCAATCGCATGAGCATCGGACCGGTGGCGGCTACGATTGGAATTCTCTTTTGGGGCTGGCTATGGGGTGTGATGGGTTTGCTGCTGGCCGTGCCGCTCACAGCTTTCGTCAAGCTAGTCGCCGATTTGCATCCCTCGTTTTGTCACGTATCCAATGCTCTGGCCCTCGCGCCCCGTCCAACTCCGCGCTGGGTACGTTACGGGGAAACTGCCATAGGCCGCGCCATCCCTTATTTCCGCGGCCGTCCCGTGACCAAACCCGAAGGGCCTTTGTAACCGCCCAATCGAGCGTGGCGCAAAGGTTGTTTCGCACGGCGATCAGTTACAGTTTGCGTTGTCGGCAAATACGCGGCTGACTAGCATGCCGTTCAGGAACCTGCCACAGTTTGAAATCTTCGTCAGTTGTGGATCATTCTGCAGGGAGTTTGGATCGACCGTCCTAGCCCCATTCAGGGCCTGGCGTTCCGCAATGACGCCAGCTGCCCAGTTCGCTAAGTTCGTATACTGCGCGTTCAATAGTCGCAGAGCGCTGTGATCTGAATTGGTGGATGCCGCCACCGTTGCTTGCCCCAAGCTTGTATGCACGCGATCCTGATAGGCTTGTGCCCACGTTCCGTCTACCGCCAATCCATAGGTGACCATCGTTGCCAGTGCGCCTTTCCACTCTTTCATTTCCGCCACGGCTTCGAGCGCCGCGCTCGCAAACTCTTTTGACAACCCCGGCACTGGTTGCGGAATTGTCGCATCTGCATTCGAGTTGGGAATGGTCAGCGCGATTTGATTCGGGTCCACCGTCACCGCGCCATTGGTAATCTGCGCCAGCGTCTCAACGTCCAAGTAGAAATGCCCATTGAGCTGCACCACCGCCGCGCTCACCGTCTTTCCATTCACAATCAATTTCCTATTGATCGTCCGCTGCGCATACACCACTCCCGCCAGCGATAGCACCAATCCCAGCAACACCATCCTGCACAAACTATTATGCCGTTTCATGTTGTACCTGCCCTGACCACCGCATTGGCCGCTCGATTCGTACGCTAGCGATATCGAGGGAAAGCGTCTGTCTCGTTGTGAACAGGCGTATTTGGCCTAGAGGTCATCGTGGAGGGTGCCTGTGATCTTTCAACACGTTGTTCCTATTGGTTAGGCGCCTTTTCTGGGGAGCATCCCCAGAAGTCTAATGGCTGCAAAGGTCTGGACCTTTGCAGCCATTTCTAAGTCCTTATCTTA
>JBGPDI010000186.1:0-6474 GCA_041482215.1 Candidatus Acidiferrum sp. | reverse complement strand
GACCGAGTCGCACTGCGCTTGAATCAACGCCCTAGACAGACTTTAGGTTTTCAGACTCCGGCGAGTAAACTTCATGCAAGTGTTGCATCGACCGTCTGAGCCGGCAGTCGCTTACGGACGTAGTAAAAGCGCAGCAAGCCCACAACTGAAGCAATTCCGAATAACACTGATTCAAGCAAGTCGGTCATTCTAGGGCTTATCGGAGCTTCCATCAAAAAGTAGGTGAAAGCGATCAGGAATAGCAGCAGTGCCGAGATGAAAATGAGGGCAGAATGGGCCTTGATTTGCGGATTTCCAGCATGATCCGGTTCTTTGTGTTCAGCCTCATACGACGCAAGATTTGTGAAGAATTTTGAGGTCCTAGACATAATTAACCCGCTCGGCGACTGAAGTTGATCATGGCTTGCTACATGAAACTAACTTTCTATGAGACAACATGATACAGCGGACGACGGCCCAAAGGTGGAATAGTGTCTGCTACAATCCTTTGCCAGACATCCCATGACGACGCGCAGCGGGCTTTTTTCCCGCAATTTCAAGAAGAATTTCCCAATTGCTTCTCGCGGAGAAGGTTGCTGGATTATCGCCGAGGGTGGCCGGAGGTTTCTCGACGCTTCCGGCCAGGCTGCGGTCGTCAGCATCGGGCACGGCGTTGCTGAAATTGGCCGAGCGATGGCTGAGCAATCGTCGCAGATTGCGTTCGCGCATACTTCGCAATTTCATACTGCTCCTGCCGAAAAACTTGCGGAGCGCTTGCTTGCGATGGCTCCGCTGAATTTCCGAAATGGCGGACGAGTCTATTTCGCTTCAGGTGGCTCTGAAGCGACCGAAACTGCGATCAAACTCGCGCGCCAGTTTCATCTCGAAGCCGGCCAGAAAGATCGCTTTCGCGTTATCTCGCGGCGTCAGAGTTACCACGGCAGCACTCTCGGCGCGATGTCCGTCAGCGGAAACGTTGCGCGGCGCGCTCCGTATGAACCGCTGCTCGCGGAATGGGGACACATCGCCCCGTGCTTTTGCTATCACTGCCCGTTCGAAAAAACTTTTCCTCAGTGTGAGCTCGCGTGCGCAGAAGACCTGCAAGCTCATCTGGACGCGGGCAAGAAAACTGACGTTGCCGCTTTTATCTTTGAGCCAGTTGTGGGCGCAACTCTCGGCGCCGCCGTTCCTCCCGAAGGTTACGCCGCGCGCATTTCGGAAATCTGCCGCAAGAACGGAATTCTACTGATTGCCGATGAAGTGATGAGCGGCATGGGTCGCACTGGAAAACCGTTTGCCGTTCAGCACTGGGGCATCGAGCCCGACATCATTTTAGTGGGGAAGGGCATCGCCAGTGGCTACGCGCCTTTGGGTGCTGTGCTGGTTTCCGCGCGAGTGGTGGAAGCGTTCGAACGTGGCTCCGGCGCCTTCATGCATGGGTTCACGTACCAGGCGCATCCGGTTTCCACTGCTGCGGGCAACGCTGTTCTCGATTATCTCGAATTGCAAAAACTTTTTGATCGCGTGACTCCCACGGCGCAAGACTTGCGCGCAGCACTTTCTCCACTCCAATCGCATGCGAACGTCGGTGATATCCGTGGTCTTGGCCTCCTTCTCAGCGTCGAATTTGTAAAAAACAAAACGACGCGCGAGCCTTTTCCGAGAGAGCAGAACATCGCGGAGAAAATCCGCCAGGCGTGCCTGGAAGAAAATGTTCTTACTTACCCCACGCAAGGCTGCGTTGATGGCCTACGCGGAGATCACATCCTGCTCGCGCCGCCCTTCACGATATCGCCAGAAGAATCCGCGCTGGTTGCCCGCGCGCTTCAATCTGCTTTGGCAAAAGTCTTTCCGTCTTGATACGCTGTCACGCCCGTTCTCTTTGTTGGAGTTCGCTCATCCTTCTTTCGGAGAAAAGATGCGCCACAATCCACGCACCCCGCTGCTCGCACTCAGTTTCTGCCTTTCTTTTGCGCCTACACCTCGCGCGCAGGAGAATCCAGCAGTAAAGCCTCGCGCGCGTGATCTTGGCGTCCCCTTTGATGGCACACCCGGCCCTCTCAACGCTATCACCGATGTTTCGGGCGTTCTCGTCGGCCACACCACGCTGATTTCCGGCGAAGGAAAACTGCAAGTTGGCGAAGGCCCCGTGCGCACCGGCGTTACCGCGGTTCTACCACGCGGCAAAGACACCATGAACAATCCCGTCTTCGCCGGATGGTGGTCACTCAACGGCAATGGTGAAATGACCGGCACCACTTGGGTGGAAGAGTCCGGCTTTCTCGAAGGCCCGGTGATGATCACCAATACGCACAGCGTTGGCGTGGTTCGCGACGCGGTCATTCAATGGCGTGTGAATCACGGGCAGCCCGACCCCACGGGTTACTGGTGGTCGCTGCCGGTGGTGGCGGAAACGTGGGACGGCTGGTTGAACGACATCAATGGCTTCCACGTGAAACCGGAGCATGCGTTCCACGCGATTGACTCCGCACACGCGGGCGCTGTCGAAGAAGGCGCGGTCGGTGGCGGCACCGGAATGGTCTGCAACGGCTTCAAAGGCGGAATCGGCACGGCGTCACGCAAACTCGATGCGAAAGCCGGCGGCTACACCGTTGGAATTCTCGTGCAGTGCAACTACGGATCGAAAAATAATCTGCGCATCGCCGGAATTCCCGTTGGCAGAGAAGTGGAAGCCGATGATCCCTACGCCGGCACTTCTTTTGCCAACGACGACCACGGTTCCATCATCGTCGTCGTTGCTACGGACGCTCCGCTCGTCTCTCATCAGCTCAAACGCCTTGCGCGCCGCGTTTCGCTCGGCCTTGGCCGTAATGGCAGTGTCTCCGGCAACGGCTCCGGCGACATCTTTATTGCATTCTCCACTGCCAATCTCGGCGCTTCTGCTGCCGACCACGTCGTCGATTTGAAAATGTTGCCCAATGACATGATCGAGCCCGTTTTCGCCGCCACCGTGCAGGCCACCGAAGAAGCCATCATCAACGCCATGATCGCCGCCGAAACCATGACCGGCATCGAAAACCATCGCGTGCGCGCTTTGCCCCACGACCAGCTCCGCGCCATCCTGAAAAAATACAACCGCCTGGCCCAATGATCTCTGGCTTTAACAGAGTGCCGCCCAGCATTCGTAGTGGCCACCTTCCGAGGTTGGTGCTCTTCGCTTTGTTCGCCTTCACACTCCTGTGCGCTTGCGCGAAACGCCGCAACGCCGATCTTGCCATTACTCACGTCACCGTAGTCACCGCCACCGGCGCTCCAGCCCAACCAGACATGACATTGCTTATCGCGGACCAACGCATCACTGAACTCGGCCCCTCTACTTTGATCGCCATTCCACGCGGCACGAAAATCATCGATGCCACCGGCAAATTCCTTATTCCCGGCCTCGCCGACATGCACGTGCACCTCACCGGCGCCGGCGAACCCAGTGGCAGCCGCGAATTTATCATTCCTCTTCTTCTCGCTAATGGAATTACTACGGTCCGCGACATGGGCGGCTATCTCGAGTCCCTCATTCCACTTCGTCAGGAAATCAATGAGGGCAAACGCCTCGGGCCTCAGGTTCTTTTCGCTGGACCCTACCTTGACGGCAATCCACCTTCATTTCAGCCAGCTCTTGTCGTCACCAATGCCGATGATGCTGCGGCAGAGGTTCATTCGCTTGTTCAGCGCGGAGTTGATTTCATCAAGGTGCAGTCCATTCTCGGCCGCGACGCATACTTTGCCATTGCTGCTGAATGCAAACGTGAGCACGTCACTTTTGTTGGCCATGTTCCGGACCGCGTAACCGCTGCCGAAGCCTCCGGCGCAGGCCAAAAAAGCATCGAGCACCTGACTGGCGTCCTTCGTGCCTGTTCGAATGACGAGCCGCGTTTGCTTCGCAAACAATTCCTTGCGACGCCCAAAAAGGAGACGCCCGCGCAATCCCACGCACGCCAACTCAACTGGCAGCGCGAACTGCTGCAATCCTATTCCGACGAAAAGGCGGACGAACTATTCGGCAAATTTGCCCGCAATCAAACTTGGCAGGTCCCTACACTGATTCTGCTGAAGAATGATGCATTCCCAACTCCGGATTCGGATCCGTCTGAAGATTTGCGACGGGAATATGTCCCGCGGCATTTTCTTGCGGGTTGGGAAGAGGGCACGAAGGATCGCGATAAGGGAACGACGCCGCAGGAATTCGCCTTAAGGAAGAAACTGCTGGCCAAGTCAATTCAGATCGTCGGAACGATGCAGAACGCCGGCATACGGCTGATGGCGGGAACTGATACAACTGCACCCTACGTCTTTCCCGGTTCCGCGCTCCACGAAGAGCTAGCTCTTTTCGTCCAAGCTGGGCTGACTCCTATGCAGGCTCTGCAAGCTGCCACAAAAACTCCCGCTGAATTTCTTGGGAAGCTTGGTGTGCAAGGCACCGTTGAACTAGGAAAGTTTGCCGACCTGGTCCTCCTCGACGCGAATCCGCTCACCGATATTCACAACACACTGAAGATCCGTTCGGTGATTCTGCGTGGAAAAGTCTTGGACAGGACGGTTCTGGATGAACTTCTAGCCAAAGAAGAGAAGTTTGCGGCGGCAAATTAAGTCTATTAACGCTGACGAGTTTTCGCTACGGAATGGGGACCGCCATCTTTCGCGGGGGGTTGAAAAACGGCATGGGCACTACTTTCGCGGAAACGGTGTGGCGTACCGCCTCGACGGTCATTTCGACGCTTAAAGTTGTTCCAATAGTGGAGTTCTCGCGGCTTACGCAGGCGAGCGCGATCATTTTTTTCAGCGTGGGTGACCAAGTTGTGGAGGTGGCTTTGCCGATCTGGCGCGCGCCGCGATATACCGGGACGGCTGTGCGCGAGGCCATGCTTGGCACCTGCGGGGCCATTTTCAATTTGTCGTAGAGTGCTTCGACTTCGTTCCAGTTAATTTCCAGCCCTACAAGAACTCGTTCGGCGCCTTTCTTGGCTTCCAGCGCGAGCGCTTCGCGGCCGACAAAATTCTCTTTTTTCAAATCCACGAGCTTGCCCAGCCCAATCTCGGCAGGAGAATATTTCTGCGAATCGATCAGGGCCTTCTTGCTTGAGATGTAGTCCACTTCGATTAAAATCAGCCCCGCCTCGATGCGCGCGATGTCCAGCGCGATCATTCCCGCCGGGTGAACATCAAACGCTTTGCCCTTGGTGATCAGTGCATCCCAAACCTTTACTGCGTCTTTCCATGGCATCCAGATTTCGAAACCCAGATCGCCCGTGTAACCAGTGCGTGAAATATCCACCGGCACGCCAGCGATCTTTCCTCGCGTCACGCGAAAATATTTCAGGTTAGAGATGTTTGCATCGGCCACTTCGTGCAGCAGTTTTCCCGAAGTTGGTCCTTGCAACGCCAGCGCGGCAGTTTGTTCCGAAATGTCTTCAATCTTCACGTCCAAGCCCAGCGCGTTCTGCCGGAACCACCGCAAACTTGGGTCCGCCGCGGTCCAGCGATATTCATTTTCGCCGAGCCGCGTGATCGTTCCGTCATCGATCACTTTTCCCTCGGGATCGCACCAGCAGCAGTAAATCACCTGATCCACGGCGACCTTATTGATGTCTCGTGAAATCACTCGATTCACGAGCTTCGTGGCGTCTTGCCCCGTCACACGGTATTTGAAGAGTGGAGAAATATCGATCAACGCCGCCGAATTGCGAATGGCGTTGTACTCGTGCTCGTGGTGCATTTCGTACACGCTGACGGTGTAATAGCCCGACCACTCGCGGTAGTTCAGGCTTTCGCACAACGCCAGCGTTCGTTCATGAAACGCAGTTCCAACAGGCACGATTCCTCCAGAATGCACGCGCGGCACCAGTGCCGCAGAGACAGTGGATTATAGGTGCTAATTCATCGCGCTCGCAAGGCGCGCCGATCGAAAACCAATCTCCGCAGACTTGTGCGACGCTGCGGGTCTCAGTAGAATGTCGAGTCATCGTTTCCCGCAGTTTTGTTCTCTTCTTTTGCGCGATACCGGAGTCATACGGAATGGGGCAGCACTACGACGTTATCGTTATCGGCGGAGGTCACAACGGGCTGGTGACGGCCGCGTATCTTGCGCGGTCCGGGGTCCGGGTTTTAGTGTTAGAAGCCCGCGAGCTAGTGGGCGGCTGCGCGGTCACCGAGGAAATCTGGCCGGGCTACCGCGTTTCCACAGCATCCTACCTCGCCAGCCTGATGCAGGAAAAAGTGGTGCGCGATCTGGAGCTGGAGCGCTTCGGCTATCGCGTCGATGCCAAGGACCCGGCGTTCTTCTCTCCATTCCCCGATGGGCGTCACCTGTTCATGTGGCAGGATCGCGCGAAGACGCTGGCCGAGATCGCCAAGTTCTCGCAGCACGATGCCGAAGCGTTTCCGCGCTACGAAACGCATCTCGAAAAACTCGGTATAGTGGCGGAGTCTCTCCTGTTGACCACCCCGCCGGACTTCCCCCCGCAAGGCATTGGCGATTTC
>JBGPDI010000185.1:0-6482 GCA_041482215.1 Candidatus Acidiferrum sp. | reverse complement strand
GCCCGCTCCGTCGCCTCACTCCTCGCGGCAGCCCTGCTCCTCGCTCCATCCTCCTTCGCCTTCGACAGCCCACTCTCCGATCAAGCCGTCCGCGAAGCCTACTTCCTCGGCCAGCGCCACGACGAATCCATGGCCAATCTCCTCAACAAATATACAAGTTTCCTTCCTCTTCCCAAGACTGGCCCGCACATCGCCTCCGTCACGTTTCTCACCCCTTTCGCTCTTCTCGTCCAGCAATCCAGCCAGCACACCGCCGGCTACAGCGCCCAGCAAGCCGCCCTCGATCATCGCGATCAGCCCGAATTCGTCAGAATCGTCGTACAGATCCAGTTCACCGATTCCTATGGCCCGTACATCGTCCGTCCCACCAGTTCACGCTCCGGCTCTCCCACCGGCTTCACCCCGCGTCCTTATGACTTCTGGAAAGATTTCGACGTTCAAGTCTTCAGCAAAGATCAGCAGCTCAGGCCCTTCTCTTCTTCTGGCCAGCCCACCGTCCTTTGCTCCAGTGACGGCGGCTGCACTCTCGTTGGCGCCACTCTCCAGTTCGATTTTCCCGCCGAAGATTTTGCCTCCGGAGAGGCCTCCATCGACGTAACTCCCCCCGAGGGTGATCCCGTTTCCGTGGATCTCGACCTCGACCACTTCCGCTAACCTCTGCCTATCCCCGGCCAGCTCCCGCCCCACGTAGCGGCCACCTTCAGGTGGGCCGTCTCTTCCGCGCCCAGCCTACTCGCCATCCCACTCAAAATAAATCTAATCCAGTTCTTGACTTACCAGTAACTTCTGGAGTATACTCTTTCTTGGAAGCACCTGCGTAAAAGCGCAGTCCTCCGCACCTCATTCCTGTCACTCTAACTATCTTTAAAATCAACACTTGCAAAACTGCATCAAAACAAAGGGTTTTATCCGGGATTATGTACTTGACACAAGGTCACATCCCTGTTACCCTTTCTTCGTGCTTGAGACCTTCTCCAACTTGGCAACGTGCTTCTTGATGAGTTTGTGCCCCTTGGACGTGAAGAGGTGCTTGATGGCCTCTTCGCTTGTCATGTCTTTCGGGTGCTTCTTTTTCTTTGGCATAAGGTGATTTATGGAAAAAATGAACCTCGTTGAACTGATAAAGGATTTCGCGGATGAAAGCAAGTGCCGCGCATATTTAGAACGCCTCCGCTGGCCGGAAGGCCCACAGTGCCTTGAATGCGGCTCGCGCAAGGTCTACCGCATCCTCAAGCGCAATCAGTTTGTCTGCGACGATTGCTCGCACCAATTCAGCGTGACGGCCAAGACCATCTTCCACGATACCCACTTGCCTCTTTGGAAGTGGTTCCTCGCAACCTGCTTGCTCTGCGAATCCAAGAAGGGAATATCGGCCTGCCAGATTCAACGCTCTCTTGGAATCAGCTACAAGACGGCGTGGTACCTCTGCCATCGCATCCGAGCGGCCATGCTGGAAGTAGCGCCCGAGAAACTTGGCGGCACGGTCGAGATTGACGAAACCTACGTTGCTGGCAAGAAACGTCGCTGGCGTGCAAAGGGTGACGTTTCGGTGGTTATCGGCATCCGTCAGCGTAACGGCGATCTGCGGTTGATTCGCGCTCAGGATGCGAAGTCCAAGACCGTGCGGGATATTATCAATGCCAACGTTGGCAGCCATGTGGAAGTGATTCTGACGGACGAATCGGCCATCTATCCCTACGCGCTCGACAAGATGCAAAAGAATCTTCATAAGACCATCAACCACACGCGGGAATACGCTCACGGCGACGTGCACACAAACACTGTGGAATCTGCGTTCTCCCTGCTCAAGCGCGGCATCATGGGGACTTGGCATAAAGTCTCTGCGAAGCATCTCCCGGCCTATCTGGATGAGATGTGTTTCCGCTTTAACAACCGCAAGAATGACTTCCTTTTCCGCGATACGATGCTTAAATTAATTGACTCTCCAAACCTCGAATACAAGCAACTAACGGCCAAAGTACAGAACGCTGCCTAGGGGAGTTTCTTGGCTGCTGTCTGAATCTGTGCAGCGCAGACAATCACATCCCGAGGACCTGGCGCATCGCAGGCCTTGCTGTCAAATACACCCCTAATCCTTAATTCCTGTACTACTTCATTCACGTGCGAAGCATAAAAATGTTGGTACAAATCAACAGTTTCATTATTGTGTTTTCCCTGCTCACGTTCCAATGCTGCCCAAGCGTTATCCATCGCGGCAGGGGAAACCAGAAACGGCGGGGCTTGTGCTGGAGGCATAACAAGTTCGGGTTCCGTCTGACTTCGTTCATAGGCAAACCCCGCCAAGTCGTTTGAAAATTGCAGAGCCTCAAGTTTCAAGGATTTTGTTGTTTGCGGCATGGCAGCCGAACCTCTCTTGCTAAGTTCCGTATGTATGGCGACAGTGCCGGTATTTACTACCTGTAGCGCTTTTTGAATATCATCCAGTTTTGCCACCGTCAGCTTGAATTGCTTATCTTGACTATCAAGAGTCGCTTCAAATCTTTGGCGGTCCCTAGTAACTGACGCCACTTCCACATAACACAACAATGCGAGGACCGCCGCATAAAATATGCGCGGCCACTTCCTTTCTTTTTTCTTGGCCCATTCGTCTATCAATGGCCACACTCCAGCCAGCAGGGCTAAGAACGCAACAGAAATTCCAGGTGACGGAAACCATACATAATCGGGCAGCAAGAAATTAGGCACAGTGCTCTCCGTGCATTTAAGGTTTGGACCTTAAACGGGAGTGTACGCGAACTAGCGCCTTGCTTCAAGTACATAATCCCGTTTTATCCCCCTTTGGAATGAACACTTACGAAAAACATGGGGGTGGGGGGGGTAATTATGGTTAACCAGACACGCGGCGCGGACCGGGCAAATCTCAGGTAGATTGCATCAGGAGCCTTACCGGCTCAGCTAGATAAGGCGACCGCTCAACACGCGGAACTCCGACTTACAACTTTCAACTTAAAACTAACAACTTAAAACCGCTTTTAAGAACGCTACCGCAGCGTCACCGGCCAAGTGGGACAGGCTTTAGCCTGTCCGCCACGCTCAAGACCGCCACCGCAGCGTCACCGGTCCATCCATCGGATGCGCCATCGCCGCACCCGTTCGCCGCGACTCGATCAAATTAGCCTTCAACGCAAAATACCATTTTGCCTGCTTATCCGCGTCGTCAATCAGCATCAAGCGCGGGTTGTACTTCAACCCCTCCGCTTGCTGGATCATCGTCTCCTGATCCTGCCTCAGGAATTTCTTCGCAAACGGCCGGAAAATCGCCACCGGTATCGGCAAATTCCACGCCGCCACAAAATCAATCCGGCACAAATCCCGCCGCACCGGCGTCACTGTCGCCCGGCTGGAAAACCACAGCTTCCCGCTGCGATCAATCTCCGTGCGCAGATTCGGAAGCACAAAATCAATCGTCGTCGTCACCGTCTCGCCCGTCATCTTCGCCAACAGCCGGTATGGCGCGCTGTTCGAGCTCGGCTGGTGCGGACTCATCCGGAATCCACTCGGAATCGGCTCAAACTGTTTGGACTTTTCATGAATACTCGCGCGCTTCCGCCAAAACCACGATTGATGCACAAACGGCCCGTGCGCGGGGTCCATCAACCCGATAATTCCCTGGTCCACATGCGAAGGCAGCTCGCAATCCAGATGAATCATTTTGTATTTCTCGCTGAAAACGCTAAGCGCCGGAGCCGCAGGAATTGTTTCCGGCAATTTCGATCCCTGCGCGCTCATATACACCCAAACGTAGCCGTCACGCTCTTCGCACGGATAATGCCCCGCAAAAATCCGCTCCACCTTCAGCTTGTCCTGGCTCGACAGCGAAGGAATCTCCACGCACTGGCCGCTGCAAGCATCAAACCGCCACCCGTGATAACAGCACTCCACCACTGCGCCATCCAGCCGCCCATACGACAGCGGTATCCCCCGGTGCGGACAAGAATCCCGCATTGCAAACGCCTTCCCCTCCGAAGTTCTGCCCAGCACCAGCGGCACTTCCAGCAGCATCGCCGTGACAAGCTTCTGCCCCGTAATCTCCGTACTCCGCACCGCGGGATACCAGAAGTCCCACAAAAATCCCGCATTCGCCTGCGCGGCATTCTCCTGCGCCGCCTCAGCGTCCATCCGCATCATCGTTCGTACCGCTTCACTCATGTTCGCTTCGCCATGCTCTTGTAGGGCTCGCCTTCTGAGGCGAGCCGCTTCAACCCAGCCGCATCGTAGTATACCGCCTCGCGCCCGAGCAACAGAGCCATCCACGGGTTTAAGCTGTGATCCAGTTTCCGATTACCTGACTACACGCCTAAGTGGAACGCTCTCTGACGGATTCCAGCCGATTTCATGTTAGATTTCGACCATGCAACTATCCTCGATTCGTCTCCTGGGCTATGTTGCACTTGTACTCTGCTTCTGTTCTACATCCGCGACCCAAGAAACCAAAACAAGTGCCACCATTACTATCGAAGTCAAAGCCGTGACCGGCGGAGTTGTCGCGGGAGCTAAGGTCAAATTTCAAGCGCAAGGGGAGCTAGAAACAAACACGCGGGTAACGGACCCTGCGGGCAACTTGCTGATTGAACTAGAACCAGCGAATTATGACCTGATTGTTACAAGCCCTGGTCTTGAGCCTTTGAAGCGTCAATTTACTGTTATCGCGGGGGAGAATCAGCAAATTAATTTAGTTCTTGGATTCCCGGGATGTCCTCCGGAAACATGCATTGTAGACATTGTTCCACCCGAATCGACGACTGAGAGTAGCCCTGTCCAGACACAAAATGTCAATATCGCGAGCATAGAATTGTTCAGTCGGCTAAAAACCGGCAATAAAAAAAAGCACGGCGCATTTAAGGAATTTCGTGAAACACAGGATCGGCGCATACTGCCTGCAACCAAATTTGATATCACCTGTGAAGTTACCGGTGAACTCGGACTCACCACCTCGGACTTTCTTCTATGGACGTCTATTGATTTCTTAGTTGCTCCAGTCATGCAGGTAGACGACAAGATGGACATTAACGAAATCGCTTCAATCGCAGGTTGGGGACAACTTGCAGAGATGCATGACTTCAGAGGAGTGCCGATTTATGCCCTTAGTGCAGGTGAAACGCGGCGCGTCGCAATAAGGAACTTAGACCTCGGAAGGGTATTGACCTCCTTCCCGGTAGGAAATGCAGGCAATCTTTGGCCTTGGCTACTCCGCATAGGCATCCACATTCAGAATCGTGCAGGAAAACAGATCGCGACCGCAGAGCGCACAGTGCCCGTATGGCCGAATACAATCCGTCGCCCTACTCATTAAATGTCTCCCGCTATCACGCTGAAAATTGCTTAGTCCCGTTTAACGCGGCAATCGGAACCCGTTCCCGGCTCCGGTTTGCAAGAACTTGCCATCGGCGTTATTCTTGGTGCAGAGCAAATCGATGTACGCCACGTTCTATTAGCTGACTCGCCTTTCGCTCCCGCTCCGGGGGCCCGCACTTCTTCGCATACTGAATTCAGCTTTTTCTGTTTTCTTTACTAAGAACTTAGAACTAACGACTAAGAACTACTGAGGTTTTGCAATGGCTGCACTAACGTTATCGGAAAGACTCGACCAACTCGGCACCCGTTACGACGAGCTCACGCAGGAGCTTTCCTCTGCCGAAATCGTCTCGGACTCCGCGCGCTTCCAGAAAGTCGCCAAGCAGCAGTCCGAACTCGGCGAAATCGTCGCCAAGCACCGCGAATTCAAGCAAATCGAAAAAGATCTCGCTGGCGCCCACCAGATGTTTCTCGAAGCCGAAGACGCCGAGATGAAGCAGATGGCGCAGGACGAAGAAAAAGAACTCACCGCGCGCAAGGAAGTGGCCGAGCGCGAACTAAAAGTCCTGCTCCTCCCGAAAGATCCCCTCGACGAAAAAAGCGTCATCGTGGAAATTCGTGCCGGCACCGGCGGCGACGAAGCCGCTCTCTTTGCCGCCGAACTTTTCCGCATGTACGCGCGCTACGCGGAAACCTTGGGCTGGAAAGTCGAAGTCCTGGAGAGTTCGCCTTCTTCGATCGGCGGCATGAAAGAAGTCGTCGCCGCCATTCAAGGACAAAAGGTTTATTCCAAGCTGAAATATGAAAGTGGCGTTCATCGCGTCCAGCGTGTTCCCGCCACTGAAACGCAAGGCCGCATCCACACTTCCGCCGCCACCGTCGCCGTTCTCCCCGAAGCCGACGAAATCGACATCAAAATCGAAGCAAAAGATTTGCGCGTTGACACCTTCTGCTCCTCCGGTCCCGGCGGCCAGTCGGTGAACACCACCTACTCCGCGGTGCGCATTACTCATCTGCCTACCAACACCGTGGTGAGCTGCCAGGATGAAAAATCGCAGATCAAGAATCGCGCCAAAGCCATGCGCGTGCTGCGTTCGCGGCTATATGAGATTGAGATGGAGAAGCAGCAGGCCGCGATCGGCGCCGAACGCCGCAGCATGGTGGGG
>JBGPDI010000184.1:0-6520 GCA_041482215.1 Candidatus Acidiferrum sp. | reverse complement strand
GCGATCTCAGCACCGCCCTGTCGCGCCTCATCCCCGCCGTCGTCCGCGGCGATGTAAAACCCAAAACCGCCCGCACCGTCGCCTACCTGCTCCAAACTCTCCTGCAGGCCATCCACATCTCCCAGCACGAATACATCAACGCCTTCGGCACCGACGGATGGCGCAAATCCGTCCGCACCTCCGTCAACTCCAACCAAGACTACCTCTTCCCACCCACCCCGGAATCCGAACAACCAGAGCATTTCGCGACCCCGACGGATTTACCGCACGCGCCTTCGGAGCTCCGGACGAATCTGCGGCATGAATCACCCCAACCTTACACCCAGCCCGTCCAGCCCCAACAACCCGCCTCCGCACCGCCATCGAACCCGCCTCAACCCACAGCAACGCCGAGTCACCTAGCCAACGCCACACTTCAGCAACCAGCCGAAACGCCCGCAAGCTGTCATTCCGAGCGTCGCGAGGAACCTGCTTTTTCCCACTCCCCCAACCCAACTCCAACTCCCGCCCAGGCCCCGCAAACCCCCGACCGCATTCCTGAAACCCAACTCATTCGGCCAGTGGCCTCAGCCCCTCGGCCGAACATCCCGCCGCGCACGCTCCCACCCGCCTCACAACCTGCCCCAAACCGACACACCCAAGCCCTCCACTTCGGCCAATCCTACCGCCTCCGCACCGACGGCAAACCCTTTTAAAATCAACACCTACACACCCGCCCCGTAACTGTTGATTCTAAACCACTTACAGTAACACTAAGTCCTTTATCAGCAACACTTACAAAAAATCGGGGGGGGGCCAACCGATGACCGTGTCATCAACCTGAACCCAACAACGGTAGTGGCTCCGCTTCCGATAATCCGACCTATCAGGTCAGGCGTTAGCAACTTACCGCGAGCAAATCGGGTCCGGGAGTAACTTAAAAGTTGCCGCCAATCCAGGAGTTGCACAGTGACTAAGCTCCCGGGAGCGTGTATCATGCGTCCCAAATTTTAAAGTCAGACGGACCCCGCAATCTCGGTAGTCCAAACAACGAATGTCTCACCATGACGTTGGTTCTATTAGGAGGTAACTCGTGCAGAGCATGTCAGCAGCTCGCCGCGCTAGTCAAATATTCCTGTGGGCAGCGCCCTTTGTTTCTCCGATCCTGATATTGGCACATGGAGCAGGCGGTCTAAAGCTATTCGCAATTGGCGGCGCTGCGCTAGTTTTGTTGATGGGTGGGGCTGTTTGGATTCTCGCTGCCGGTTCCTCAATGAACTCTGCAAATCACCGAGTAGTTGCCCTGCTTCCCGGAGTTCTGCTGGTGGCCAGTTTGGCTTCTGCCGCAGTCACCGTCACCACGGGACCACCGCCAACCAGCAGCGCAGATTGGGTAGCCACCCTAACCGAGCAGCATATCCGCTATGTTGGGCTGCTCATCGCGGGACTGCTCGCTTTTGCCGGTTTTGGCTTACTGACCGCCAGACTTGTGGAAGCTGGCGAGCGCTTATTCTCAGTTCTCGGATTCCTAGTCACTTTAATTGCTACAACGCTCTTCATCCTATTCACACTTGGCGCGCTGACGATTTATGATCAGGTCGCACAAGCGGGGATTGCAGGGAATACTCCAGCGTGGGCGTCACCTCTTGTGACGGCTATCGATTCTTGGCTCAGCTTGTACGCGGTGCTCATTTACCTGGCAACCAGCCTCTACGCCATGGCCCTCGGCAAGGTTGGATGGCTGGCGAAATTCGGAGGTGCCGCGTTCGCCGTCCTCGGTGCGATTTCGGCGGCACTGGCCGTTATCGCGATAACCACTCCAAATCGAGGAGGGACGCTCATGCATGGGCTGTTTGTATTCCTTATTCCCGCAGTGCCTATGATTCTGCCGTATCTCATCGGCGTGAATCTTGTTCGCCGCGCTGGTGATCGGATAACCTGACCACTGAAGACCGCTTCACTTCGCCGGAGCTGCCGTCGTGGCAAATCCCAGCGCCTGCATCACAGCATTGTGCAGCGCAGGACGCACCTGCTGAATCTTGATGTTCTCCCGCGTCGGATTCACTCGATTCGTTAGCAGCACCACAAAAAGCTGCCGGTCCGGATCGATCCAGATCGAAGTGCCCGTAAAACCGGTGTGCCCGAAACTGTGCGTCGAAAAATAATGTCCGCTCGAACCGCCCTCGGTCGGAACCGCCCAGCCTAGCGTTCGCGTCCCGCCCGAAAGTTGCTGCGGAGTCGTGAACTGCGCAATCGTCGCGCGCCGCAAGATTCGTTGATGCTCGTAAACGCCGCCATTCAAAAGCATCTGGCAAAACGCAGCAAGGTCCGGCGCTGTGCTGAAAAGTCCCGCGTGCCCGGAAACGCCGCCGATCGCAAACGCATTTTCGTCGTGAACTTCGCCCTGCACCAAACGATGCCGCAAATTATTATCAATTTCCGTCGGCGCAATCTGCGGCCATAGTTTTTTCGCCGGCAGGAACATCGTATTCTTCATTCCCAGCGGCGAAAAAAGATAACTTTTCGCAAGATCGTCCAAAGTTCTTCCCGTCAATCGCTGGACGATTTCCGCCATCAATATAATTCCCAGGTCCGAATAAACTTCCTTCGTCCCCGGCTCGTAATCCAGCGGCTCCGCAAAAATCTTCGTCAACGTGTCCTGCTTGTTCTTCGAAGTCCGCCAATACTCCTTGAATGGCGGCAATCCAGAAGTGTGCGTCAGCAGATGCCGCACCGTAACGCGATGCCGCCAATCCGCATTCGGCCCGCTCCCCCACTCCGGCAAATACCGCTCGATCTTCGCATCCAGATCCAGCGGCACCGCGAAGTCCCCCTCCGCTAATTTCGCCACCAGCGTCGTCGTCGCCACCACTTTTGTCAGCGAAGCGATGTCATACATCGTCGTTGGCGAAGTAGCCGCGGCCTTCGCGTCATAACTCAATTTCCCGAACGCGTGCACCGAAACTTTTCCCCGATACCCCACCGCCAGCGTCGTTCCCGGAAACGCCTTCTCCGAAATCCCTTTCTCAATCACGCTGAACGCGGGCTCCAGTTTTCTTTCTTCGCTCGCATCCATTGCCTGCAACGCCTGCGGATTTGCGGGCACCTCGATTCCAAATCCCGCTTTCAAATTTACTCCCGGCACTGTCACCGGCAATGTTCCTTGCACAGGAATCTGTCCGAACAGTGCGCGCGCAATCGAAACTTGCGCGACGTCACTGATTCCAAATGCGGCGAGCCACGTTTCCGCTTGCGGAAATCTCTCAATCAAATATGGAGAACCAAGCCCTACAGTGATTACAGGTTTTCCTGTTTTGTAAATTTGTTCCGCGAGTGTAGCCTGCTCCGCGGGGACATCCACATTTCCCTTGCGATCGCTAACGCGCACAAACAAAGCGAGGATTGCGACGTCGTAACTTTCCGGCGGAGGAAGTTTCAAAATACCTGCGTTCACAAATCTTGTATCGGCGCGCAGCGTCGTCAGGGAATCGAATTTCGAACGTAGCTCGCGCTCGAGATCTTCGCCGGGATACGGTTCGGGATCGGCGTAGAAAGCCACGAGCAATCCGCGCAACGGCTTCGTTCCATCCAAAGGCAAACGGTGCGCGTTATCTCGCAAAAGAGTAATGCCTCGATCCGAGATATTCTGCGCTTCATCCTGCAACGCCACGCCGCCGAATTTCGAGCTCAGTTTGTTCACGTCCACAAGCCGGTTCTGTTGCAAACCAAGTCGCGCTTTCGCTTGCAGAAGGCGGCGTACTGACGCATCGAGGCGTTCCCGGGAAATACGGCCGGACTTTACGGCTTGCTGGAGTGCTTCGAAAGCCGCATCTGGCACCGGCGGCATCAGGATTGCATCCGCCCCCGCCTCCACCGCGCGAACCGCGGCTTCTCCCGGCGCGAAGCGCACCGTGATTCCTCCCATGTCCATCGCGTCGGTGACGACCAGGCCCTGAAAGCCCAGCTGATTGCGAAGCAAATCTGTAAGGATATTGTGCGAAAGCGTGGCGGGTGTGTTCGGATCCGGCTCGAGCGAAGGAACATTCAGATGCCCGGTCATGACGCTGCTTACGCCTGCGGCGATGGCGGCACGGAAGGGAACCAGCTCGAGAGCATCCAACCGCGCGCGATCGGCGCGGATAATCGGAAGATCAATGTGCGAATCCGCGGCGGTGTCGCCATGCCCAGGAAAATGTTTTGCGGTAGCTAATGCGCCGTTTTCTTCGACGCCGCGAACAAACTCTGTTACGAATTCGGCGACGCGTGCGGGATCTTCTCCGAAGGAACGCGTGTTGATGATGGGATTTCCGGGATTATTGTTTACATCGGAAACGGGTGCATAAACCCAGTGGACACCGACGGCGCGCGCTTCAATCGCCGTGATTTTTCCCATCGTGTACGCGTCTTTGGGATTTCCTCCCGCTGCCAGTGCCATCGCCGTGGGAAATGAGGTGCCTTCATCCAAGCGCATCGCCGCTCCGCGCTCAAAGTCCGCGCCGATGAGAAGCGGCAATTTGGATTTCGATTGCAGCTCGTTGTTCAAAACTGCTGTCGGGTAAGCTTCGCTCTTGACGATTCCGAGGGGCGATCCTTGCGTGACATTGATAAATCCGCCGACGTGCAGGTCGCGCACGTCGTGGACAATTCTCTGGTAACCAGCGCCATCTACCGGTGAAAAGCTCCCATGATAGGTAGTGAAAAGAAGCTGGCCGACTTTCTCGTCGTCAGTCATTTTGCGCAGCGTGGATTCGACCCAAATGTTGGCGGCAGGCGAGAGCTTTGTGAAAGGACTTTTGGCTGGAACGGCAGGTTTCTCAGCGGCTGGTTTCTTCGCTGCGGCGGTGCGGTTCTGGCTGCGTGCGTTATAGGCCATAGAGAAAAGGATCGAGACGGGAATCAAAAGCAAAAAGCGGACGCGGCGTCCTGGCATTTTTTTAGAATCCCCCAATGGCCGCCGACAGCCTGCATTTATACATAGCACACGCACATGGTGCTCTCAACGCAACTGCGGCAAGCGCGTTCCAGAATATCATTGTATCGTTAGCGTAGAGGTGGACCATTTGACTGGAGCGCGGCGGGCGATCTGCGGATTCAACCATTTGATGTTTATTGCGGCGGTGCTCTCGATAGCCTCTCCGCAGGCGCATGCCACGAAGAAACACTCCAGCAGGCCAGGGCGTGTGCAGACCGGCCTTGATGTTCTTGAGGCAGAGAAGTTTGCGCCGCTGCGCGGGAAGCACGTCGGATTGATCACGAACCACACTGGACTGGATTCGCAGGAACGCAGCATCGCTCAGGTCTTATCGAAGGCTGCGGGATTCCAACTCGTCGCGCTATTCAGCCCGGAGCATGGACTCGCGGGGCGGAACGATGAAAGGATTTCGTCTTCCAAAGATCCTTCGACGGGGCTGCCAATTTACAGCCTCTATGGTGAAACGCTTCGCCCTACAGACGAAATGCTCAAGGGGATAGACGCGCTGGTGTTTGACGTTCAAGACGCGGGCGTACGTTTTTATACGTACACCGTGACGTTGGCTTATTGCATGGAGGAAGCGGCCAAGAGGCATATCGCTTTCTTTGTGCTCGATCGTCCGAATCCGATTGGCGGCGAAATTGTCGAGGGTCCAGTACTGGATGCCGACAAAACGAATTTCGTGGGATATTTTCCGATGCCGGTACGCTATGGGCTGACCATCGGGGAACTCGCACAGCTTTTTAATGGGGAGAATCACATTGGCGCCGATCTCCACGTCATTACGATGAAAAACTGGCATCGCAATTATTTTTTCGAGAGCACAGGCATCAAATGGATTCCACCTTCACCGAACCTGCGCACCACGAAGGGATCGGTGCTGTATCCAGGAATTGAAATTCTGCAGAACGCAGGTGTTTCTGTAGGGCGGGGAACGCAGACGCCATTTGAGGAGTTTGGGGCGCCGTGGCTCGACGGAGAAGGTGTCGCAGCCGCGCTGAACGAGCGGCATCTTCCTGGATTGCATTTTACCGGTCAGCCGTTCATTCCCGTGGTGGGACTTTACAGTGGCCAGCGTTGCGGAGGGGTTGCGGTGCGGATCACCGATCGCGCCAAAGTGCGCGCCATGACCATGGGACTGGAAATTGCAGTGATCTTGCAGAAGCGTTATCCAACGCAATTTGAATTTGCGAAGTTGCTCGTGCTCATTGGAAACGCTGACACCATTCAGCAATTGCAGGCAGGTGCGGCTCCGGAAAAGATTGTGGCGAGCTGGGCCCCAAGCCTCGCGGCGTTCGACCAAATTCGACGGAAATACTTCCTCTACAAATAGAACGGTTTTCAGTTTTCAGTAATCGGTTTTCAGTTCGAGAAGACAATTGCCGCAGGCGGGCAAGTCCGTTCTCTTATTCCAAGCGCATCCTTGCAGAGTGGGCCAGTTTCCGATTACGCGACTTCCATGATAGGTCTTTGTCAAGAGGGCAAAAGCTCTCCCGACGCGCTACGGAGGAGCGCGGGTGTAAATCCTTTCGGTTTCTTCGCCGCGTGCGTTGGCCTCTCAGCCGTGGT
>JBGPDI010000183.1:0-6544 GCA_041482215.1 Candidatus Acidiferrum sp. | reverse complement strand
CTATTTCAAGCTGATGGGCGTGGAAATGCTCGGTGGGCGGGAGTTTCGTTCGAGCGATGAGGGTAAGACGCTAAATGTAGCGATCGTCAACCAGGCATTTGCGGATCGTTACTTTCCTCGCGCCAATGCGATCGGACGGAAAATTTGGCTGAACGGACGCGACAAGCAAGCTACGGAAATCGTGGGCGAGGTGTCGAATGGCCGAACGGATGATTTGACGCAGGAGGCATCGCCCGAGATTTACTTGTCGTTGTGGCAGGCAACGGCGTTTTCGAAACATCTGGTGGTGCGCACGGCGGCGGACCCGCGCGCGGTTCTGGTTGCGGTGCAACGCGAGCTGCACGCCGTCGATCCAACGGCTGCCATCGAAAACGCGAAGACGTTGGAACAGATTCGCGATGATTCGCTGGCATCGCGAACTTTCGCGATGCAGTTGCTCGTTGGATTTTCGGTTGTCGGGAGCGTGCTGACGCTGGTCGGGATTTATGGCGTGCTTTCACTTTCGGTGGCTTCGCGGCGACGGGAACTGGCGATTCGCAGCGCCGTTGGCGCAGAACAAAAGGACATTCGGAACCTGATCTTCGGCGAGGGATTTCGATTGATTGCAAGCGGCGTACTCGCGGGAGTGGTTCTGGCGATTGTTTTGTCGCGCGTGCTGAGAACTTTTTTATTTGATGTGCAGCCTAATGATCCACTGACGTTGATCATTGTTGGAGCGTTGTTCGTGGGAGTGGCGCTGCTGGCCTGCTGGGTGCCTGTGCGCCGTGCCGCGAAGGTTGATCCGCTAGAGGCGTTGCGTTACGAATGAATTGCGCTGTCGTGGTCATTCATGCACCGAATGATGAGATGGATCTGGCTTCGCGGGTTCCGACGGAGATTCCGCTAAGGGCACTTCCTCTGTTTTGGGCGCGCTGATGTGTTGCTGGTCGTCCACGGAGAAGAGCATGTAGTTGCTGAAGCTGTGCCGCCGATGAGCGCGGTGTCCTTTCAGGTCGTAGAAAACTTCCGCAGTTTGTGGGAGCCACATATCCACATTGCGCTTGCGGAAATGCACGGCGCTGTATTCGATGGCGGTGTGGTCCGCGACCAAACGAATCTCCGGCACAGGAGCGACAAGATCGGTTTCGAGTCTCACGATTTGGAATGTGTCTGCTGCGATCCAGGCGCGTCCTTTGAGAGCGACAGGGTACGATGGGCCGGATCCGAATCGATAGCGGCGATCCCTGCTTGGTTTATCTTGCCGCTGGCGGAAATGGACTTGCCAGGCCAGCCCTCCGTTCCAATGAGCCAGTCCTTCGCACGTCATGTCGTAATTCACGGCGCCATTGGGATGAAAGATCAGCACAAGCGCGGGCAACCCCTTGGTAGCCATTCCACCTGGGAATTTTTCGTAGGAGAGTCCCCCATCGCGATATTCGTCCACATTCAGAATGCCTGGGCGAATCTCCTGGATGGAGACAACGTAATTGAACTTGCGTGTTTCAGGTGAGGCTGGAAATCCCGACGCGTTCACCGATTCGTGGAAGAAAGATTCCGTCGCCGTGAAATGATCCACATTGCGGATGAATTCTTGCACGCGTTTTCCGGCGTTCTGAAGCACCTCGTCCAGCCGGCAAGGGACTCCGGACTCGACAGGCGGCACTTTCTCGTCCACATCGGGGGGGAGCCAGCTGGAGGGCAGGGGGAGCGCGGCTACTGTCGAAAGAGAGGCCAGCGCGGGTGCTACAGAAACCACTGGAGCTGCGGGAGCAGAAGAAGCGTTAGTTGGAACGGCCGGCGGTGTACGCAGGGAAGCCAATTGAGCTTGCGCAGCAGTATCCGCGGAATGTTCTTGAAGATAAGATTCCAGAATCTGGATCGCGCGGTCGGTCTTCCCTTGCGCCACGAGCGCCCGCGCCAGAACAGGCCGGGCCTCGGCAGCGCGCTCGTGGCCGAGCTCGATGGCGCGTTCCGCCTCTCGGACCGCTTCTTCCGATGACCCCAGTCGCAAATCGACCTCGGCGAGGAGCGCGTGAGCGCGCCACGAATTCGGCTCAATCTCCAAGGCTTTCTTGAGATGAGGAATTGCATCCTCGGGCTTGTTTTCGCGCAACAATTCATTGCTGAGGGAAATCTGGGCAAGCTGATGCTGCGGATAGACGGCGGTGGCTTTCTCCCAGTAGGTTTTGGCCTGTAGATAGTCATGCACCAGCGATGAATACACGCCGAAGAGATAATTCACATCGGGATGAGTGGGTGCGAGGCGATACACCACATCCAGGTGTGCACGTGCCTCTGCAAACTTTGAGGCGCGAAGTGCTTCGAGTGCTTTTCCGAGCTCTTTCTGTGCTTTGGGAGCCAAGATGGGAGGTCCTTGCGCAACCGGTGTTGCTTCGGCACCCGATGACTCAGGCTTCAAGCTGACGTAAACTGGTTCGCTTCCCCCAATTCCGGAAACCTCCACCTCTTCGACCGCTTTCTGATAGCCGGGGACAACCACTTGGACGGTGTATCGACCTGTTGCGACATTGTCGAAGGATGCCCTGCCAGCCTGGGTCGTAAGCTGCTGCCAGTACGTGTTCGTGATCCTCGTTACCGTGACAACCGCCATCTGGCTGATTGGTCCGCCGTTCAATTCCTGGACGTACACAACGAGGTGCGACGTGGCCATCATACCCGGAGTTGCGCCGCCTGAGGACCTTCCGCCAGAAGGATCCACTGGCGGACGTTGAGCCAAAACCGAGGCAGGCAACAATAGACTGGCCGCAGCGATTAGAGTTGTTGCAAGGGACCTCGGGAAATGGACCGGCATATTCCATCCCTTTTGCGGAAGGGAACCTGGAGCTTGGGAACATCATACATCCACACCAGAGAAAAGGCGTCAGGCAATTGGGTCGCTGGCGAAGCTGTCTGCGTGAAGTCGTCAGTTTTCAGTTTTCAGTTGTAAGTTTTCAGCATGAGAAGAAGACGATACCCATCTCTCCACCAGAAAACATTCTTGCAGGTGGTGGCCAGAGGAAGGTCTACCTTCGAGGCTTAGAGCTAGCGGGGGGCAACCCCAAAACCAGTTCCTCAGAGGCTAAAGCCGCGAAGCAAAAGCACTACTTATGTCGGACCTGAAGGTCCGACCCCCAGCTGCAACACTGACTCTGAAGGCGGTGAGCTACATTTGGATGAAGTAAGTCCTTTGTGGTTAACCATAACCGCCCCACCCCCCCCCTATGTTTTTGTAAGTGTTGCATCTAAAGGAGTTAGTGCTCCCGCAAGTTCTTTATTTTCAACACTTACAAGGGGTTCCGTAAATATTGATTCTAAAGGTGGTTAGAGAGACGTTTTTGGGGCATTTCTCTAAGTGTTGCTTCTAAATGACTTGCTCGCTTATTCGAGTTCTGTCAAAGAACCCGCCAATCAGGAGATTCATCCCGCGGGGCGTTGCTGAGGGACGGTACAAATAAAAAAACGGCAGAACCCTTCGACTTCGCTCAGGGTAAACAAGCTGCCGCTTCGAAGATATTTCGCACTCTTACCTGGTAAGTATAGTAACAAATGAAGTATGGATCGTCAAGAGATTCAGGCGTCCGCGTAGTGGTCAGTTACTAGATCCGGCTATCAGGAGTTGCCAGGCGCCGAAGCAGACAGGCTCGGCGGATTCATTTCCGCTTTTCTCATCAAAAAGCTTCACGGCGGCCGCCCTCACTGGGGCGGCGCGTTCTTCACGTATTTGTCAAACCATCGAAGCATCTCGTAAACGAGCTGTTCATTCGACTCCATGGCCGTATACCAGTGAGGCTCATGCGGTAGCAATACCAAGCGAGCCGTGCCGCCATTGCCTCGAATTGCTTCGTAAAGCTTGTGCGCTTGCAGCGGCGTAGTGCCAGGGTTTGCGTCTTCCGCACCGTGAACGATGAGCAGCGGAGTCTTCAATTTGTCGGCGAAGAAAAATGGGGAGACTTTTAGATATACATCCGATGCCTCCCACACGGAACGCCGCTCGTTCTGGAAACCGAAAGGCGTGAGCGTCTTGTTATAAGAACCACTGGTAGCGGCACCGGCCCGGAATAAATCGGAATGGGCCACCAAATTTGCGGTCATTAGAGCGCCGTGGCTGTGTCCAGTGACTCCAATCCGATGGGGGTCGGCGACACCCAGCCGGACTGCCTCATCGACTGCGGCTTTCGCATCGGCGACGAGCTGCTCCAAATACGTGTCGTATGCCTTCTTTGGATCACCGATGATGGGGAACGAAGCGTCGTCAATGATCGCGTAGCCCCCGAGGAGCAAAAAACGATATTCCGAAAGCCGCGTGAATGTTTCCTGCGAGCCTACAACCTGGCCGGCTTTCGACGGGTCGGCATAATCAAGTGGGTATGCATAGAGAATGGTGGGGACGCGCGTGCCTTCTTTGTAGCCGGGCGGGGTATAGAGCGTGAACGACAAATCAAGCCCGTCTGCACGCTTGTACTTGACCAAACGTTTTTTGATCGCTCGCACGGCAGGCGTCGGATCGGGGACATGAGTTACCGCGACAGTCGTTGAATCAAACGCCGCTTCTCCGACTGGCGCATCGTGGGATTTTCCGAGGATGCGCGCAAACGCGTTCGGCGGATCGGTCGGCGATTGATGCCAGGTGAGAAACGTCCGTGCATCCGACCCGTTAAAGGAAAGAAACCGTTCGAAGGAAGTCTTATCGCTTCGAAATAGGCGTTCGGATTTTAGTGTCGTGAGATTTAGCCGATCCAGGAACGGTCGATCCCCGTCTGGTGAAGAGCCGTATCCAGCAAGATAGATGGCATCGCCTTCCTGGCGAATCACCCAGGACCCATTCGCGAGCTGGCGATTCACGGGTTCGCCGGGATCCGCATACCGCTCGTCAGTGGAGAGGTCCCACAGCAGGGCAGGCTTTTTTTGCTGATCATCTACATCGATGATGAAGGTTCTTGCCCAGTGACGGTTTTCATCGTACTCGGTCAAAAGAGCAATGTTCGGCTTTTCGCTCCAGGAGAAGCCTGCATAGCGCTGCACGGTTCGCGTGATTTCGACGGCGGGAGAAGTGAACGGCGCTTTCGAAAGCAAGATCTTGTCGCGCGCTGGAACCGTAACATTCCAGTCGCCGCCATCCAGAGCTTCCGCCCAAACGAGCGTGGCCGGTGCGGTAGCACGCCAGGAAAATTCGCGCGGACCCAACGGAACGCCTGCGATGGGAACGCGATCCGCCAGCGGAAGTGACGCGATGGTATGAACAAGAACGTGTGCGCGATCGGCTGCGTCCCAGACTTCGATCTCCCGCGGGAAGCGATCGTAGGTAGTAATGTACGAGTAAGGCTTGTGGATTGTAGCGACGAGGATGTGCTGGCCGTCCGGTGCGGCATCTAGCGATTCGTAATTCCCTTTCTTTCCGATGGGCACAATCGCTCCGGTAGCGGTGTCTACGAAAGCGAGTTGAGACACCGCGAAGTAATCAAATAGATCTTCGTCGTGCTTGCTGTTGAGCGTGTCGCGGTTTTCATAGGTGCTGCTCTGTCCTTTTTCACCTACCGTCTCCTGGATGCTTGGACCGTCCGGCACCGTTGAATCGGCCGGCAGCGCGCCCATTCCTTCGGGCACCAGTTTGACCAAAAGCGTTTTCTGGTCAGGCATCCATTGCAACTCGGCATCTAACATCGGATTGAGCCGCACTCCGGGTACTTTATGTACTTCACCGTTTTTTGGATCGCCGATCCAGAGTTCGACGGAATCGAGCGCAATACTCACGAACGCGAATCGTTTTCCGTCAGCGGCCCAGATCGGCCTGCCCGGGCATGCGCCGTCGGGAAGCGCGATAGGAATGCGATGGCTATCGGCGATGCGCACCAGTTCGAAAGCGCTTGCGCAAGGCGTGATGCCATAACCGCCAGGCGTGTCGTGCTTACTGTGATTCCTCGGCTCAACACGCACGCCCGCAAGTCGCAAGAATGGTGTGGCCACGCGAGAAATCGACGGATAGTCCTGCCAAGACACCAAGAGAATCATGTCCTGCGCAGGACTCACGACGGGCCGTGGCGGCGAGGGCGCGCGCATCACATCCAGGATCTCTTTCGGGGGTTGGTCATAACCGGATGTGCTCTGCGCCGCAACGAGCACAGACATCGAAGAGGCAACGAGGGCTCCGACCAAAAGTCGGCACAAGGCATTCTGGACTGGCATAAGTTCCCGCCCTTTCATTTAAAAGCAAAAACGGATACAGAAGGCTAGTCTTCTGGGTTTGCGTACTCTGCTCATCTGAGGAGCAGGCAGAAAAGACTGCCCGTGGCCGCTCATCTTAGGTTGTGGTCGCAGCCAAGTCAACGAAGCGACAAGAATTGCGAACTAAGTCCACGTTAACGCGGTGATGGGAAACTGCGGCACCGCGGACGCTTGGATAATTTGGAGAACCGGGGCGACTGGCGTGACCTATTCGGAGCCGAGGAAGGCGTAGCGGAGGAGGAAGAGGACGCTGAGGACCCAGATGAGAGGGCTGATTTCGCGGTGGCGGCCGGTGCCGACTTTGATGAAAGTGAAGGAGAGGAGGCCGAGGCTGAGGCCGGTG
>JBGPDI010000182.1:0-6564 GCA_041482215.1 Candidatus Acidiferrum sp. | reverse complement strand
TCCCGATTTCAGCTTCACATGGCGCATGAACTTGCCGGTGCCTTGCAACAAGTGAGCCGGATCCGGCAGCGCTGCGCCGTGAAAGAACCCCACGTTTACGTGCGAATTGAATACATTGACGTAGCCGAAGGGCGCATCTCCCAAACAGGCAACCGGGCAGCCGTCATGCAAAAGCTCCCGGACTTCGTCTCCGCATTTTCGCATCACCTCAAACCACTGATGCGCGATGGCTCCCAATTCACCTGCATGCAGTTTCATCCACACATCAATGGCGGGATCCCGCTCGACAGCGCCGTTGAATCGCAGCAATTCCGTTCTCATCGTCGCTCCACTACTTTCTTTCGAGATCTACGGTTGCGTAGCTTACACGAGAAGGCCAGTGGCTTGTCGTGCTCGGAGGAACGAAAAGGATATTTCCCCAGTAACACCGTAGCGTTTACGGATAGCGAGCGGCTCGTCGGCTATTCGGAGACTGACCCACTACCATCTTTCCGAACTACGTTCGAACCAGAAGAGGCTTCCACCTGCGGAGGTTGCAGGTTACGCTGAGCGCGGCTAAATTAGGTGCGAGAATTGGAGCGGTACTTGAAAGGGCCCATCCCGGTGGAATCTGCCTCGGCGTTAATCGACAACAGGATTAAGGAACTTGGGGACTGGCGCGGGAAGATGCTCGCGAAAGTGCGCGAAATCATTCACGAGGCGGACCCCGAGATTGTCGAAGAGTGGAAGTTCATGGGGACTCCGGTCTTTTCCCACGCCGGCATCGTCTGCACGGGAGAAGCGTACAAGAGCGTCGTGAAGATGACGTTTGCCAAGGGAGCCGCGTTGAAAGACCCTTCAGGTCTATTCAACTCCAGCCTCGACGGGAATGTCAGGCGCGCCATCGACATAAACGAAGGCGATAAGGTTAACGAGAAGGCCTTGAAGGATCTCATCCGCGCTGCAGTGGCGCTCAATCTCGAGGGCAAGAGCAAGCCGAAGCCTCGGCGAGCGAGCAGCAGGCGGGTCGGCTAGCTTCCGCAAGACAATGTGCCAAACACGCGGTCAACTTGCCGCGGCCTTCGACAAAACCTCGCGGAGGCGGCGGGCTACGATTACATCCTCGCCAGGCTCCAGCATCCAGACACCCACGACGATTTTATTGGCGTCCTTGGGAATGCCAGCGCTGGCTTCCGTGGAACCGGTGGCGGGATTTAGTTCGATACTTGGAGTGCCCGCGCGAAGTTGTTTGGCGACTTCTTTGGGAGCGATTTTGACGCGCTGCTGGTCATAGCGAATGAGCAAGTGCGGTACGTTGTTAGCAATCGGCGGGATAAATATTTCTGCTTTCAGGGATGGAATATCCTTGAGTGCCGCGGCGATGCGATCGGCACGGCGGCGGAACTCGGCCTCGAACTCCGCATCAGACTGGCTTAAGAACCAATCCACCGCCGCCACCATCCCGACGATTTGTTCCTTGGCCACCTTCATGCCGCGTCCCACGACATCATCATGAGGGCTATTGTTCAGGGTGGCAGCGGCAATAAGATTCTTTTTCCCCAAGAGCAGGCCGGCATTTTGCGGACCTCTGATGCCTTTGCCACCCGAGAAAGCAACCAAGTCGAATCCCATGTGAGTGTAGTTCCAAAGATTTGAGATCGGCGGAACATCGGCGGCCGCATCATTGAAGCACGGCACTCCGTGGGAATGGGCGACGCGAATCCAGTCTTCTCTGCTGATCGTTCCTCCATCAGCGGCATTGTAGAATTGGCACATAACGGTATTGCCCGTGAAGGCCGACTCATACTCCTGTAAGGTCTCCACGTCGACGAAGCGAATGCCGCAGTTGCGAAGAGCATGATCGTAGCCGTAGCGGTGAGCTTTTTGAACGATTACCTCGTTCTTGAGGCCACTCATATCGGTAGGCATGGCATGTCCCGTCGCAGGTCCGTTTGCCACACACATGCACGCCGCGGTAGCCAGAGTTACCCCGGCAGCCGCACCTGACGTGACCATGGCGGCTTCGCAGCGCAATTGTCGAGCGAGGTATTCGCCAGCCGCCTTTTGCAGTTCTTCCAGGAACACCGGATGCTTAGCAGCCAGAGCGACCGCTGCTTGCACCGAAGGAGGCATCGTCGATCCCGTTAAATAGGTATATGTTCCGGCGGCATTTATTGTCTTGATGACTCCGAGTTTGTCGTAGTAGTCGACGGCGTCGGTGTGGGGCTGGGGTTTTGCGCCGGCCTCTTGAAATGGCAGAGCCCTGGTAAACACAAACCCCGTAAGAGCCATATTGATTCGCTGAAAAAAATTGCGCCGCGTGTCAGGTCTGTTCATGGAGTGCTCCTCATTTACTGACGGGAAGTATAAGCCAAATAGCTGCCAGAGCGGTTGTGGTGTGAGTCCAGCGCTTGAATAACGCGGAGCCCACGTTTTCAAGAACCAAACGGTCACCAGCGAGTTGTGCCGCGCCTACGGCGCTTGGGGATTTGGAGGTTCTCAGAGTTGGGAAAAATGATTCGCGTGGGCCTGGCTGACGCCCCGGCCTCTACAACAGAGTCAGCGGCATCAGGATCTCGGCGGTCGAGAGAATCAGCTCATGCGGAGAGCGGACATGGGATCTATGCGGGAGGCGCGGCGGGCGGGCAAGTAGCCGGCGAGAGCGGCGACGGCGGTGAGGAGGAGGAGCATGGCCGCGAAGGTGGCGGGGTCGGTGGAGGTGACGCCGAAGAGGAGTCCGCTGAGAGCGCGGGCGAGAGCCCAGGAGGAAGCGACGCCGATGAGCATGCCGATGGCGGCGAGAGTGAGCGTCTGGAAAAGAATGCTGGCTTGCAGAGCTTGCGCGGAGGCGCCGAGGGCCATACGGATGCCGATTTCCTGGGTCCGCTGGGTGACGGAATAAGAGATGACGGCGTAGATACCGAGAGAGGCAAGAATCAGCGCGAAGAACGCGAAGCCGCCGAGGAGGAGTACGACAAAGCGGCGGGGAGAGGCGGCTTTGTCCACGAGCTGCTGGAGAGTGCGGATGTTGGCGGTGGGGAGATCGGGATCGAGGGGCTTGAGGGCTTCGCGAAGGCGCGGCGCGAGTTCGGGAGTGGAGAGTGAAGTGCGGACGACGAGGTCCACGGAAGCGTAGTCCTGGGTTTGCAAGATAGGCAGATAAAACTCGGAGCCGGATTTTTGTTCGAGGGCGAGATGGCGGACGTCAGCGACGACGCCGATGACTTCGCGCTCAGGATCATCCTCGCGCATGATTTTTCCGATGGGATTTTCGCCGGGCCACAAAGTGCGCGCGAGGGTTTCGTTGATGACGATAACTTTGGCGGCATCGGCGGAATCGCGCTCGGAGAAATCGCGGCCGGCGCGCAAAGGAATTCCCATGGCGTGGAAATATCCGGCGCTGACGATGCGGACGAAAGCATCGGGATAATTATCGCGCGTGTAGGTCTGTCCCTTGGCGGAGATGCCCCAGCTGCGATTGCGGCCAAGGGGAAGCGCGTCGGACAAGCCGGCAGCTTCGACTCCGGGGATTTCAAGGACGCGGCGAAGGGCTTCGTTGTAGTAGACGTTTTTCTGGGCTTGCGTGGAATACGCGGAATTTGGATCAATGCGAAGGGCGGCGGCGCGCTCGGGGCGGAAGCCGAGGTCCACATCGAGAACGCGAAGGAAGCTGCGAATGAGCAGGCCGGCGCCGACGAGAAGTACGCAAGCGAGAGCGATTTCCGAAACAACCAAGCTGCTGCGAACCCAGGCGTGACCGCGGCCCTGGCTAGAGCCGCGATTGGAATCTTTGAGGACATCGTGAAGAGCGAGTCCGGGAACTTGGAAGGCGGGGAAAAGTCCGAAGACGATGCCCGTAAGGATGGCGATGAGCAAGGTAAAGGCGAGGGCGGAGGCGTCCACGTGGACGCTGGCGAGGAGAGGAATGCTGACGGCGTCGAGGTGGGCGAGCAAGCGCGTGCCAGCGAAGGCGAGAAGCAGGCCGAGCGCGGCGCCGAGAAAAGAGAGCACGAGGCTTTCGGTAAGCATCTGGCGAATGAGGCGGGCTTTGCCGGCGCCAAGAGCGGCGCGGATGGCGATTTCTTTTTGGCGCGTTGCGGAACGCGCGAGAAGGAGATTCGAAAGGTTGGCACAAACGATAAGCATGACAACGCCTACAGCGCAGGCGAGGACGAGGAGAGCGGGGCGAAGGCGTCCACTGATATGAGTAGAGACGAGCGAGAGGCTGGGTTCGAGATCGTTGCGTTCAGGATGTTGGCGCGAGATCTCTTTACTAAGGACGGTGGCTTCGGCTTGCGCGGATTGGACGGTGACGCCGGGATTCAACCGGCCGACGATGGCAAGAGTGTTGCCCCAGCGGTTGGTTTCTTCGCTAAGAGGAAAGGGAGAGTACAGGTCGATACGGCTGCCGGGAGCGAAGATCGTGCCGAAGTCGAAGGAGGCGGGGAGAACGCCGGCGACGGTGACGGACTCGTCATCGAGAGTGAGTGAGCGGCCGACGATCGCGGGGTCGGAAGCGAAGCGGCGCTTCCACAATCCGTTGCTCAGGAGGATGGCTTTGGGGCCATGCCATTTGCACTCTTCGGGAGTGAAGAGGCGGCCGAGCTGGGGCTGGACGCCGAGAAGCGGGAAGAAATTCTCGGAGACGGGCACAGCGGTAAGACGCTCGGGCTGTCCGGTGCCAGTGAGACGGCTGTCTCCGACGCCGTAGAAGGCAAAGTAGGCAGCCATGTCGGAGAAAGATTTATTTTGGGCGCGGAGATCGAGGAAATGGTTGACCTGGAGGGTCTGGCCGGAGAGACCGATCTTGCCATCGTCACCATGATTGGCGATCCAAACGAGGCTGGCGGGTTCGCGGAATGGCAGCGGACGGATGAGGAGGGTGTTGACGACGCTGAAGATGGTGCAGCAGGCGCCGATGCCGAGGCCGACGATAAGAATGGCGAAAGTGGCGAAACCGAGGTCGCGGCGGAGGGTGCGCAGGGCGTATTTGAAATCGCGGGAGACGGTGTCGAGCCAGGCGGTGGCGCTGAAGGCGCTGGCGGGTAGAAGAGGTGGCGTGGCGTTGGTCACTGAAGCCTCCATGGTGGGTAAGTAGTAGAGACGCTGGAGAAACAAGAATGTCACGAAAAAAGTCTCGAAAGATTAGAGCACCCGGAAGAGGCGAGTTGTTCTTTTCAACTGACAGGAGAAAGACGGCTGGAGTGCTTGGAAGCGATACTGGGAACGGAGCTTCACCTGTTGACATGCCACAGGAAGGGACGGATACTCCTGTGCGTTGACCACAGGAGGGAAGATGGCCGAAGGCCGGGCGGAAATTCTGCAGGGCACTCTGGATTTGATGGTGCTGAAAACGCTGGAGGTGATGGGGCCGCTACATGGATACGGGATTGCGCGGCGCATCGAGCAAATCAGCGAAGAAGCTCTGCTGATCAATCAGGGAACGATTTATGCGTCGCTAGTGCGTCTACTGCAGAGAGGGTGGATTTCCGCGGCGTGGGGCGCATCGGAAAATAATCGCAAGGCGAAATTTTACGCGATCACCCGGGCGGGGAAAAAACAATTGCGCACCGAAGCGGAAAACTGGGAGCGCATCGCGGGAGTGGTTGGGCGCGTGTTGCGAATTGCGGAGAAGGGGTGAGGCCATGATGCATTGGGTGAAAGCGGTGAGTGCGCGCGTGCGCGGATGGTTTTGGATGGAGCGCGTGGATGAAGATTTTCAGCGGGAGCTGGACGATCACCTGGAGATGTTGACTACGGAAGGCATTCGACGGGGCCTGACACGGGAAGAAGCGTTGCGGGAGGCGCGCATGAGATTGGGAGGAATGACGCAGCTCCGGGAAACGAACCGTGAACTGCACGGGCTGCCGTTTCTGGACGCTCTTTTTCAGGATGTACGGTACGGACTGCGGACGCTTCGAAAGAGCGCGGGGTTTACGACGGTGGCGGTATTGACGCTGGCGCTGGGGATTGGCGCGAATACGGCAATTTTTTCGGTGATTCGTGCGGTGCTGCTGAGCCCGCTGCCTTACGACAAACCGGATCGAATCGTGTTGGTGTGGGAGAGCAATCCAGCGGCAGGGTTCAACCAGTTTGCGGTCGCTCCGCCGAATTATGTGGACTGGCGGAGGGATTCCAGTTCGTTCGAGTCCATGGCATCGGCGGCGCGCGGAACGTTCAATTACACCGGAGGGGCAGAACCGGAACGATTAAATGGGGCGCGCGTGGCGGCGCCATTTTTTGCAGTGTTTGGAGTGCAGCCGGCGCTGGGCCGAGCCTTCGTGGCGGCAGATGACGTGGCGGGGAAAGCGCACGTGGTGGTATTGGGCCACGGATTGTGGATGCGGCGCTTTGGAGGAGATCGCAACATTCTCGGGAAAGCGCTGACACTAGATGGGCAAACATACAGCGTTATTGGAGTGATGCCAGAGGGATTTCAATATCCAACAAGAGTCGAACTGTGGCTGCCCTCAGAATTCACGGCGCGGGACCTGGACCCGGGAGCGCGGGGCGCGCACTATTTGCGGGTAGTGGGACGGCTGAAGCCTGGTGTAAGTATCGAGCAAGCACAAGCCGAGATGACAG
>JBGPDI010000181.1:0-6589 GCA_041482215.1 Candidatus Acidiferrum sp. | reverse complement strand
CTTTGGCGTGATGGCTTTTTCGATCGCCGAGGCTTTTACACTGAAGCCGTCTTCCGGTTTCGTTTCGACGAAGACCGGCGTCGCACCTGTGTACTTGACGATGTCCGGGAAGCTCACCCAATACGGCGCGGGAATAATGACCTCGTCGCCGTGCTGAACCAGCACGCTCATCACGTTGAAGATGGAGTGCTTGCCACCGACGCTCACGACGCATTCTTTTGCTTCGTACGATGAACCGAGCTCGCGGTTATGCCATGCGCAGATAGATTCGCGCAGCGGCATGATGCCGCCCGTCTGCGTGTACTTGGATTTGTTTTCTTCGATGGCCTTGATGGCCGCTTTCTTGATGTGGTCGGGCGTGGGGAAGTCCGGTTCGCCCGGGCCGAAGTCTGCTACGTCCACGCCGCTGGATTTCAGTTTGTCCGCCGCGGCGATCACCGCCGCCGTTGGCGAGATTTGTATGCGGTTGATGCGGTCCGTTAATTGCACCTTAGCTCCTTGGAAAAAAGATATCAGTGATCAGTTCGCAGTTACGAAAACTTTGCTTTCAATCTTTGCTCGACGATGGGTGGAACAAGACCATCCATCGGTCCACCATGTTGCGCGATTTCGCGCACTAGCTTCGAACTCAGGTAGCTGTAGGGCTCGCCCGGAAGCATGAATACGGTCTCTAGCCGCGATTCGAGCTTGCGGTTCATCAGTGCCATCTGCAATTCGTACTCGTAGTCGGAGACGGCCCGGATTCCTCGAAGGATGACGCCAGCATGGCGCTTGCGCGCGTAGTCAACAAGCAAGCCTTCGAAGACGTCCACTTCCACGTCAGCCCATTTTTTGGTGACCTCACGTAACATTTCGATACGCTCAGGAACGGTGAAGAGGGGCTGCTTTTCCGCGTTCTTCAGCACCGCCACAATCAGGAGGTCAAACATTTTTTCGCCGCGCTCGATAAGGTCGAGGTGGCCGTTGGTGACCGGATCAAAAGAGCCGGGATAGATGGCGATTGACGTTTTCATCGTGGATTCAGGAGCGCCACAGTTCTGAAATCATTCTAACTCAGGCCGGGAAGAGCGGGCCTTGCAAACTTTTCGACAGGCCAATGTGGACTCTTCGTGCTTCGAAACGAATCCTCTTCGCTGGACGTTAAAGGTATGACAGTATGCGGTGGCGGGTGCTACATAGCACCGAACAGAGATTGGCTACCTTGCGTGAGAGGACTCTCCGGACAATGGCCCAGCGTTTGCGGTTTCAAGGTTTTGGCATACTCGTTCTTTGTATCTTGTTGCACCCGACGATGATTAGAGCTCAACAGCCAGTGTTGAATCTGATGCCGTTTCCGGCGAGCGCGCAGTCCGGGACGGGGAGCCTGCGCGTGGACTCTGCGTTTTCGGTGGCGTTCACAGGCTACAAGGAGTCGCGACTTCAGCTCGCCGGAGAGCGATTTTTGCGGCAGCTCGCGCGGCAGACGGCGCTGCCGCTTTCTTTCAAACCCTCGAAGACGCCGAGAGCGACGCTGATCATTCAGACTGATCGCGCCAGTAAAGAGATTCAGGAAGTTGGCGAGGACGAGAGCTACGTTTTGGAAGTGAATGCCACGGGCGCGAAAATCAACGCGCCAACTCCGCTCGGAGCAATGCACGGGCTGCAAACATTTCTTCAACTTGTGGATGTTTCCCCCGATGGATTTGCCGCGCCTGCAGTCACCATTCAGGACCAGCCGCGATTTCCCTGGCGCGGCTTGATGATCGATTGCGCCCGTCATTTCATTCCGCTCGACGTGCTGCGCCGAAATATTGATGGCATGGAAGCAGTGAAGATGAACGTTTTCCACTGGCACCTCTCGGAGAATCAGGGCTTCCGCGCGGAGAGCAAGAAATATCCGAAGCTTCACGAACTGGGCTCCGACGAGATGTACTACACGCAGGAGGAGATTCGCGAGTTGATCGCTTACGCGCGCGAACGTGGAATTCGCGTAGTGCCAGAGTTCGACATGCCGGGACACAGCACGGCGTGGTTTGTGGGGCATCCAGAGCTGGCCAGCGGAAAAGGTCCATACGAAATCGAGCGGAGATGGGGAATCTTTGATCCGGCGATGGACCCGACAAACGAAAAAGTCTACAAATTCCTCGATGATTTGATCGGCGAGATGGCCAAGGTTTTTCCGGACCACTATTTTCACATCGGTGGCGACGAGGTGAATGGCAAAGAGTGGGACGCGAATCCGAAAATTCAGGAGTACATGAAGACGCACAAGATAAAGAACAATGAAGCGCTTCAGGCGTACTTCAGCGAACGGGTGCAGAAGCTGGTAACCAAGCACGGAAAAATCGTGGTTGGCTGGGACGAAGTGTTGGTGCCGGGAGTGTCGAAGGACATCATGGTTCAGTCGTGGCGGGGACAAGCGGCGCTGGCGCAAGCTGCGAAGCAGGGTTACCGAGGAATTCTTTCGAATGGGTATTACCTCGATTTGGGTTGGTCGGCGGCGCGGCATTATGCTTCGGATCCCATGAGCGGTGACGCCGCGAACCTCTCGGCGGAAGAGAAGCAGAGAATTCTAGGTGGAGAATCGTGCATGTGGGCGGAGTACGTGAATCCTGAAAATGTGGATTCGCGTATCTGGCCGAGGAATGCGGCGATTGCGGAGCGGCTGTGGTCGCCGCAAAACGTTACAGACGTCGCATCCATGTATGCGCGACTGGATTTCGTCAGCGCGCGGCTGGAGTGGTTGGGGCTGACGCACAAGGCCTACTATCACCAGATGCTACAACGCATCGCGGGTCCAGCATCGCCAGCGGAAATTGGCGCGTTGCGAACGCTCACGGATGTGATCGAGCCGGTGAAGGATTACACGCGCGAACAGACCGCTCCCGCGGAGCCAACCAGTGCTACGCCTTTGAACCGAGTGGTGGATGCGATTCCGCTGGAGAGCGACGCCGGACGACGATTTGCGGAGTTAGTTGATCAATTTCTTGGATCTTCCTGCCGCGATGCTGCGCTGGAAGCCCGGCTGCGCGCTCAACTTGCGAGTTGGCGAGACAATGATTTGAAACTTCAGCCGCTTGCGCAGCATTCTTACCTGGTGAAAGAAGTTGCCGTAAATTCGCAGGACCTCTCAGCGCTTGGGACCACAGGCCTTGCCGCGCTGGACGCCATCGCAAGAGGGCAGGTGATGCCCGATCCGTGGAAAGCGGAGCAACTCGTCCTTATTGAACAGATAAAGAAACCGAAAGCGCAGTTGCTGCTGATCCCCGCGCCCGCCGTGCAGAAACTAATCGAAGCTGCCGCGGCAGGCGGTGGGTGTTCCGCAGCAAAACCTTAGACCGAATCGCACGGATGTGTTTTTAGTTCGCTTCTGCGAGATGGTTGTGACAGGTTCCGCTGCCGGAGTCGCGAAACGTTTTGCCTTCCTCGGGAATGAACTCCCACGTGTACTTTCCGGGTGAGAGCGTGAGCTTAAGAACGCCGTAAGTGTCCCACTGCTTAATCTCACTGTTGGGAGTGGCAAAGCCGAGGAAATCGTGGCTGCGGCCGCCGGTTCCAACGACGATCTCGCGGAT
This sequence comes from Candidatus Acidiferrum sp., assembly GCA_041482215.1. GTDB lineage: Bacteria > Acidobacteriota > Terriglobia > Acidiferrales > UBA7541 > Acidiferrum. The sequence goes on along the minus strand of JBGPDI010000181.1, from coordinate 3,035 downwards.
TCCATGCTCGGGATCGGCCTTGCCATCGGGGTCCTGTGGCGCAAAGCGTTCGTAGGAATGTTCGTGGCCGGCGAGAATCAGGTCCGCGTGCGCGACGTAGAGATCTTGCCAGAGTTGTTTTAGCTCCGGATGCACGGCGTGCCTCTTGAAAACGCCGCTGCTGAAGAGTGCATGATGGCCGTAAGCGATGATGCAGGAGTTGGGATGCTCGGCGAGATCGGCTTTCAGCCAAGTTTCTTCTGGTGAGCCTGCACCGCAGCCGCCTAGAGCCTTGATGTAGCAATTGGTGTTGAGCGCGAGGATGTGCCACGCGCCGAGATCGAAACTGTAGTAGCCCTTGCCTCTCGGTCCGGCCTGCGCACCCCAATAGTCGAAATAGCCGTGTGCCGTCGGATTGACGTACTCATGGTTGCCCATGGCTGGTTTTGTCCGGTTCTTAAAGCGTCCCCAGGTTGGGCCATAGCAAAATTCAAATTCATCTGGGCTTCCGCCTTCATAGGCTAGGTCGCCGGCGGCAAAAACGGTCCCGGGAATCTTGTCGATCAGTTTTGCCGTTGCTCGGGAGCCTTCGGGATCTTTGCAACTGGCGATGTCCCCTGCTCCGACAAGGACGAAAGTTGTTTCCGGCGGCTGCTTTTTTGCGGCGCCATCTTGAGAACGCTTCGTTGTGCCGGGTGTCGGCGAGGTTTTCGTCTGTGCTTGGGTGGAGGCGCGAGGAATAGTGAGAAGCGCGGCGAGCCCCAACATAAAGTAGATTCCCCATCGTTTACATCCAGTGATGTATCCGAGCATCCCGTTCCTCCATCGAAAGTCTAGGCTATCATGCCAAGTCGGCAAACTCGGCGAATCGCATTTCGAAGGTCGATTCTGACTATTGACTGCAACTGGTGACTGTTCGATGAAAACTGCTAGGAACTGAGACTAGTCCAGTCGTAGTATAAGTTGCTCGAAATACAGGGGTTGCATTGGCGGTTGGAAGGCTTTAGATTGACTTTTGGAGCTTTGAAGGGATATACTCCATGTGCGACTGATTCAGTCGCATATTGCAGAGCTTCTGAAGGTCTCTAAACGATGTTCAAGCTTTCCAAAAAAGCTGATTACGGATTGATTGCCGTCAAGCACCTGGCGATGCACCGCGATCAGCATGCCTGTAGCGCCAACGAAATTGCCGAAGAGTATGGCATTTCCGCGACGCTGATGGCCAAGGTGCTGCAGAAACTGGCGCATCGCGCGCTGGTTGCTGCAAAGCATGGTTCGAGCGGCGGGTACCAACTGGCGAAGGACCCTTCGCAGATCAGTGCGCTGGACGTGATTTCGGCGATCGATGGTCCGGTGTTGATCACTTCGTGCGTAACGAGCCACGGGAATTGCGACGCCACGGACCGCTGCTCTGTAAGAGAGCCGCTGCGCCGTGTAAACGAAAGTATTTTGGGCGTGTTGGGAGCGGTGACGATTTCGCAAATGAGTGAAGAGCCGCACGAGCCGGCGCTGGTTGCACTGAGGACTTAGGAGAAGAGGGATTATGGCTGTCAAACTACCAATTTACATGGACAATCACGCGACTACGCCGGTTGATCCTCGCGTTCTCGAAGCAATGCTGCCGTATTTTACGGAGAAATTCGGCAACTCCGCGAGCCGCAACCATTCGTTTGGATGGGCCGGGGAAGAAGCCGTGGAAACTTCGAGGCAGCAGATTGCTTCGCTGATCGGGGCCACGCCGAAAGAGATTATTTTCACCAGCGGCGCGACCGAATCCGACAACCTGATGATCAAGGGCATCGCGGAGATGTTCCGCGAAAAGGGCAACCACATCATCACCCAGGCTATCGAGCACAAGGCCGTGCTGGATACCTGCAAGAACCTTGAGAAGCACGGCTTCGAAGTGACCTATCTGCCGGTGCAGAAAGACGGCCGCGTAAACATTGATGAACTGAAAGCGGCGATTAGACCCACTACGATTTTGATCACCATCATGTACGCCAACAACGAAATTGGCGTGCTCAACCCCATTGCGGAAATCGGCAAAATCGCCAAGGAGCATGGTATCTTCTTCGCGGTTGATGGCGTCCAAGCAGTGGGCAAGGTTCCGGTTGACGTCCAGAAGGACAACATTGACCTGTTGGCCATCAGCGGACACAAGATTTACGGGCCCAAGGGCGTTGGCGCTTTGTACGTTCGCCGCCGCAACCCCCGCGTGCAACTTTCCGCCATCATTGACGGCGGCGGGCACGAGCGCGGAATGCGCTCCGGAACGCTGAACGTGACCGGAATCGTAGGTCTCGGCAAGGCTTGCGAGATCGCGCAAAAAGAGATGCCGGAAGAATCGGTACGCATGCTGGCGTTGCGCGAACGTCTTCGCAAAGGGCTGGAAGCCAAGCTGGATGAAGTTTTCATCAATGGCTCAATGGAGCATCGTCTGCCGAACAACTTGAACATGAGCTTTGCCTATGTCGAAGGCGAATCGCTGCTCATGGGCATCAACGACATCGCGGTTTCGAGCGGTTCCGCTTGCACCTCGGCAACCCTGGAGCCCAGCTACGTACTCAAAGCATTAGGAGTCGGCGAAGACCTCGCCCACACCTCGATTCGATTCGGCCTCGGGCGATTCAATACGCAGGAGGAAGTCGACTACGTCATCGACAAGATGGTGCAGGTCGTCACCAAGCTGCGCGAACTGTCCCCGCTCTACGAAATGGCCAAAGAGGGAATCGATATTTCTAAAATGAAATGGCAAACCGCCTAAACGGTTGAAAGAGACAACATGGCAAACGAAGGAACAATTCGAATTCATCGCTCCATCGGCGGCACCGGCGCAGCTTTCCGTGTGACGTTTGTGCCTTATGGTGGTGAGGGAGAAGAGGCCGCCGTCGCCGGCGAGCGCTCTTTCCATGAACTTCAGCAGGTTCGCGCCTTTCTGAAGATGCTCGGGCTCGGCGCGGAATTTATCAAGGATGCTCTTCGTCAGTTGACCGCGGGCCGCTCGGCTTCGGTGCCGAACGTTTCGCTCACGGACAAAGCAGTGAAGAGCGCTGGTT
>JBGPDI010000180.1:0-6624 GCA_041482215.1 Candidatus Acidiferrum sp. | reverse complement strand
TGCTTCGAAGATCGGGTTGCATCATGGTCCGCGCTCAGTCTAGTCGAGGAAAGGAACAACGTCTTGACCATCTACAGCTACCCCGGTCAGCGTTCATCCCTACAAGCTAAAGAGCATGCGGCTTTAGAATCGTTCTTCATCCTTTTCCACATCGCGCTTCCAAATCCTCTCCTCTTTGTCCCTATCTCTCCATGTTGCTCTTATGGAACACCCCCCTCCTGTTCCCCTGCCATCCCCTCCCCAAACTACATCAGAATTAGAAGAGCCTGCGACCGGCCCCCCCTGCCCGTCCTCCTCGCCTCCGGCTCCAATTGGAACGCTTTCAACGCTCGAAAGGACCTAACCCTATGAAAAAGCTCATCTTTCTCCTGATCGCAATGTCCGTATTCGTTATCCCTTCGCGCGCCCAGTCCGTAGATGCCTCTCTCAGCTATTCCTACTTCCGCCTGGGAGGCTCCGGAGGTTTCAACCAGAACGGCGTTAGCGGTTCGGTTGCTTACAATTTCAACCATTGGCTCGGGGTCGCCGGAGATTTCGGTGGCTACCATGACTCTCCAGGCGGCGTTTCCCTGAATACCTACACCTATCTTGTCGGCCCTCGCCTCACTATGCGTAACCCCACCCACATCCATCCGTTCGCGCAAGCCCTCCTTGGCGGTTCGCGTATCAGTTCCGGAGGTTCTTCCAACCAATTTGCCTATAGCGTTGGCGGCGGCGTGGATTTCGGCCTCCTTCCACACTTGGCCTTCCGTCCCCAGTTGGACTACATCGGCCTCAACACTCCCGGCGGCCACACCAATTGCACCCGCATCTCCGCCGGCTTCGTCGTCCACTTCTAGCCCCATACTCACTCTCGTTAGCACCTTCTGTGGGCCGCCAAGCTCGGCGGCCCACAGGTTGGCAGTTCCACCGGAACTCCGACGCACATTCCTTGAGGTTGGCAGGTTTCTGTTGATCTTCGCTAGCTATGTGATACACTTCTCTTCTGGTAAATCTGCGCATCTCTTTCAGCTCTTTTTTTCGCTTTCGCTTCGAGCTACGAATTCACTCTTAACATCCTTGGAATCAACACTTGCAGGAAAACCACCCGTAAGTCCTCTCAGAATCAACATTTACAGAAGTGTTGATTTGAAAGGATTTTAACTTTCTTTGGAATCAACACTTATGAAAAACACGGGGGGAGGGGGGGTGTTATGGTTAACTAAATCTGCCGGGTGGCAACCACTCATGACCCGAGCTCGGTATCGGGTGCCGCATAAGCCGGTGTTGCGTGTGCGGGTTTAGACCCAGTTGCAGCTCAACATAAACAAAACAAACTCCTGTCGCTCGATTAGATTCTGGATCACTGCGCCGGGGCCAGCTCCTTCAGCAACGCTTTTCCCTTGCGAAACCACGGTCGTTCCCGCCTCTGCATATACCGCGGCAAGGTCCGTTTCTTCGCTTCCAACTTCTGCAACCACTCGCGGGCTTCTTCCTTCCGGTTCGCCGTCTTCAGAAAACTCGCATAATTGTAAAGCGTCTCTGGAGTCGTCGAAATCTGCGTAACTTCCACGAACAGTTGGTCCGCGCGCTCCAGTTCACCCGTCTTCGCGTACGCGTCGGCCAGCAACCCCATCGCACGGTAATAATCAAATTTCCGGTCGCCCGCCACCACTCGCTCTAAGTCCGGAATGGCCGCAGCCAAATCGTTCAAGCCGAGTGAAGATTTCGCTCGCGAGTAAAATGTATAAATCGAATCGTCCCGCCCGGTGATCGCGTGATTGAACGCTTCGCGCGCTTTCTCAAATTGCCCCTGATCTTTGTAGAGCTCGCCCAGCTCCTCGTAATTCGCCACCGAAGGATTATCAATAATCAGCGTCTCTACTACCTGAATGCGCGACCGTCGCCCAAATCCCTGAAACACACCGCGAAGTAATCCCAGGTCTGGCAAAACTTCCGCGAGGATGTAAACCGCTGCTCCAGGCGGTCCGAGAAAGAAGATGACGTAAAACCAATAGTTCTCCGGCCGCCGCCTGATGAAGTGCACGATTGCCAGGCCCTGCACGAGGAAACCCCAGGGATAGAAAAAATGACCCAGACCAAACATGGACGACCACCTGCCAACAGCATCGCTTTCCTTCACAGTCCGGTCAAACGGAAACTCCGTCCTGTGCATGCGAAAGTTACTGCCTCATCAGAACATTTTCCCTTGCTATGATGGTCTTGCATGAATCCTATCGAAACCATCGGGCTCGTGCTCGGCGCAGGATTCTCTTCCGGACTCAATCTCTACGCCACCGTGGCAACTCTGGGTTTACTCCAGCGCTTCGGCGTGCTCCAACTGCCTCCCGGCTTGCAGGCTCTCTCTCATCCTTGGATATTGGGAATTGCCGTCGCACTCTACCTGGCGGAATTTATTGCCGACAGAGTCCCGTACTTCGACACCATCTGGGACGGTATCCACACCTTCATTCGCCCGTCCGCCGCCGCTCTTCTTGCGTTCGCCGCTGCAGGCGGTGCTGCGACCGAATGGCGCTGGGGTGCTGCGCTCCTCGCAGGAGGTGTCGCCCTCACCGCGCATGGAACAAAAGCAAGTGCTCGCGCCGCGGTCAACACCAGCCCCGAGCCCTTCAGCAATTGGTTCTTGAGTTTCGGAGAAGACATCCTTGCCGTGTGGTTAACCTGGATGGCCACCGCCCATCCGTTAGCGACAACCATCGTAGTCGTCGCACTCGTTGCGCTTTCATCGTTTCTTCTCTACCACTTGTTCCGCTTTGCCCGCCGCGCGCTGCAGCGCCTGCTAGCTTCGTAGTTCTCTTTGTAGGGGCGGCAGCACCGCTGCGCCCTAGTTGGCATGGTCGATCCGCCAAATCGCGCACCGTTATTTCAAGTATGCCGCCAGCCAATCCAAAAACGTCTTGTACCAAAATTGCGAGTTCTGCGGCTTCAACACCCAATGTCCCTCGTCCGGGAAAACGACAAGCTTCGAAGGTACTCCCTGCCGCTGCAATGCGCTGAAAAATTCCAGCGATTGTGTATACGGCACGCGGTAATCTCTCTCGCCGCAAATCACGAGTGTTGGCGTCTTGAATTTCGCAAGCTCACCCGCGTAAGTTACTGGCGCCCACTTTTTGTAACTCTCGGGATTGCTCCACGGCGTGCCCTGCATGTCGTGCTCTTCGAACCAAATTTCTTCCGTCGCGTACATGGCAACTTTGTCGTACACGCCCGCGTGGCTCACGATTGCCTTGAATCGTCCCGTGTGCGTCGCCATCCAATCCGCCAGGTATCCACCATAAGAGCCGCCTGCCGCGGCCATCCGCGACTCGTCCACAAACGAATATTTTTTTAGCGTGTAGTCCACGCCATTCATCACGTCTACGTAAGCTTTGCCGCCCCAATCGTTGGTGATTTCATCCGTGAATTTCTGCCCATAACCCGTCGAGCCGCGCCGGTTGATCATCAACGTAACATATCCCGCCGCAGAAAAAACTTGCGCGTTCCACCGGTAGCCCCACGCATTCGACCACATCGTCTGCGGCCCACCGTGCAACAGCACCAACAGCGGATATTTTTTCGATGCGTCAAATTTCGGCGGACGGATCAGCATGGCCTGCACTTTCGTTCCTTCCGCGCCGTCGAACCAGAATGTTTCCGGAGCGTTCATTTCCAATGACGAAAGAATAGAATCATTCTGATGCGTCAGTTGCCGCACATTGGTTCCGTCGCTCGATGCCGTGAAAATTTCTGCAGGCATCGTTAAACTCGTGCGCTCGAAGACGAGCGTCTTGCCATCCGTGCTGAAAGAAATTCCTGTGTTGAAGGTGTCGGCGATGATTTTCTTTGGCACCGCGCCAAACTTCGCGGCCATCGAGTACACCGGCTGCTGCGTCTCGTTCTCTGACGTGAAATAAATTGTCTTGCTGTCCGGCGACCAGGCCAGTTCGTTCGCGCTGCGGTCAAAATTCTCGGTCAGATTTTCGATTCTGCCCGCTGCGCGGTCGTAGAGCATCACGCGCCAGCGATCGGATTCGTACACGGCCACCAATTGCGCATGATAGGCGATGAATTTTCCGTCCGGTGAGTACACTGGATTCCCGTCAAATCCTGGCTGTGTGGTGATGCGCTTCGCTTCGCCGCCTGTGACTGGAACGATAAATAAGTCGGCGTTTGTGCTGACCGCTTCCATCTTGTCCGTAACTGCAGTGAAACAAATCTCTTTTCCGTCGGGCGAAAAATTGATGTCGCCTGGACCGCTCCGCTCATCCGGAGGAACGTCATATTCCGCTCCGGCGGTGAGGTCGCGCGCCGCGCCACTGCCATCCGCTGGAACAACGAACAGATGACCGCGCTTTCCATCGTTCCAATGCGTCCAGTGGCGAAACAAAAGATGTTCGGCGACGTGCGCTTTCACTTTGTTCTTTTCTTTCTCTGCGTCGCGCTTACTGTTGCAATCATCGTCCTTGCAATCCGGGTAAACGCCAGAGGTAAACGCGATCGTCTTTCCATCCGGCGACCACTTCACCATATCCGCGCCCGTCGAAAGCTTCGTCAGAGGATGAGCCTCGCCGCCATCCATCGAAAGCAAATACACCTGCGAATCTCCGCTACGCGACGACAAAAACGCCAACGTCTTCCCGTCCGGTGACCACACCGGTGAAGAATCGTGCCCGCTTTGCGTCAATTGCATTGCCGCGCCGCCCGAAGTCGCCACCACCCAGATGTTGCTGGCGCCGCGGTTAGCCTCCATGTCCGGAGTGGATACCGTGTACGCCACCCACTTTCCGTCCGGCGACACTTGCGGCTCTGCCACGCGATGCAATTTGATCAGATCGTCAAAAGTGATCGCATGTTTCGCAGAGCCTTGCGCTGAGATTGTCATTCCGCATCCCAGCAGCAAAGAAATCGTCAAACCGCATCGAAGATAGAAAGCCTTCATTTCTTGGTTCTCCTCTGAGGCACAGTAATCTGCAATGTGTTTGGCAGAATCACGGATATTGGCACGTTTTGCCGCCGAATCCAATAGACAGACGGCTGCCTGTTGACTACTAAGTTGCCGCTCGATTTCGAGTCCAGAGCCAGCTCACGAACGCGAGAGCTGCGGTAGTCGAAATTACTTTGAGCTCGCCCATGTGCATGCGAGTCACCAGCACGCCCGTGAAAAGCAATGCGAGTGCCGCGATCGAAATTCCGAACGGCAAGCGAAATCGATCGGCGTGTGGGTGTTTTTTTCGAAGCGCTGGCAGCGCTGCGGCTACCGAGCCATAGACAAAAAGGCGCGCGACGCTGGAAAGCATCGCGTTCCATTTGAAATTGCCGGCAATCGAAAAGACGAGAAGAACGACCGCAAAAATCACGATGGAAAGGTGCGGTGTGCGAAAGCGCGGATGGATTTGTCCGAAAAACGCAGGAAAATCTCCGCGTTCTCCCATCGCAAAAGTGATTCGCGGAGTGTGCAGCATATTCGCACTGAGATAGCCGTACGCAGAGACCAGCGTTCCTGCGGCAACGATACGCACGCCCAACGGTGACAGAAACCTCCGCGCGGAATCCACCACGGGTGCGCTCGACGTGCCCGCATCCGGAATCGTATGGATCACCAGATACTGGACAGCGATATACAGAAGTGTCGTCGCCGTGATGGCCGTGAACAACGCGAAAGGAATGTCTTTGCGCGCATCGCGCGTTTCTCCCGAAGCAATCAACGCCGCCTCAAATCCTCCGTAGGAATAGATCATTAGCAGCAAAGCCTCAAACCAGTCGGAAGCCGTCGTTGATGTCGCTGGCGGCGATACACGGATCCCTGGATGGAAAAGCAGCGCCGCGAGTCCTGCCACAATGAAAAATGCGAGCAGAGTTACTTTTGTCACCGTAAAAAAATTGCTGACCCAATTTCCTCCTGTCACTCCTCGATAGTTCACTGCTGCAAGAAAACCAATCAGAACCGTAAGGACGATAGCCCTCACCAATGGTGACTTCACTCCGGGAAAAAACTCAGCAAGATAGGTAATGAAAAGGTTGGCCACCGCGGAAACCGCCGCGATCCGGCTTAGCCATGTTAACCAGCCATTCTGAATCGCGAGAAACGGCCCAAACGCCTCCCGCGCATAGAGATACGGCCCGCCCGCCTCCTTGAATTGCGACGCGACTTCCGCCATGCACGCCGCGATCACCGCTATCCCCGCGAACGCGGCCAAGAACCCCACCGGACTCCACCGCCCTAGCCGCGCCGCAATCAACGCCGGCAAACCAAAGATGCTAGCGCCAATCATCGTGTTGACGATTAGCGCCACCAGGCTCCATCGTCCAATCGTCCGAACCAGCCCGTGGGGGTGCTCCGTCAAGCGCGCCTCCACGAGTTCATGAACTGTTCAAAAATTGTTCGCGTCATCATCAAACGAAGTGGCGCCAGCCTAGCACAACACGGCGGAACGAACATATTCGAGGGACCGCGTGAATACTAGCACGCACATTTATTGGGATTTGAATCTACTCGGCTGGTGGGGAAGACTTGTCTGATAATTGTGGTGGTCTCAATAGGTCGATGCAACACCATCTGATGTAAGGCTGCTCTCTAAAGGTGGTGTGATATGAGGCCAGGACAACGGTTTGGATTTTCTGCGATCGAGAAGAACGAAATCTGGC
>JBGPDI010000179.1:0-6903 GCA_041482215.1 Candidatus Acidiferrum sp. | reverse complement strand
GTGTAGGGCTTGGCGGAAATGAATTCACCGGTGGCGCGGTCGAGCACGTAGAAGAAACCGTTCTTGGGAGCATGAAGCAAAATTTTTCGCGGTGACCCGTTGATGTTGAGGTCAGCGAGAATGATGGACTGGTTCGAATCGTAATCCCAGGCATCGCCGGGCGTCTCCTGATAGTGCCAGACGTAATCGCCAGTGTCGGCTTTCAGCGCGACGATGGAGCAGATGAAAAGATTGTCTCCGCCGTGCGGGCTGCGAGCCGGGCGGTCCCAGGGAGTGCCATTGCCCACACCGAAGTAAACGAGATCGAGATCGGGATCGTAGACGATGTTGTCCCAGACGGTGCCACCACCTCCGACCTTCCACCACTGGCCGGTCCAGGTTTTTGCGGCTTTTTCCAGAGCGGGAGATTCGAAAGGTTTGGAAGGATCGCCGGGCACCGTGAAAAAACGCCAGACCATGTTTCCGGTTTCCGCATCGTAAGCCGAGATGTAGCCACGCACGCCATACTCGGACCCACCATTGCCAATCAAAACTTTGCCCTTCGCGACGCGCGGCGCGCCAGTAATTGTGTAGCGGTAGTGGGGATCGATGGTGAGAGTCTCCCAGGCGGGCTTTCCGGTGATGGCGTCGAGGGCGACGAGACGGCCATCGAGAGTCGCGACGAAAACTTTTCCGCGCCAAACGGCGACGCCGCGATTGACGACATCACAGCAAGCATTGATGCCCCACTCGGGAGGGACTTTTGGATCGTAGGACCAGAGTTTCTCTCCGGTAGCGGCTTTCACGGCGAAGACTTTGCTCCACGAGGTTGTGAAGTACATCACGCCATCCACGACGATGGGTGTTGCTTCATCACCGCGGTGGCTGTCCACGTCCACGTACCAGGCAAGGGCAAGCTGGCCGACGTTTTGATCGTTGATTTGCTTTAAGGGACTGAAGCGCTGTTCGTTGTAAGTGCGGCCGTAGCTCATCCAGTTGCCGGGATCACTGTCGGCGTTGACGAGGCGTGATGCGTCCACACTGGCGGGAGGGGTGGCCGGTTGCGGATTCGCGGAGGAGCCCGATTTCGAATGGCAGCCTGCACCGGCGAGAAAACCCAGGGTAAGCATGAGGCTTGGAATTAGTTTCCGATGCATCAATTCTCCTCTTCCGCGTGGACACAAACGAGCTGAACAGATTTGCGCCATTCCCTTCATCGCAGAAACTACTTACGTCACCGAGAAAGTGCGCGATCCGCGGATAAAGCACCGGAACCTTTAATCATGATGGCAAGGGCGATAGCGATGGCCAGGAGGTGATATTCGTAGCCCTCGCCCTTCTGCGTACCGAACCAGTTGGCAAACAAACCGAAATGCCGGTGAATCATTGCGACGGCCACGACCATGTTGCAGGCGATGCCGAAGGCGGCGATGCGGCTGAGGAATCCGAGGAGCAAGCCGATCCCACCTAAAAATTCGGCGCAGATGGCCAGGAAGGCGAATGCGGAAGGGACGTGCAACTGCTGCGTGAAGAAGCCCATGGTGCCGGAGAAGCCGTAGCCGCCAAACCAGCCGAGCACCTTTTGAGCGCCATGGGCAAAGAAAACCACGCCGAGGACCAAGCGAAGAATGGTTATAGCTGAATCGTCAGTGGTGTTCATGAGCTTGCGGAACATGAGCGCGCCTCCTATGACTTTGGATGAGAAATGGGATTCCAGGAAGCCGAGATGTTACACCGATTTGGCTGTGTAGAGGACGCGAAAACGGCGGACGGCGGGATCTTCGGGATCGCGAAGGTCTTCGAAAGAAAGTTCTTTGAGGCCGGCGGCAGAGTAGGCGGAAAGTTCGGAACGAGTGAGGGGCCAGGGTAACTGGCCTTCGGGGTCAGAGGGTTCGCGACCACGCGCGATCAGCAGCAAGAGACCGTTGGGTCGGAGGAATTCCGTCATTTTGGTAATGGCGGGGGGACGAAGGGCGGCGGGCAGGGTTTGAAGCGTATAAATTTCCAGGACGAAATCGAAATTGTGCTGCCAGGAGGCGGTGGGAGCGAATAAGTCGGCAGTGACATACTCGACTCGGGAATTTGGATAGCGCATCTTTGCTGAGCGAATGGCGGTTTCTGAGATATCGAAAGCGGTGGTTTGAAATCCCCAGTTCGCAAGTTGCTCGGCGTCGTCGCCAAGGGCGCAACCGATGACCAGTGCAAATTTCCCAGCGGTTTGCTGGGGATGCGCATTCCAGAAACCGAGCAAGTGCGGGTTGGGGCAGAGGTCGACCCAAGGCACAGTGCTCTTCCCTGTTTCGGCCTCCTGATAGAGAGGTTCGAACCATCCGGTGGGGTCACCCTTGCGAATGAATTCAGTGGCTAATTCGCGCGCTCGTGTGCGGTCCGGCATTTGCGTTAATAATAGCGCGACCGTCTAGGAATTTGGCGGGCGGACGGTAAATGCTGGTTTCGTCGGCGGCGCGGGCTTCACTGTGAAATTCGCTGTGCGGATGACGGTGTCGTTGTTGAGCAGATCAATGGCGGTGACCTCGATCGTGTAGCGGCCGGAAACAAGCGATGCCACCGGAATAAAGCGCTCTATGGTGAGCTGTTCACCGCCTTGATGAAGATGATCGGGGGCTTCCATCATACGCCAGAGTTCCTGCTGGTCTTTCAGGACGCGATAAACGACGGAGACGCTGGTTTTGTGGGAAGTCTCGTCCACTTTCAGATTGTAGAGCTGAAGAAAGATACCGAGTCTGTCGGTGCTTGAAAATTCCTGACTAAGGCGTGGGCGAACTTTGTAGGAATTGAGGACGAATTGGCCAGTGCCGACTTGAGTGGAGGCGACCGGTTCGATCTGATCGGCAAGGATCAGAGAACTAGCATCGAGTTTGTCGTCCTCAAAATGCGGAACGCGAAGGGCGGTATTGAAGACGCCGAGATTGCCGCTCAGAGTATCCTTGATGACCAGATCGAGGCGGTAAAGGCCGGAACGCAGCGGAACGGACTTTTGGTAGATGGAAGAGAGATTGAGCGCGGACTGATATAGCGACTCGGGAAAATCGCGCGAGATAACGTCTTCGAAAGTCTGCACGACAACTCCGCCGGGAGAAGTGATACGGCCGTAGAGATCCAGTACAGCGGAATGCACGCCTTGCTTGTTCTGAAAAGTAAGCTCGTGATTGGAGACCTGGACGGTGATGGGGACTATGACGGTGTTGCTGGTCGCTCGGAGGAAGTCCGCGCGGTAGTCCAAGTGAATTTCGTTGTGGGCGACGCGGACGGTGACCAGTGCCTCGAGATCTTTGAAGCGTTCGGGCGGGCGCTGGACACGGAAGAAGCGATCAAGATTTGTGAATTCGTCCATACTCGCTGACGTGCCGCCGATGGGCATCGGACAAGTGGTTCCGTTTGTGTTCGTGAAGCGGCCAGATTTGGATGAACCGGCCATCATTTCACTCAGACTTAGGCCCGCGCCCGGAACGCGCGCGAGAGCGTCTTTTTCGCAAGGGTCCATGGTCATGTGGTATTCGCCGGAATTGCTGGGATCCACAAATTCAATCTCGATGTTTTCGCCGACCCCTTCGAGGTGGCGATAGCGCCACAACTCCCAAGGATACGCGTTGGAAGAACCGCCTCCTTGTTGCATGGGCCGATCATAGGTGCCGCCTGTGGGATGAGACTCGATCTCATCGGGCGGACCCCAAATAATGTAAATGCGCCCACGGTCGGTTTTTCGGCCAGCGATGCCAGAGGCGAAATGCTCATCGGCATAGGCAAGGCGGCGGTAGTGCTCTTCCTTGACTGGGTTTATGGGCGATTCGGGGTCGGGATTGCGGTCGCGCCAGAAGATTTCCTTAAATTGGTCGCGTTCCTCCTCGGTCCCGAGTTCCAAGAACGCGCGTCGTTCGGGTTCGGTGATGATTTCGGGGACGTCTTCCAATAGCCAGCCCTTGTCCGCATCACTGAGTTCCTTGGTGAGTTGTTTATCGCGCTTCTTCAGCTCCTTGAGAGTCAACGGCTTAGCGGAAGAGTCTTGTGGCGCTAGCTGGTCTTGCGCGAATGAAACAGAGGACAAGACCAGACTCGCAACGAATAAAACTGGGAGGAAGCGGCAATCCCGACGTCGCATCGGTACACCTCGCTGGCGAACGGAGTAAGGGGAAGAATGCCGAAAGTGTCACATTTCCCCCCTGCGGAGCCCGGAGAAGGCTCGATACCTCACTCTGAATCGGAGTGCTTTGCAGGGGTTGCCTGAAGCACACAAGGATTCGCACACAATCCAAGGAATCTGATGAAGTCAGGCTGTAACACAGGCTGCAAAAGGCCATTTTGCAGCGGCAGGATGATGTGGAGGTACCCGCCGTTCCAGATTGATGATGGCTGATTGGAGACGCCCCGCGGGGGATGGGCGGAAACGTCGTATTATGGGAATAGGGGATTTCATCCGGAGGCCGCCATTCCATATCAAGAGAAACGCCGTTCGCCTAGATACTCTTTCATCGCGAGCGCGGAGTTGATTGAAGTGAAGGCCGATGTCCGTATCGCCTCGCGTGTGAGCGAGCTGAGCCGTTACGGCTGCTATTTGGACATGATGAATCCGTTTCCTACGGGAACGATGGTGCTTGTGAAGATTTCCGCGGGCGATGCGTTCTTCGAGTCGAAAGCCAAGATCATCTATGCGCAAATGAACATGGGGGCGGGCCTGGGCTTCCTGGAAATGAGCCCGGAATCACAGGCAGTGTTGGAGCGCTGGCTGGACGAGGCGGAGAAGGAACAGAAGAGGCAGGCCGAGTAGTTCGAGAAGTCACCCCAGCGAATGTGAATTGACTCTCTCAGGGATCAGCAGGAATTTCCAAGTCGCAAATATTCCAAACACAAATTCACTTTGACTGCTACCCAAGTCACTCGTCACGGCGGAGGTGTGCCCAAACGGGAGGGCACCCGGCAAAAGGACAGACTAGATGGCGTTGCGCTTGAGTTCCGACATCAAGTAATCGCAGGAGCGCACGCAGAGGGCCATGATGGTGAGTGTGGGATTCTGGCAGGGATTGGATGTGAAGCCGGAAGCGTCCATGACGAATAGATTCTTAATGTCGTGGGTCTGCTGGAATTGATTGAGGATGGATGTTTTCGGATCGGCGCCCATGCGGGCGACGCCGGCTTCGTGAAGCGCCCAGCGCGGGGCGGAAGGGTTGGCGTGGGTGCGAATGTTTTTTGCGCCGGCGGCTTCGAGCATTTCTCCAGCGGAGTCGCCCATGTCCTGGATCATGGCGCGTTCGTTTTCGCCGTCGGACATGTGGATTTTGAGGACGGGGATTCCGTAAATGTCTTTCACGTTGGGATCGAGCTCCACAAAATTGTCCCATCGCGGAAGGACTTCGCCGAAGCCGGTGATTTCCATGCTGGTGCGAGGCTCGAGGAGCGCTTTTTTGTAGGCTTCGCCGAAACCAGGGGCGCTCCAATTGAACTCGGTGGAGGATTCGCCTTCATACCCGAAGCCGCGGAGGAATTTCTTGTACGGCGGAGCATTCTGCAAGTTGCGGAAACGCGCGATGTAAATTCCAAGTGGCTTATGTGCCGCGCCCCCTTCGACGGATGGCTTCGCGCCAAAGTTTGGAAATTCGCCGCTGCCTCCGCCGCTGCGGACATGCGCAGTGAGGTAGTGGCCGAGGACACCGCTGGAATTGGCGAGACCGTTCGAATGCTGCGGCGTGGCGGAATTCAGGAGGATGCGGGCGGATTCTTGGGTTTGGGCGCAGAGGATTACGGCGCGGGCGTAGACTTCGCGAGGCTGGTGCGTGTTGCGGTCTATATATAGGATGCCGCGGGCACGGTTACTGGCCGGGTCCATGAGGACTTTGTACGCCATGGCGTTCGAAATGAGCGTGCAATTGCCGGAGGCGAGGGCGTCGGCGACGGTGGTGAAGGCAGAGTTGAAATAGGAATGCGTCATACAGCCGCGTTCGCAGGGCCCGCAGAAATGGCAGGGGCCGCGGCCATTGAGCGGCTTTGTGAGATTGGCGCTGCGCGTGGGCATAGCGGTGCGGCCAAGCTTTTCCTTGACGCGATTGCGGAAGAGAGTTTCCTGGCAGGTGAGCGGGACGGCGGGCTGGAACTGGCCGTCGGGCAGATGCTCGAGGCCTTCGGCGCTGCCGGTGATGCCAACGTATTTTTCGACGAGGTCGTAGTAGGGCTCGATGTCCTTGTAAGCTAGCGGCCAGTTCTCGCCGTAGCCATCGTAGGAAGATGCTTTGAAATCCCAATCGCTGAAGCGCAAGCTTACGCGGCCCCAGACGTTGGTGCGGCCTCCGGTCATGCGCACGCGGCCCATCCAGTTGAAAGGTTTGTCGGTGGGCGTGGTGTAAGGCTCTTCCAGATCGTTGACGAACCAGTCGTAGGTATATTCGTTACAAACGTCGAATTTGACCTGGATGGGGCGAGTCTTGCGGATAATTTCTGGCGTACTGTTGCGATACTTGAGTTCGAACGCGGGCTTGTGTTCGGTGAAATTCTTGTCGGACTGCGGGCGGCCGGCTTCGAGGAGCGCGACCTTTAGGCCGGCTTCGGCAAGGCGCTTGCAGGCCCAGCCACCGGAGGCTCCGGAGCCGACAACGATGACGTCGTACACAGCTTTTGTTTTCGTAGTCATAATATCCGAACGGGAGCAGGAACCTATTCGGCTGGTTTGTTGACAGTAGGTTGATCGATTTCTGTTGCTCGTGCTCGCCAGTACTCGGCTTTTAGTCTGTTCGTTTCGAGTACGTCATAGAGAATCTCGCAATCGCAAAAGCCGCCTTGTGACCTCAGGACGTTGAAGATATCGGTCCTTGCCGCATCATCATATCCTTGTGAACGAAGAATCAATTCGGAAATTTCCAATGTTCCGCGGCAACACTCGCCTGAAGTCGACTTGTCCGCTGGGCACAGGCGATT
>JBGPDI010000178.1:0-6912 GCA_041482215.1 Candidatus Acidiferrum sp. | reverse complement strand
GCGCCGTCGTCCATGGTGAATTGCGGTTTGTGTTCGAGAGCCGCGCGGAGGTGCGAATAGTAGGTCTCGTTGTCTTCGCCCTTGATGGCGTATGTGGGAATGTTGTAATCGCGATTCAGCGAGGCGGCGACTTCATCCTGCGTGGAAAGCGGATTGGAGGCGCAAAGTACGGCATCGGCGCCGCCATCGCGGAGAGCGATCATCAGGTTTGCCGTTTCGCTGGTCACATGCAAACAAGCGGAAACGCGCAGACCCTTGAGCGGCTGCTCCTTGAGGAAGCGCTTGCGAATGGATTCGAGAACGGGCATTTGCTGCCCGGCCCATTCGATCTTGCGCTTGCCGGCATCGGCCAGCCCGATGTCCTTCACGTCACCTTTTTTCAGTTCAGCGATAGCCAAGGTCTTGCTCCTCAATTTTAGATTTCGATCGGGAGGGAGTAATCCCATGTCCCGGGTAAAGGCCCGCAAGCTAGCGGGTCTGCTTCCAAGTTAAAAGTTAATGGCGTGCTCCGACTTCTGCGGCGACGACGGCCCCGAGGCCAGCGGCCTTGCGAAGAGCATCGGCGCGATCGGTACGCTCCCACGTGAAGCCGGGTCCACTCCGGCCGAAATGGCCATATGCAGCGGTGGCCTTGTAGATCGGGCGGCGCAGATCGAGCGCCTCGATGATGGCCTTGGGCGTCAACGCAAAATATTCGCGGATGAGCGCGGTGATTTTTTCTTCAGGTATGGCAGCTGTACCGAATGTTTCCGCCATGACGGAGACAGGCTCGGCAACGCCGATGGCGTAAGCCAACTGAACTTCGGTCTTTCGCGCGAGGCCCGCGGCCACAATGTTCTTCGCAATGTAGCGCGCCATGTAGCAAGCGGAGCGGTCCACTTTCGAAGGATCCTTACCGGAGAACGCGCCGCCGCCGTGACGGCTGTAGCCACCGTAGGTGTCCACGATGATTTTGCGGCCGGTTAGACCAGCGTCACCCATAGGGCCGCCGATGACGAATCGGCCGGTGGGATTGATGTGGTACTTCGTTTTCGAATCGAGCATGGCAGCGGGGATGATCGGCTTGATCACATGCTCGGTAATGGCGTCGCGCAAGTCTGCGTTCGAAACTTTATCGCCATGCTGGGTGGAAATCACCACGCAATCCACGCGTGCCGGGCGGCCATTGCGATATTCGATGGTGACCTGGGACTTTCCATCGGGACGGAGAAAATCAACTTTATTGGCTTTGCGAATCTCGGCGAGGCGCTGCGTGAGGCGGTGGGCGAGCTGGATGGGCATGGGCATTAGTTCTTCGGTTTCGTCGCAAGCGAAGCCAAACATCAGGCCCTGGTCGCCGGCGCCACAAGTATCCACACCCATGGCGATATCGGGCGACTGACGCTTGACCGTGCACATGACAGCGGACGTGTCCGCGTCGTAACCATATTTTGCACGGTCGTAACCGACGCCGCGAATGGTGTTGCGTACGAGATCGTCGTAGTCGACGTGCGCGGTGGTGGTGATTTCACCGGAGACAACCACAACACCGGTGGTGATAAGAGTTTCACAACCAACGCGGCCCTTGGGGTCATGCCTCATGACCTCGTCAAGAACGGCGTCAGAAATCTGGTCGGCAATTTTGTCGGGATGACCTTCGGTCACGGACTCCGAGGTAAACAAGAAGTTGCGTAGGGCTTCGCTCAAAACAAACTCTCCTTCGTATAAGGCGTAGGGGCACACACCCAAAGCAGGCCACAAAAGACCATGCGCGTAACCTTCCAAAGATATCATCGGGTCGAGCGAGAATCAAACCATTGAATCCAAATGCGTTAGGAGAGGGTTAAACGGTCGAAATTGAGGGTCGAATGGAAGAACAATTCCGCTTTGATGAACCAGTTGCATGCTCCTGAGGCCTCCGAAAGGCTCCCAAGGGAGGGCCCAAAATGGAACTCATTGACGGTCTATTCAGCGTCACGACTTGTGATTGAGACTCGAAAAAGCGGCTTGGCCTTCTCGGACGGTTCGATTTCGTAGGTCTGTGCGGTCTTGGCGGGGTCGTAGTCGCGCCAAAGCCAGATCATTTCTGCGGGAAATTCGGCGGCGCCCTGGCCACTGTTGTGAGTGCCCTTGCCAAAGCTGAAATGGAAATCGTACTCCTTGAACTTCAGAGCGTTGGCGAGACGGAGGTTCGCAAGCGGCCAGCTTCCGTAATGGTCTGATTCGATGTCTTCGGAGCCGTCCTGCATCCAAACGCGGATGTTGCGCTTGGATTCGCGCAAGACTTTTTCGGGATAGTCCTGGCCACCGTCCTGAGCACCGGGATCTTCCTTCCACTGGATGCTGGTGAAGCTTCCGATCCAAGTGATGACGCGGCTGAACTGATCGGGCATGTGCCATGCGGCGTTGAAGGAGCAGATGCCGCCGGAAGAAAGGCCGGTGATGGCGCGGCTGTAGGAATCCTTGCGGATATTGTATTTTGCGGCGACGTCGGCGAGGATTTCGTCACGGAGATAACGGACGTAGCGATCGCTTACCGTGTCATAGAGCGTGCTGCGCATGGAATCCTTGAGAGTGCGCTTCCATTTGTCCGAATAGGCTTTCACAAAATTGTACGTGGGGGTGCCGGGAGAGGCGGTGACGTCGCCGGGATTGATGAAGACGCAAATCATTACGGGAATCTTTTTTTCAGCGATCAAATTGTCAATGACATTGAGTGTGGGATTGTTGCTGCTGCGATCGATGTAGCCACCGCCATCCTGGAAGACCATGAGCGCGGCGGGAGTGGCCTGGCTGTATTGCGCGGGGACGTAAATCCAATATTCGCTCTTCATGCCGTCGTAGATTTTGCTGGTGTGCATTATCTTCGGCGAGAGAGTTCCGGAGGGAACACCTGGTTGGAGATAGGAAGAAGGGGCGAAGGCGGGGAGATCGAGGCGGCCACCGAATTTTTTCCCGTCAATGAGGTAATGAAAGGCATGCAAACGGCCGACCGGCTCTATGCGGGCCGCGGCATACCAAAGAGATGAGCCAGCCAACTGGCGCAATTGTGGACCGGGAGCGCCGTCGATGAGGAGCGATGGTTGCGAAGATGCTTCGGTGGCGAAAAAGAAATCGGGGCCACGGCCGACCCAGGCGGTGCCTTCCTTGAGATCTTTGGAGTCGAATGTGGCCGTGATGGCGTCGTGGAGAGCCGGGCTATTGGATTTGGCAAGTTCGATTAGTTGGGGAGCGGTGGATTTCTCGGCAGCGAATGTGGAGATGAGAAAGACCGATGAAAGAAGCATGAATCTCGCTGCAAGACTCAAATAACGACTTTCTCGTGTTCCATGCATCGAGAGGCTCCTTCGTGTTGCTTAGGCCAGGTCAGCATCGTCGTCTGGTTGGACGTCGAGTTTGCCCTTGGTCTTTTTGGCCATTAGATAAGAGCGGATAAATGGGTCGAGATCGCCGTCCATCACGCGGTCAACATCGCCCACTTCAAATTTTGTGCGGTGGTCTTTAATCAGGCGGTATGGCTGCATCACGTAGGAACGGATTTGGCTGCCGAAGGAAATGTCGAGCTTGGATTCGTCGAGCTTGTCGGTATGCGCCTGGCGCTTTTTAACTTCTTCATCGTACAGACGAGAGCGAAGCATCTTCATGGCCATCTCGCGATTTTTGCCTTGGCTGCGTTGGGCTTGGCAGGCTACGACGATGTTGGTGGGGAGATGGGTGATTCGAACGGCGGTCTCGACTTTGTTGACGTTTTGTCCGCCTTTGCCGCCGGAGCGGAAAGTATCCACGCGCAGGTCCTCCGGGCGGATATTGATTTCGATGCGGTCGTCAATTTCGGGAATCACGAAGACAGACGCGAAGGAAGTGTGGCGCCTTGCGGCTTGATCGAATGGAGAGATTCGAACGAGGCGATGGACGCCGGTCTCGCCAGCGAGAAGGCCGTAGGCATTTTCGCCGGAGAATTGAATCGTGGCGGATTTGATGCCGGCTTCTTCGCCGGGCGTTTCGTCTAGCACGGAGGCGCTCATTCCCTTGCGCTCCGCCCAACGGAGATACATGCGAAGAAGAATGGAGGCCCAGTCTTGCGATTCCGTGCCACCGGCTCCGGGCTTGATGGTCATGATGGCGTTAAGGTGATCGGTCTCGCCGGAGAGCAGAGTTTTGGTCTCGAGTTCGGAGATGTAGGTATCGGCGGCGTTGAGTTCGCGGTCGAGCTCTTTCAAGAGATCGTTTTTTTGCTCGACGTTGGTTTCTTCCTGGGCGAGATTGATGTAGGTCTCAATGTCACCGGAGGTGGAGGAGAGCTTGTCGTCGGCGCCAATTTGTTCTTCGGCGCGCTTGCGATCTCTTAGGACACTTTGTGCGGCCTCCTGATTGTTCCAAAAAGTGGGATCGGCGACACGGGCTTCGAGGCCCTTCAGGCGCTCGCGGTACAAGGGTGCGTCAAAGATAGCTCCGTACGAGCGTAATGCGCTGCTTGAGTCCTTCGTAACGATGCTGAAGATCTTCGAGGATCATGCTTTTTTCTTGTAAAACGTCCGCCGGGAAGCGGGTGTTACTTTGCCTTTCGAAAAGTTGTGGCCAGTAGAATAACGGAAACGAGCACGCAGAGCCAGGCGAACCAGTCGCCGAAGCGCACGTAGATGGTTTCGTCCGTGCGAAAGTCATAGGGCAGGTCAACAGCGGCGCGGACGTCGGGCGGAAGCGGCTCAAAGATGCGGCCGTAGGGATCGATGGAAACGGTGAAGCCATTATTGGTCGAACGCACAATCCAGCGGCGATTTTCCACCGCGCGCACGCGCGCGATGCGCAAATGCTGCTCGGCGGCTGCGGAGCGTCCAAACCAACCGTCATTCGAAATGTTGACGAGGAGTTGCGCACCGTTGGCGGTAAAGCGGCGGACCTCGCCGGGATAGATGGCTTCGTAACAGATAAATACGCCAAAGGAATTTCCGCGAGGAAGTGGGCCCACGGCATACCTATTTCCTTTGTGGAAGCCGCCAACTTCGCCCGAAACACTGCTGACAACGCGATGGATCAAGGGAAACGGCTCATATTCACCGAAGGGGACGAGATGGACTTTGTCGTAGACGAAAACACGCTGGCCTTGGGCGTCAAACAGCAACGCGCTGTTGTAAGGGAAAAGAGTGTTGCGCGGCGCAACGTCTGATGGGTCCACCGGCAGTTTCCACTCGATCGCTCCGGCAAGGAACGGATGGCCGAAGCGGATGGCGAGCGCGGAAGCAATCTTTGCGAATTGCGCATCCTGGAAGGAGAAGGGCGCGGGAGCTTCTGGCCAGATGAGCAGATCTGGTTTTTCGACGGCGGGAGCGAGACTGAGGCGCGCGATTTCATCAAGCTCACCGGCGTGCAACTGAAACCAATCAGCGGGATAAGAATCCGTCTCCGGGAAATTGAGCTGGACGGCGCGCGCGAAATGATGTGCTTGCGGTTGCGGGACGAGGCGCGGGCCTGCCACGCCGACGATCAAGAGAATTGCCGTTGCAGCGGTTGCACAGGCGATTCGAACGCGGCGCGTCAGCGCGTCTGAAGCGATCGCCCACACAAGGAGTGCGTTGAAACTTGCGACTAGAAAAGACAGTCCATAGATGCTTGTGATGGTCGTGAGCTGAACGAAAGCCAGGTTGGCAGCCGCAGGATAGCCGAGCAAATTCCAAGGAAAACTGATTTCAGGCATTTGCGCACGAACAAATTCGAATGTTACCCAAATGAAGGGTGCGCCGATACACGCTAATCCAATACTTCTACGAGACAAACGGCAGACCAACCAAGCAAAACTGCCAGTTAGAATTCCCAAAACGGAGGCAATTAGAAGCAAGATGCCCCAACCGCCGGCGCCCGAGAGACCGCCATGAACGGAAAGAACGGTCGCAATCCATGGGACCGAGGTGAAGGTGAAAAAGAGTGTGTGAAGATATCCACATGCAAACGCCACTCGCGGACGCGCGCCAAACAGCGCGAAGAGGAGTATCGCGAGGCAGGCCCAGGAATAAATGCTCAGATAGAGACCGGTGAAGGAGAGGGAGAGAGCGGCGCCTGAAGCGGCGGCAATTATGAGACGCAAACTCGAATGAGTTTCTGCACCGGCTTGTGGATGAAGATAACTAACCCAGGTGCCCGCGGGCATCAGTGTTTCACGATGGCTTTGAATCCGGCGCCCTCGAGACTCTTCCTGGCCGCGTCGGCTGCCTTTGGATCGGGGTAAGGGCCAACCTGAACGCGGTAATACTTGTCAGTTCGCGGGGATACGACGAAAGCGGGATATTTCTTTTTCTCCAAACTCCGCGCGAGTTCCAGCGCATCTGATTCTTTCCCGAGCGCCGCCACCTGCAAAATGTAAGAGCTACCGGGAATGAACGATGCGTTCGGAGTTTTTGGTGGAGCGCTTGCGGTTCGCGATGGCACAGTTGTTCGGACGATCGCCGTAACATTTTTAGGCGCGGCGGCGGGTGCGGACTTTACGGGCTTGAGATGGTCTTCGGGTTTCTTGCTATCCCCGGCGTGATAAAACTCCCAATCGGAATTGGGCGGCGCGACGGTGTCCGTTGGCGCCGCAGAAGGTGCGGGATTGCTTGCCCGCTTGGAAATTGCATCGGACTTGGGAACAGCGGATGACGCGGGTTTCTTAAAAAAGTCCGTGGCAGCGCGCACCGGACCGCCATACTGGTCGCGCCCCATCAAGTAACCGAGCGTGAAGAAGACGCCCGAAAAGAGCAGCATGAGCATGAACAAGCCGATGACATGCCGACTCTCGAGCACCCGTTCGCCGGCGCCCCCACGTTTTCCCCCAGAAGCCATTCTTACTTTTGCGGTCCCCCTAGATTCTTAGTCCACTGATTAATGATATCGATAGGCAGCGGAAACACAATCGTTGTGTTCTTCTCGACACCTATCTCGGTCAGCGTCTGGAGGTAG
>JBGPDI010000177.1:0-7458 GCA_041482215.1 Candidatus Acidiferrum sp. | reverse complement strand
TGTTACAAATAGATGACGGTACCGGCTGTCGCGGCTATCGGCAATGGGCGACTAGCTCAGTTGGTTAGAGCGCTCCCCTCACACGGGAGAGGTCAAAGGTTCAAGTCCTTTGTCGCCCACCACTACTCCCCAATTCTCCCACATCGAAGAGCAACAGACAGCACACGTTCGGTTTTTGTGCTGAACTTGCTATTTAGCAGCAGGCGGAAACGCTGTTTGGAGCCAATCCAGGACAGCCACTTGAAGGGCGATGCGGTGGTCGGAGAAGGAGTGGTCCGTTTCAACGTAGATTTCCGTCACTCGAGTACTTCCCGCCTTTTGCAGAGCTGCTTTCATGTCCTTGTTGTAAGAAAGATTTCGGTCGTGAGCTTCGAGAATCAAGACCGGGCGGGACTTTAGCGCCTCGGCGTAGTCCAGATAATTCCATTTTAGGGCGTTGGCTTCGGCTTCGGCCTGCAATCCTGCGGGTGTCGTTCCCGCAAGGCGAGAAGAAGCTGCGGGGAAAGAATCGATCCGGTGAGTTTCCCGAGGGCCGGTCATGGTTGCGCCAATGTTCCAGGCGGCAATCATCGCCATGCCAGCGACTTCAGGATCGTGGGCGGCTGCGTTGGCGGCCATGAATCCGCCCATGCTGTGACCGATCAAGACAATCCTCTTTGGATCGATCCGGTATTTCTTGTCGTTCTCCGGGTCGCGCAAGAACTGAATAGCGGCTTGCATGTCTTCAATGGCGTTGGAGAAGGAGAAGGTTCCCTCGCTGCCCCAAGAACCGCGAAAATGGGCTACCAAGGTGTTCCAGCCTGCGCGGCGGAGTGTGTATGCCAAGTCCAGATTTTTTTCGTTGCCGGGAAAACCAGGCACTAGGATGACTACAGGGTGTGGCCCGCGATCAGAGGCGAGGTAGAGGACAGCATTTAGCCGCGCACCATGGCTTATCACGTCGGGAGCTGCGACGTCGGCGGGGAATTCCTTGTCTGGAGCGGGATCGGTGAATATCGCCGACGGCACTTGCTGGGCGAAGCCAACGGTTGCGCCCCAGAAAGTGAGGCTGGTGAGCAGTAGAAACGATTTGCATTTGGACATGGCGACATTTTGGTCCCATTGGAGTGTTCTTGTATAGTGGCCGGATGCAAAACCTTTTTCGTACGATCGAGTTTCTCGGTTTGAGTCTGTGGCTGGGGAGCGATGTGTTTTTGAGCTTTGTAGTGGCGCCGGGGGCGTTTCGGATATTGGCTAGCAGGGACCAGGCGGGGGCGATGGTGGGGTTTGGGCTTTGGTGGATGCACATGATTGGCGTGATCTGCGGGATCGCGATTCTGGTGGCGCGATTGATGCGTACGAGGACGTTTGCGAGTTTGGCGACGCCGTCGGCATTGCTTGTTGTGTTGATGATTCTGCTCACAGTTGTGTCGCAGCATGCGGTTAGTCCGAAGATGGCGGCGCTGCGGGTGCAAATGGGATCGATTCAGGCGACGGCAGCGGACAGTCCGTTGCTGGCGGAGTTTGGCCGGCTGCACAGGATTTCGGCTTCGCTGGAAGGCGCAGTGATTTTGGCGGGATTCGCGGCGCTCTTTTTTATGGTAAGGGAAGCGGCTTCGTTGCGTTGAGTTTGGAAGATTACGTTTTGAACCTCCTGCACCCCACCCCCTGTTTTTTGTAAATGTTGCAGCTAAAGGGCTTAGATTTCCGGTAAGTCTTTTAGATGCAACACATCCGAGGGGTCTCGTAAGTGTTGCATCTAAGGGAGTTGCCTGGCTCGAATACTGTGCAAATCGAGGGTTCTCTGATGAGGCTCAATGGCAGAGAATTTGACGACTGGGTTGTTGCCGCGATCGCTGAGAGAAAGAGCTCGAAGATGCGCTGTTAACCCAAAAAGAGGTGCGGTGGTTAGCCCTTCCCAGAATTAGTTAGCAGCCGCACTTTGGAGAAAGCTTTAACCAAAATGTATATTAACTGGAGAGATGGGGGGTGTCAAGGAAAAACTTGGTGCCGCACTCCAGGTTTTTCTACGGTAACGTGAGTAATCACGGGCTTAATCAGAGACTCCCAGGCAGGAGAGGCATAGTTCCACCTGCCGTCTTGGCCTGAGCGCAAGATGGTTCCCACATTGAGGTAATACCAAGGTTCGTCCCTGCCGGGGAGGTAGATGTAGCCGCGCTGCGAGGAACGATCCGGATAGTAGTACGCGACGTACATCAGCCGCGGGTTGCTGTCCTGGAATTTCACATAGAACGCCAGCTCGAAAGGAATTCTCTGAGAGGGTCTGTCGGGCGAGCTGCGAGAACCATCGAGAAACTGGCCAGCCCAGACGTTGCTGAGGGCCAAAATCTGCTCGTCCGTGACCTCGATAGGGGCCGGGAGATTGGGCCCAGAAATGATGATTTTGACAGTCGCTGCTTTGGCTGGTGCTGGTCGCGACGTGATAGATAGCACGAGCAGTCCGGTGAGAAATGCGACACAGAGAGACTTGCTCATAAGCATCTCCAGGACGAGGTAAGAGCGCAATTGCCGCGCCGATTCTAATCAGGAAGACGAATGGAAGCAGGAAACTGTTAACACGCAAGAATAAGAATGGGTGGGCTGAATGAGCGTGATGGGTGCATCGCCCGTCCTTTAGAGGGGTTTGCGAATGCGGGTGGGGCGCTTCGGCTTAACCGGCTTGTGCTTGCGCGATTTGCGGACTTTGGCGGGGCGGATTTTGTTGGTGGCTTTGTAGCCGGCGCGTTCGAAGGCGCGCCACATGTACCAGCTGGCGACGGTGCGGTAGGGGCGCCAGCGTTCGCCGAAGGCCAGGAGTTCCTTGGGTTTGGGCATGTGTTTTTTGCCGTAGGTGACGGACCAGCCTTTTTTTACGCCGAGGTCGTGGATGGGGAGAACGTCGGGGCGGCCGAGGCGAAAGATCAAAAACATTTCAACGGTCCAGGCGCCGATGCCGCGGACGGAGACGAGGCGTTCGACGAGTTCCTCGTCAGAAAGCTTTTCCGCTTGTTCAAGGGTGGGGACGATGCCGTCGATGGTTTTTTGCGCCAGGTCTTTCATGGCGAGGATTTTTGCGCCGGAGAGCCCGGCTTTGCGCAGAGCAGGCTTCCGTAGTTTTAGCATTTCTTCTGGCGTGGGGGCGCGGCCGGTGGAACCGAGGGCTTTGACGCGGCCGAAGATGGTGGCGGCGGCTTTGCCGGAGATGGATTGGTAGGCGATGGATTCGAGGAGAGCTTCGTAGGGGGATTGGGAGTCGGCGATATCGATTTGGAAGGGGAGCGTCTCTGCGATCAGGCACTTTAGGCATTCGTCGCGTTCGGCGAGATGCTTTGTAGCTTCAGCTAAGTCAAAGCACGGAGTAGGAGTTGGCATAGCTGGGATAGATTAAACGGAGAGGAACAAAAGAGAAAGGATAACGCAGAGACGCAGAGGGCGCAGAGGAAAGCGCAGAGAAGGGCAGCGGACGCTACAGCGGGGTCCTGGTGGCTATGGTGATGGGGCAGTTTGCGGAATCGATTGGCGGGCGTGGAGTGCTTTTTTGCGAGCATGCCGTAAGCGGAGCAGACTGACAGTGGCGATTAGGAGGAGGCACGATTCGACGAAGAGTTTGCCGCCGTCGAACCAGTCTAACGGGCCATTTTTCAAGGCGGGATCGGTGAAGAGGCTGTGCCAAAAGAGCGCGGCGGCTGCGAAATAAATGGAGAAGTGAAAAGATTTCCAAAGATGGCGGCCGAGACGGAGGCGAAAATAAGAAGTGACAACGACGATGACGAGCAGATAGAGAGCGATGGCACCGATGGTGTTGTCGAGGGGCTGGGAGGGAGAATGCACGGGGTAGACGAGGTCGAGAAAACGGAAACGCGGGTTCTTGTTGAACAGCAGAATTGCCGGATGAAGAATGGCAGCGGCCAGCGCAATGTACCCGGTCCAATTGTGGAAACGGAAATAGTTGAACCGGTGATGCGGCCACGAGCGATAGGGGCTGTAGCGGAAGGCCATGAGCAGGCCTAGGAGCATATTCAGGGTGATCGCGCCGACGGCGAGGAGGCCGACGTAGGCGGAGAGATCCAACACTGTTAGTTCCATGGGCAACATGAATAAGGAATGGTGTCCTTGGAGCAACTTCCCCCATTATGACGTGTAGGTGCCTCATTTAGTTTGGACAAATGTAAGTCTTGCGAATGAAGCAAAGTGCGCGCCGGAGAGACTGTTTCTGAGATTAGACGCTTGAAACATTCTTTGCATGCGGCGACATGTTTGTAGGCTTCGGCAACATCAAAGAGGAGCACGTTGAGTGCGTCTGTCACCTGTGCTCCGCTCTTCCGCTAGGCGTCGCTGCTTGTCAAAGTTTTGACTGACAGAACTTCGATATCGCCATCAAAGCCGTCTTGGATGCAGGCTAAAATCGTATCAGAGAACTCATCGAGCAGAGCGAGTCCGTTAGAGTCAAAATCATTATCGGCTTGGAGAATAAGTTGAGACCCGTCCCACTGGCAGCTTACATTCTGATGCCATGGTCTATGGGTGAACTCTTCTGTTATGTCACGCGCACCTGCCAATCCGGCGTGAGCCGGGACACCATTGCAGGCCAAGATGATTCGGTACATATGTTCTGAACTTCCTTGCCCCATGTATTCAGGACGCTCGCAGAATGCAGACTCTAAGTGCTTTGAGGGAGAAGGTCAAACATTCTCTAGCTTTGACGGCCCTAGTTTCATCAGCTAGACAGCAGTCAAAGAATTCGAACGCTCTGTCTCAGTCCGCGGTGGAGATGCTCGTCTATTTCCCGCGCAGTCCAGAACAAGGGAGCAGAGAATGGTGTGCTAGGATGACTAGTTTGTGCGGGTGGAAAATACTGGGTTGAGAGGGTGGAGTGCAGACAGGGATTATTGGATTGCCGCAGGTTGGGAAGACGACGCTGTTCCGGATATTGACGAAGGCGCAGGTCGAAGGGAGGGCTGGGGCGTCGGCGACGCATGTGGGTGTGGCGAAGGTGCCGGAGCCGCGGTTGTTGGAGCTGGCGAAGCTGTATAACCCGAAGAAGATTACGTATGCGACGGTGAATTACGTTGATTTGGGCGGGATGCAGAAGGAGCGCATGCGGGATGCGCTGGCACAACTGCGCGAAGTGGACGTAATCGCGCATGTGATTCGCGTGTTTGACGATCCGTCGGTGCCGCATTCGGAGGGGAGCATTGATCCTTTACGCGACGCGACGAATCTGGATTTGGAGCTGATGCTTTCGGATCACGATCAGATTACGCGGCGGCTGGAACGCGTGGATAAGGATCTTAAAAAGAAGAGCGATCCAGTGCTCTTACTGGAAAAGAATACTTTGGAGAAATGCAAGACACAGTTGGAGGGTGAAAAGGCGCTTCGTGAACTGGAATTGAATCCCGAAGAGAGAAAGTCGATTGGCGGATTTTTGTTTTTGTCGGCGCGCCCGGTTTTGTATGTGTTGAACCTGGGGGACGACGAGGCGGATAAGTTGGATACGGCAGTGGAGCGGCACAACTTGAGTTCCTTGCAAGGGCGGCCGAACGCGGCGGTGGTGGCGATTTGCGGGCGGCTGGAGGCGGAACTTTCGGAGATGGAAGAGAAGGAAGCGGCGGAGCTGTTGGCTTCGTATGGATTGAAGGAGCCAGGGCTGAACCGCTTGATTCGCGCGACGTATGACTTGCTGGGGCTGATCCAGTTTTTTACGGCGGGAGAGCCGGAAGTGCGGGCTTGGACGATTCGAAAGGGTGCGACGGCGGTTAAGGCAGCGGGAGCGATTCACAGCGACATCGAGCACGGGTTTATTAGGGCGGAAGTGGTGCGGTGGAATGATTTGCTGGCGGCGGGGAGTTTGGGGGCGGCGCGGGAAAAGGCGCAGGTGCGGCTGGAGGGGAAGGAATACATTGTGCAAGAAGGGGATGTGATTTTGTTTAGGCACAGTGGATGAGGGAAGGCGCGGGATCGGAATCGCGAGGGACGGGCAGGCATTAGATGTTCAGGTGGGGAAGAGCATTTGCGGTGTGGCTGCTGGTGATGGTAGTTGAGTTTGTGCACGGCACTGCGAGGTGGATTTTTCTGCGGCCCTATGTAGGGGATTTTCGATCAGGGCAAATCGGGGTTTTCACGGGGACGCCGCTGATACTACTGGTCGTGTATTTTTGCGAGCCGTGGCTGAGAGCGCGTAATAGCGGAGAACGGTTGGGAATTGGCTTGTTTTGGGTTGCGTTGACTCTGGCGTTTGAATTTGGCTTTGGGCATTACGTGATCCATCGTTCGTGGGAAAGCCTTGGGGCTGAATACAACTTGCTTCACGGTGGACTGATGCCGATTGGCTTGGCGATCTTTGGGTTTTCGCCATGGATGCTGAGCAAGTTGCGGCGAGCGAGAGAAGAGGCGACGGCGTGAAGGCACAGCAAGAAACATAGCGCGGTGTTTGCAGAGAACACACATAAAAATGGCACATGATTTGGCATTTCGGGTGGGGTTGGCAGCGGGGCTGGGGCTCGTGGCGGCGGCGGGGAATTTGATTGGCGGATATTTTGTGGTGCGGCGGGATTGGCCGCGGCAGTTCCTGCAATATTTTCTGGCGCTGGGCGCGGGGTACATGCTGGCGGTAGCGTTCGTTGACATTATTCCGGAGTCGGTGCGGCTGAGCGGGGAAAGCGCGCTGCTTTATGTTTTGATCGGATATTTTATTGTCCATCTTTTTGAGCACACCGTTGCCCCCCACTTTCATTTTGGAGAAGAGACGCATTGCGAAGAGGTGAGCCATCACCACGCGCGGACGACGGTGCTGCTGGGGATGACGATTCACACGTTTTTCGATGGCGTGGCGATCGCGGCAGGATTTCTGGTTTCCACTTGGCTTGGTGTGGTGATTTTCGTGGCAGTGTTTCTGCACAAGCTGCCGGAGGGATTTACGGTGGCATCGGTGGTTCTGGCGAGCGGGCAGGGAAAGCGCAACGCTATTCTGGCGGCCGGGTTATTAGGAGTGGCGACGCTGTTTGGAGTGCTGCTGACGAGCGCTTTGCAGGGGCAGTTGAAGTACGCGCTGCCGCTGTCTGGGGGCGTAACGTTGTATGTGGCGGCGACGGACTTGCTGCCGGAAGTGAACCGGGAGCCGAATTGGCGGATGGCGCTACTGGTGTTTGTTGGAGTGGCTAGTCTGTTGATAATGCGGTATTTGTTTCATGTTTAGGGCAGCAAAACTCAGTTTTGCCTGATAGAAGAATAGACAGGCTAAAGCCTGTCCCACCAATGCGTTATGCGGCATTGGGGACCTCCCCGCAGTTGCAACTTTCTGAGACAAGCTGGGTTTGATACAGTGTGGCGTCTATGGCCAGGTCGGACGTCCAACTGATGCTGGACGTGAAGGCGGGCGACGAACAGTCGTTCGCGCTTCTCTTGCATCGTTATCGGAGTCCGCTGGTGAATTTTTTGTACCGCATGGTGAGGAACCGGGAGCAAGCGGAAGATTTGGCG
>JBGPDI010000176.1:0-7935 GCA_041482215.1 Candidatus Acidiferrum sp. | reverse complement strand
CGCCGCCGACATCGCCATCCGCGGAGATCACGTCGCCACCATCGGCGATTTGCACGATACCCACGCCAAACGCGAAATCGATGCCAAGGGCCGCATCGTCGCCCCCGGTTTCATTGACATGCTCGGCCAATCCGAGGTCTCGTTACTCCTCGACAACCGCTCTCTCAGCAAGCTCTCCCAAGGCATCACCACCGAAATCACTGGCGAAGGCGGCTCCATCGCCCCGCAGAACGAAAAGACACTTGCTCCGCAAAAGGCATTTCTCGACCAGTACAAACTCACCGTGGATTGGACCACTCTCGACGGCTATTTCCGCCGTCTCGAAAAGCAAGGCACGCCGCTCAACATCGGTACCTATGTCGGCTCCGCGCAAGTCCGCGAAGCGGTGATTGGCGATGACGACCGAGCACCCACGCCTGCCGAGCTCGATCAAATGAAATCCCTAGTCGAACAAGCAATGAAGGACGGTGCTCTCGGCGTCTCTAGCGCCCTCATCTACCCTCCAAACATCTACGCTAAGACCGATGAGCTGATCGCTCTCGCACAGGTCGCCTCCAAATACGGCGGCCTTTATGCCACGCATATGCGTAGCGAGGGCGCCTCGGAAATGCCCGCGCTCGCCGAGGCCATTCGCATCGGTCGCGAAGCCAATCTCCCCGTCGAAGTTTTCCATCTGAAAGTCAGCGGCAAACCCCGCTGGGGCTCGATGAAAAATGTCGTCGCCGCCATTCAGCTCGCGCGTGACTCCGGCCTCGATATCGCGGCCGACATGTATCCCTACCCGGCCGGAGCGACAGCGCTGGCCTCCGCGCTTCCACCCTGGGTCGCCGATGGCGGAGTCCAGAAATTGCTCGAACGTTTGAAGGATCCAACCATTCGCGCGCGCATTAGGAAAGATCTCGCCGGCGATCACCCCGACTGGGAGAATCTCTTCTACGATTGCGGCGGAGCCGCAGGCGTTCTAATTTCTTCCGCCGAAAACCCCGAGCTGAAACAATTCGCCGGAAAGACTTTGGATGACGTAGCGAAGGCGTGGAAGAAAGCTCCCGAAGACACTCTCATGGATTTCATCATAGCGGACAAAGCGCAAACTGGCGCCATCTATTTCATGGCCAGCGAAGAAGACCTCCGCACCGGCCTCAGCCAGCCCTGGACCAGCATAGGACTCGATGCCAACGAAATGTCCCTTGACGGCCCAACGTACGAAGCACACACACATCCGCGCACTATGGGCTCCATGCCCCGCTTTCTCGGGCATTACGTCCGCGATGAACATCTCCTCTCCCTCGAGGCCGCCATCCGCAAAATCACTTCGCTCCCCGCTCAGCGCGAACATCTCGTCAACCGCGGCCTCCTCAAACCAGGCTACTTCGCCGACATCACTATTTTCGATCCAGCAAGTATCATTGACCATGCCACCTTTACAAAGCCCGATCAGCTCTCCGATGGCATCGACTACACCATCGTGAATGGCCAAATCGAATTCGATCATGGGAAATTGACCGGCGCGACTTCCGGCCAAGTTTTGCGCGGCCGGGGCTGGCAGCCTTCAGATCACTAACACAATGATGTTTTTGAGCTAATTCGAGGACAACCGCGAGGGGACTCTTTCGATCTTGTGCGGGACTGCTTAGCCTAGCGTGACTAGATCAGTGCGTTCTTCCCCATCTCCGCCACGCGCCGCACATAAGTCATTTCCACCAGGCCGTGCTTGCCAAAATACCGCAACACGATTTTGTGTCCCGGCTCAATCTTCGCGCGTGTCTTGATGAGCGAATCGGAGAGCTCCACCCATTCACCGTTAACCAGGTAATTCCCTTCCCACCCGCGCAATTCGAAATGACCATCATTCTTCAGGGTCAGCGGCGCCGATTTGCAAGGAATCACCTTACCGGCAACCTTCGCCTCGGCACACTGGTAGCGCCCAGAAACGTCCACGGTTTGGGCTTGGCTTTGAGGTATGAAGGAAAGCAAAAAGGCAGCCGTCGCAATGCACCGCGCCAGCGTCAAGCCCATCCGGGCGTAACCCATCAGGATCTCCACTTCCAGGTCGCGTAGCTGCGGGCGGCGTTCCCTGGCCATTGGTACAGGTGCAATTCACCAGCCATGCTACGCCAGACTAACTCCTGTATTTACAATATCTTGCAAGCTAGCTGACTGGCCAACCGGCCACCGGAGCTAGAATCCTTCCAATCTGAACTCCTCAAATGGAATTCTTTTGCACTCCCGGAACGCACAGTTTCATTCCCCAAATCGATCCAAAACCTATTCAAACGGCAGTTCCGCCACCGCCTGACCGTCCTTCCGAGGGTCCGAAGCTCCATAGTTCACGCCCGTCGTAGAGTCCCGCATGACCGCCTGTCCCCCGCCCATCCCGCTCGAATACGTCCCTTTCCAGTCGATCTTATGCCCCTTGCCTATTAATTCATTCCTTACGCTCTGTCCAAAGCGGTTCTCCATCATCACGTCGCATCCGCCAAACGTGTGCTTACTGAATCGCGCCGCTTCCAGCGCCGCTTGAATGTTCATCTTGAAGTCGACTACGTCCGCCACAAACTGCGCATGCGCCTGCGACTGATTCCACCCGCCCATAATTCCAAACGCCACGCGCACATCCCCCTTTTGCGCGAACGCCGGAATAATCGTATGCAACGGCCTCTTTCTTCCCGCCAGCACATTCGGTGAAGCGGGATCCATGGTGAATAGCCCGCCCCTGTCGTGGAGTGCAAATCCTGTGCCTGCCGCGACAATCCCCGATCCAAACGCCTCGTAATTACTTTGAATCAACGACACCATGTTTCCTTCACGATCCACCACGCTCAAATAAGTTGTATCGTTCCCCGCCGGCATTTCCCCAGCCGTCGCGTCGCAGTTCGCCTTGTCTGCATCAATCAATTTGGCCCTTTGCGTCGCCCACTCTTTCGAAAGCAGAGTCGCCGTAGGCAATTTCTGTTTTTTCGGCTCGCCGATGTATTTGATCAGGTCTGCATACGCCAACTTCTTCGCCTCAATCATCGCGTGCAGCGCCTTCGTCGAACCAAAGCCCCAATCTTTCTGGCCCAGTGGAAATGTCTCCATGATGTTCAACATTTCCAACGCGGCCAGACCTTGCCCGTTCGGCGGCAGTTCATACACCGTCCAGTCCCGATAAGTCGTCGAGATCGGTTCCACCCATTCGCTCGAATATTCCGCCATGTCCTGCGCCGACATCGGCCCATTGTGCCTCTTCATCGACTCCAGAATCTTCGCCGCGATCTCTCCTTTGTAGAACGCCTCCCGCCCATGCTGCGCGATTTGTTCCAGCGACCAAGCCAGTTCAGGGTTGCGAAACACTTCACCAACCTTTGGTGCCCGGTCTCCCGGCAGATAAATCTTCGTCGCCTCCTCATCCGTCCGCAGATAATCCACTTCCCCCGCCCAATACGCCGCCGTCCATTCCGGAACCGGAAACCCATCTCGTGCCGTCCGAATCGCCGCCGCCAAATCCTCCGCCAATTTCTTTCGCCCAAACTTATCCGCCATCTTCTGCCAACCATCAACGGCACCCGGAACGGTGATCGCGTTCACTCCTTGCTGCGGCATGCTCCGTATTCCCTGCTTCTGCAAATATTCAATCGTCAATCCCTTCGGCGCCCACCCGCTCGCATTGATTCCATACAGTTTGTTTGCTTTCGCGTCATAAACAATTGCAAACAAATCTCCGCCAATCCCGTTCATCATCGGCTCAACGACGCCCATCATCGCGTTCGCAGCAATCGCCGCATCCACCGCATTCCCGCCACGCTCCAATATTCGCACTCCCGCTTGCGCCGCTAACGGTGACTCCGCCGCTACAATCCCATTTCGCGACACCACCATCGACCGTCCTTGCGACCGATCTTGCCCCGCCACCCCTGGCGTTATCACCAAGGCAATGAAAAAACTAAAAATGACACACCGCCAGCGAAGAATTCTCATAACCTAAGTTCGCTCCTCGTTGAGTCGCTCGTTCTCTTGCGCTAGACACCGATCCTGCTCCATCCCGCATCCACGCTCGGCAGCGCGACTGTCTCCTGCAGCCCAAGCTTCGTTGCAGAAGTAAGCCCGATACCGGCGCGAATTATAGTGCAGCCATACGGGACCTCCTAGCAAAACACCATTTCCAAAGCTACCTTTTCGAGATAGCGAATTCCCCTTCTTCTCTGCCAAACTCTTGCTATGCCGCAAACCCTTCCACCACTCCGCAAGCCGTGGCTCCTCATCATCTCCGCCCTTGTGCTTTTATTTGTCCTCACCGCCACCTTCCTCTATTTCCGAGCCCGTCACAGCGAAGGAACAATCCGCCAGCTAATTACACACACCCTCGCTGAACGATTGCGCGGCGATGTCACACTAGGTGCGATTCGCGTCCAGCTATTCCCGCGCATCGCCGTCTCCGGTGAGGATCTGACTATCCACATGAGCGTTCGCGCGGATACGCCTCCTCTCATTCATGTCGATCATTTCTTCTTCGCCGTCGGCATTGTTGGCCTTCTCCGCCCGATTAAGCACATCTCTTTCGTCCAAGTCGCCCATATGACCATTACCATCCCTCCACGCGAACCCAAGAAAGACCGACCTTCCTCCCCTCCGCCTTCGCCCCACAGCAAGAACGTCCCCGACTTTGTCGCCGACCACGTGCTCATCGCCGATGCTGACATTCTTATTCTCTCCAGAAAAACCGGGAAGGAACCTCTCGACTGGCGCATTCACCAACTCGTTCTCGATTCTGCCAGTGCAGACAAATCCTTTGCCTACCGCGGCAATCTCACCAATGGCAAGCCCAAAGGCGAAATCGAAACTCACGGCGAGTTCGGCCCTTGGGACGTTGATGATCCCGGCGGAACCCCGCTTTCGGGTGATTTCAAATTTGCTGACGCGGACCTCGATCCGTTTCCAGGCATCGCTGGCACCCTTTCTTCGGCCGGAAAATTTACCGGCGTCCTCTCGGAGGTTCAAGTACAGGGTCATACGGACACCCCCAATTTTGCCCTCGACAAAGTTGGCAAGCCGGTTCCACTCACCACGGACTATTCCGCGACTGTGGACGGCACCAACGGCGATACCTTGCTCCATCCCGTCAACGCCGTTCTCGTTCGCTCGCTCATCTTCTCTGAAGGCAGCGTCGTCCAGGTGCCCGGAAAAAAAGGCCATCTCATCACCATCAATGCGAGTGTCCCTAAAGGACGCATCCAGGATTTCCTGAGCCTCGCCATCATTTCCGATAAACCAATGATGACCGGCGTCGTCAAACTCAAAGCCAAACTTATTCTTCCTCCCGGAGAAGGTCAGGCTCTTGAAAAAATGATTCTCGATGGCAACTTCGGAGTTGACGATGCCAATTGGAGCAACCCCGCGATTCGCGATCAGCTGGAGTCGCTCAGCCGTCGCGCTCAAGGCAGGCCCGAAGACGAAGATGCCGGCAGCTCCGTCTCCGACCTGAAAGGCAGCTTTCACCTTGAAAATGGTGTGATCCATTTCTCCAGCCTCAGCTTCACGGTTCCTGGCGCCGCGATTGACCTGGCAGGAACTTACGGTGTCCGAAGTGGTGCTCTGAACTTCAACGGTCATTTGAACCTCCAGGCCAAGGTCTCCCAGACTACCACCGGTGCAAAATCCTTCTTCCTGAAAGCCTTCGATCCATTCTTCAAGAAAGGCGGCACTGGCTCGGTCCTCCCCATCAGTATTTCAGGAACTCGCGATACTCCCACCTTCGGTGTCTCCGTCTTTCACAAGACCCTCAACAAATAGCGTCCTATCTGGCTGTCGTTCAGCGAACAAGATAGTATTTGTGTCTCTAACGCCCTAAAATCCATGGGACGCCTGACGGCTTTGGGTCTAAACTTATCTGGCCATCCGCACTTATTGCGTTTCGGAGAGCACTGACTTGTCTGAGCAACGTCCAGCCATGCATCCTACTGCATCGACGGCCTCTCGCGATCCACGGCTCAATGCGCAGATCGACGCCCTCCTCGCCGCTCGCCATTCCGATCCTTTCGCCCTCCTCGGTCCGCATCCCACTGAGGGCAACTGGTCCGTTCGCTTCTTTCTTCCCTGGGCCGCCGAAGCCTCCATCTCCTTACGACCGCCAGCTATCGAAGGCACCACTCTCTCCCCTGCCAAAGTTACCGACGCCGTCAAGCTCCGCCCCGAGGGCTTCTTCGAAGCCACCTGGCCCTCGAATCAAGCGAGCGCACCCGCTCCCGGCAGCTACAAGATTCAGGGACGCACGCACTACGGCGAACCGTTCGAAATCCATGACCCATACGCTTTTCCCGTGGTGCTCACTGAATTCGATCTGTACCTGATGGGCGAAGGCCGCCACTACGACACCTATGAAAAACTCGGCGCCCACGTCATCACTCTTGAAGGCGTCCGAGGGGTTCATTTTGCCGTTTGGGCTCCAAGCGCTAGGCGCGTTAGCGTCGTCGGCGACTTCAACGGCTGGGACGGACGCATTCATCCCATGCGCGCCCGCGGCTCTTCTGGCCTCTGGGAAATTTTCCTTCCCAAGCTCAACGAAGGCGCCATCTACAAATATGAAATCGTCGGTCCCAGCGGCAACATTCTGCCGCTCAAAGCCGATCCCTACGCTTTCCGCGCCGAGCTACGCCCCAATACCGGCTCCGTCGTTGCCCGTCTCGATCACCATAAATGGAGCGACGCGGATTGGATCGCTCACCGTGGCAAGAAGAATTGGTTCGAATCGGCAATCTCCATCTACGAAGTTCATCTCGGCTCCTGGCGCCGCGTCCCTGGAGATCACGATCGCTGGCTCAACTACCACGAACTCGGCGACCAGATAATTCCCTACGTCAAAGATCTCGGCTACACGCACATTGAACTTCTTCCCATCATGGAGCATCCCTTTGACGGCTCCTGGGGCTACCAAACCCTTGGCTATTTCGCCGCCACCAGCCGCTACGGCTCTCCCGCCGATTTCATGGAGTTCGTCGACCGCTGCCATCAAGCCGGCCTCGGCGTCATTCTCGATTGGACCCCGGCGCATTTTCCGCGCGACACTCACGGCCTCTCGCAATTCGACGGCACGCATCTCTACGAACATTCCGACCCGCGCCAGGGCGCCCATCCCGATTGGGGCACGCTCGTCTACAACTACGGACGCAACGAAGTCCAAAATTATCTAATTTCCAACGCTCTCTTCTGGCTCGACAAATATCACATTGATGGCCTCCGAGTGGACGCCGTCGCCTCCATGCTTTACCTCGACTACTCCCGCAAACCCGGCGAGTGGGTCCCCAATCAATTCGGCGGCCGCGAAAACCTCCACGCCATTGATTTCATCAAGCGCATGAACGAAGTCGCACACGGCAAATTCCCTGGCATCCTCACTATCGCTGAAGAATCCACTTCCTGGCCCGCAGTCTCGCGCCCAACATACCTAGGCGGCCTCGGCTTCAGCTTCAAATGGAACATGGGCTGGATGAACGACACGCTAAAATATTTCTCTCAAGACCCCATCCATCGAAAATACGAACACAACAAGCTCACCTTTTCTCTTCTCTACGCCTTCACCGAAAATTTTCTTTTGCCCTTCTCCCACGACGAAGTAGTCCACGGCAAAAACTCTCTTCTCCACAAAATGCCTGGCGACTCCTGGCAGCAATTCGCCAATCTCCGTCTCCTCTACGCCTACCAGTACGCACACCCCGGCAAGAAACTCCTCTTCATGGGCCAGGAACTCGCCCAGCGCCACGAATGGAGCGAAGCTCGCAGCCTCGATTGGCATCTTCTCCAGCATGATTCCCACCGCGGCATCCAGAAACTCGTCACCGATCTCAATCATCTCTACGCCTCCGAGCCAGCTCTTCATCAAGTAGAATTTGATTGGCACGGTTTCGAATGGATTGACGCCAACGACTCCGACAACAGCGTTCTCTCCTTTCTCCGCCGTGG
>JBGPDI010000175.1:0-7950 GCA_041482215.1 Candidatus Acidiferrum sp. | reverse complement strand
TTTCATCAGCTTGTAGTCAAAAGTGTGGCGGCTCTTCTTGTTTTTGGCGGCCCAGATGATGGTTTCGGTAGCGTGGGTGAAGTAGCGGCAGGAAAGATTGGGCGGAGGATTGGGCTTGACCCAGGAAATGTCGTTGAGGAGCTTGAAGCCGAGCTGCTGCATGGCGAAGCCGACGGAATGAATGACGTGAGCGGTGCCGGAGACCCAGATGGAGCCATTGGGTTTGAGGACACGCTGTGCGGCGGCGAGCCAGGCGCGATTGAATTCGTGATTGGAGTCGGGGCCGCGGGACTTGTCCCAATCGCCTTTATTGACGCTGACCATTTTGCCGGCGTGGCAGGTGATGCCGCCGTTGGAGAGGAAGTAGGGCGGGTCGGCGAAGACAAGGTCGACGGAGGATTCGGGGAGTTGGGCGAGGATTTCGAGGCAGTCGCCGTGGTAGATGCGGAGGTGGTGTTTGGGGTCGTCGAAAGCGAAGGGAATAGAGATAGATTTGGACATGATGATGATCGATCGGGATCGTTGATCAGATAGGTATAGGAGTCAAGCAGAGGGCAGAAGTAATGAGGTAAGGATGGAAGGAAAAGGAATTAACACCCCGACCAGGTCGGGGCAGGCGCCGGACACGGAGGAGCACAGAGTTCACGGAGAAGAAGGGGCCGGAAAAAGAGAAGTTGAACGCAGAGACGCAGAGATCGCAGAGTTCAAATCGCCAATCGGGAGGTTGGCGTTCCCGGGGAGGTGAATTTGGTTGACAGGGGCGGAGATGGAGCATACTGTCGCGGCACGCTGGCCGGTGCCCGGGGGCAAGAGCCCCTCTTCCCAGGTTACCCACTCGATCGAATGCGTATCCTCGCGCCTTGAGAGACGTCCGCGAAGTTTGCGGATGGAGAGACGAGGAACGACTTTGAAGCGGAGTGAGTTTTGTGTTGCGCGCCTGCCAGGTTGTCCAGGAGGACAAATAATGAAGACAAAAATAGCGGGCCTAATTTTGTGTGTGTTGGCGGTGATGATCGTGCCGGTGGCGCTGCCGCAGATGGAGAAGGCGCAGGAGCCGGTGTATACGTTTGTGAGCCAGTTTGCCGTACCGCGAGCCAGCTGGGCGCAGTACGCGGAAGATACGGACAAGTTGTTCGTTCCGATTGCGGAAAAGTTGATGGCCGACGGGACGCTGGTGGGCTGGGCAACGTTTGAGCATGTGATTCACACGCCGGACGGATATACCAACGGGACGTCGTGGGAGTCGCACTCCATTTCGGGGCTGATGAAGGTGCTCGAGGAAGTGCGCAAGGCGGGGCCGCGGCCAGGACAGATCGCAGCGACCAAGCATGAAGACTTGCTGATGGTGTCGACAACGTATAAGGCGAGCAGCTTCGGCAATGCATCAGGATATTTGCGCGTGGTGTGCTCGAGTGCGAAGCCGGACAAGCCGGAGGGATACACCAAAATGCTGAAGAAGCTGCTGGTGCCGACGTTTGACGAACAATTCAAGAGCGGCGTGGCGACGTCGTACAGCGTGGACGAGCAGTACGTGAACACGGGAGCGCCGTCAACCCGCTGCCTGGCGATCACGTATCCGAATGCGGAGAGCATGGACAAGTGGGCGGCGGCGATTAATTCGACGCTGGGGAAGATGGGTCCAGCGGAGCGCGCGGAGTATGCGGGCGCAACCGTGCCGGATAGCCGGCGGGACATCATGGCGCACATTACGCATTACGCGCATAAGTAGATCATTTAGTTCGTACGGATGTGGAACGGGGAGATGCGCTTCCGCGGTTTGGGGAGCGGGCCTCCCCGTTTTTTTTGGCAGACGAGGGGAGAAGTAATGAGGTAACGAAGGAAAGAAGGAAAGGAATTTAGGACCTTGAAGCTTCGGCGAGCTGCGGGGAAGTTGGGTAGTATGATTTGCGCGCTGGGCGAAAATATTGAGGTGAGGACTGCCTATGGGATGCCAACTCAAGATTAGAAGGATGGTTGTTGCAGGAATGCTGGGGATTTGGTTGATGGCGGGCACGGCGGGGCCGGTTCGGGGGCAGAATTTTGTGGATGTTAAGCCGACGCCTCAGCAAGTGGAGTGGCAGGATTTGGAGTTTGGGGTGATTTTGCATTTTGGACCGAACACGTTCATGGACCGCGAGTGGGGAGATGGAACTGCGAACCCGGAGGTGTTCAACCCGACGGAGCTTGATCCAGAACAGTGGATGCGGGCAATCAAGGCGGCGGGAGCGAAGTACGTGGTGCTGGTGGCGAAGCACCATGATGGTTTTTGTTTGTGGCCGACGGAGCAAACGGAATACAGCGTGAAAGCGAGTCCGTGGGAAAAGGGCAAGGGCGACGTCGTGGGGAGGGTGGAGCGTGCAGCGAGAAAGTTTGGGCTGAAATTCGGCGTATATCTTTCGCCGTGGGACCGTCACGAGCCGAGATACAACAACTCCGTGGACTACGACAAATATTACACGGCGGAATTGGACGAGCTCGCGCAGAACTACGGCGAGCTGGCGGAATTCTGGCTGGATGGCGCGGGGAGCGCGGGGCATGTTTACAATTTCGCGCGGATCATCGAGGAGCTGCGCATCTATCAGCCAAATACGCTGGTATTTGCGGATACGGGATTGTTCGAATACGGAGATATTCGCTGGTCGGGAAATGAGGATGGAAAAATTCCGTATGAGAATTGGAACGTGATCGACCGGCACGGATTTTTGCGCTGGCGTCCAGCGGAAGCGGATACGCCGCTGCACAAGAAGCACTGGTTCTGGCACCCGAATGATGAAGCCACGCTGGCGACGAAGGCGGAACTACTGGCGACTTACGAGAACAGCGTGGGACGCGGCGGGCAGTTGATGTTGGGACTTGCGCCGGACAAGCGAGGCTTGCTGCCGGATGCGGACGTGAAACGGCTGGAAGAGTTCGGCGCCGCGGTGCGAAAGCGGTACGCCTCAAATCTGATGGCGAACGAGCGAGTTCGAACCGCGGCTACGGAAGCGGCGTTGGATGGCGATCTGGACACGTTCTGGTCCGCGCCGGAAGGTTCGCGCCACGCGATCCTGGAAGCAGATCTTGTGAAGCCAGTTACCTTCGATCAGGCAGTGACGATGGAATGGCTGAATGACGGGCAGCACATCGAGCACTACCGCATCGAAGTGTGGGATGGAAAAAACTGGAAAGCGATCGCGGAAGGACACGCTATCGGACATAAGAAAATCGACAGTTTCGCGCCGGTGAGTGCATCGCGCGTGCGATTGAATATTCTGGCGTCTTCGGGAGAAGTAAGGGTTCGGGAGTTTCAGCTCTTCGCGGTTGGGGAATAGGTGCGCGTGAGCTAGAAAGATTTGCGGGAGTTGAGGAGCTGGAGGTAGGCGACCCCGTGGCGGAAGAGATGCTCGGCGGGGAGTTCCTGGACGGAAACGATTTGGGCGGGGACGAAGATGGCGGGCTGACCGGGGTTGTAGGGAGCGGCGATTTCGATGAGAGATTGGGCGTAATACTGTTTTTTGCTTTTGAAGCGGAGGCCGCCGCGGGACATGTCTTCGCAGACGACGATGTCGTCGCCGCGATCGGGATGGCGGACGCAGGCAGAAAAGTTCACGCGGGTGCGGACGTGTTTGCGGCGCTCGACGCGAGGAGTGTGCGATTCGCTGGGGGGCGGCAAGGTAAGGACGGTGGCGCGCGGCTCGTGATAGACGCTGGGCTGAGAAGTGATGGGGGCTTGCAGGGAAGTTTGCACGGGCGCGGCGAGCGGGCGCGAGTAGGTGACGGGAGTTTGCGGAGGCGGGGAATAGGAAGACAGCGCCGGGATGGATGGTGCGGGCGGTGTTTGCGTGACAGGAGTAAGACCAGGCTCGTGACCGTTGGCGCCGGCGGAAAGTTTCCAGAGAGTAGAAAAGCCACAGCGTTTGCAGAGGCGAAGAAGACCTTTGTTGAGAGCGAAGAGATCGGGCTTGATTTCAGAGTTGTCGAACTTTTCGATGGTCTTGCAGGAGCTGCAGACGAGCGAGATGAGGCCGGCTTCGAGTTCAGCGGGAGAGAGCACGGGGAACTCCGGGTTCCAAAAGTGAAGATTGGGGTCGACGAAGGCCACGCCGTAGGTGAACGCGCCGTTGGAAG
This sequence comes from Candidatus Acidiferrum sp., assembly GCA_041482215.1. Taxonomy (GTDB): domain Bacteria; phylum Acidobacteriota; class Terriglobia; order Acidiferrales; family UBA7541; genus Acidiferrum. The sequence continues at coordinate 3,843 of JBGPDI010000175.1, read as the reverse complement.
AGCCCACCTGATTGACGATGCGGATGACGGCTTCGCTCTTGCGGTCAGGGCAGCGAAGGATGAGCTCTTGATCGGGAGAAAGTTTGTAGCGAGAGAGAATGCTGGCGCCATGGAAGCTGAGGACGACGGTGGAGGTTGATTCGGAGAAAACTTTGCCATCCAAATCGCTTCCGATGAGGAGGATGGAGATATCTTCGGGGATGCGGCCAGTGATGCGCACAACCTGCTGGGGCAGGTGAGATGCCAGAGGGAAGAGGGCTCGGGACAATTCAGTACCTAATGGTACGAGTTTGGGTGAGATGAAGGGCGTGTTGGGGCGGAGGGCGTTCCAGATTGGAAATGAGTGTACTGAAATGAGAAGGGCAGAAAAAGAAAGAGGGCGCAGCAATGCGGCGGACGCCGCTACGAGGGCGGTGCTGAGTTATTGTTGTGAGGCTGGCGCGGGACCGGCGGCGGCGATGGCGGAATTGCCGATGGCGGCGCCGTTGACGACGAGCTCGACGCGGCGATTGCGCTGGCGGCCTTCGGGCGTATCGTTGGTGGCGACAGGTTGCGTTTTACCGAAGCCGTGCGCGGTGATGGAAGAAGCGGGAACGCCTTGCTCGGCGAGAAAATCGCGTACGGTGTCGGCGCGGCGTTCGGAAAGCTGCTGATTGAAATCATCGCCGCCGACGCTGTCGGTGTGGCCTTCGATTTGAAGACTGAGGCCGGGATGCGCGAGAACGATGCCGGAAATTTTGGCTAGTTTTTCACGGGCGCCAGGCTTGAGCGTGTAACTGCCGGTGTCGAAAAGGACGTCCGACATATTGACGATGAGACCGCGCGCGGAATCGCGAGTCTGCAAAATGGAATTCAACTGATTGAGGAGTTGCGCGCGAAGTTGAGCTTTTTCGGATTCGGCTTGCGCAGCAGCTTGGCGGGCTTTGTCGGTTTCGGCTTCGGCGGCGCGTTGCTGAGCTTGCGCGGCGGCCTTGTCTCGTGCGGCTTGATCGGCAGCGGCTTGCGCGGCTTGCTGCTGCGCTACGGCGGCAGCAGTGGCTTGCTCGGCTTCGGCTTTCTGGCGCGCGGCATCGGCGGCGGCCTTATCGGCTTCCTGCCTCATGCGTATGGCTTCGGCCTTAGCGACTTCAGCTTGCTGGCGAGCCTGTTCGGCTTCCTGGCGGCGCTGAACTTCAGCGATGGCGTCGGCGCGGGCCTTGGCTTCTCGATCTTCAGCGGCTCTTTTGTCAGCGGCAATTTTTGCGTTGGCGTCTTCTTCAGCTTTTTGTTTTACGGCCATGACGCGAGCTTCTTCGGCAGTTTGCACAACTTCGCGGGCGGCGGCGATGACAACTTTTTTGTCGCTCTTGCGCGCGTAAGATTCTTCCGCGCCCCTCAGCTGCTGCTCGGCCTTGCTGAGCGTAGAAGCGGCATATTTATCGGCCAGGGCAATGTGGGCGATGCGCACGGAGTTGCGCGCTTCAAAAAGTTCTAAAGGCGTTTTGCGATCGATGCCGAAGATAGCGTTTTCAATTTTTGTGTTGGACGAAGAATAGATGCCGCGGCCAAGAAGTTCGTAGCTGGCATCGATGTTTTCAACTTTGCCGAGCGTGGTGGCGCCGAAAACATTTTCGAGAACGACGGTATTACCGGGTTGGGTGACAGCGAAATAGGGTTCGGCGGTGACGATCATGCCGAAAGTCTGCATGTCGGAGATGGCCTTCACTTCGCCAGCGCCATTCTTTAGGACAACTTCGCCGAGGTTTACGGCGCGCCCTCCGGGAGAGACGGCCCAGAGAACGTAAGTGAGATATTCGAGGCCGAACTTTGTGGCTTCATCGAGGCCGGCGAATTTGGCTTCAATCTCCGTGCGATTGCCCTTGTTCTGGACTTTGGCTTCGCCGTTGGCCTGCTGCATCAATTCGGTGCCTTGAAAATCAATTTTGGCGGCGCCACCGGCGCGGCGGTAGTTCACGGCTTTTGTGGTACGAGAAACAGTTTTAGCAGGGCTGGCAGACGAAGGCGCCTGACCGAAAGCAGGGGCAGCGAGCATTCCGAGAAGTCCCGTTGTCAGAAGTAAAGTAGATGCCGTTTTCACGTCAGTCTCCCGATCGCCATGGATGGCGAAAGAATTCCGCTGGCCGAGAAGCGGCCACTATGCACTTAGGAAAATAGCTACATGCCCCGTTACAACAAGCTTTAGAAAGCCCCGACTGCAGGTATGTCGTTTCGTATGTATAGGCTAACAAAGAAAAGCAGTAGGGATGCGGTGTTGAGCGTGCTTTTGCGCAAATAATTAACTGGCCTTCCGATACGGGGTCTCATTTCACGAATTGAGGGGATTCGCCCTTGGACCAGGGGTCGTAGGTGACGCCGAGATGGATGCGATCGGAGACAGCAGGGTGATCGAAGAAGAGGAAGACGTTGATGGGATTGGGATCGGGATCAACGAGGACGGTTTCTCCGTAAATCTGAAAGGAACGCGCGAAGGCCTGGCCCGCATCCGGGACAAGGCCGTGAGTGACCTCGAGACTGTAAATATCGGCTTGGTGTTCCTGAAAGCGGCTGAAAGTGTTGCCGAGAGCACCAGCGGCGAAACCGAAAATAGAAATGAGGAAGAGAAGAGCGGGGAGCGAAGCCCAATCGTCGAGGGCACGAATACCCCAAGCGGCGCCGGAGCGGGCAAGGAGCCAGCCGATGGAACGATAGCCGAGATAAAAAAGAACGAAGAGCATCGCGGAAAAGAAGATGAACCCCTTCCAGATGTGGCCGAGGACGTAGTGGCCCATTTCGTGGCCAAAATCGGTGAGGACTTCATCGGTGGTTTCCTGAGCGAGAGTGGTGTCCCAGATGATGATGCGCTTGGAAGCGCCGAAACCGTTGACCGAGGCGTTGGTTCCGATGGTTTTGTCGCTGGCTTTCATCCAGAACATGCGTTCGGGAGCCACTTCCTGTCCGGCGCGGCGAGTGATGCGCTGGAGCTCGGGGACGAGCTGCGGGGCGTGGGCGGTGAGGGGTTCGTATTTATTGAAGAGGGGATCGATCACGTAGGGCGAGATGAAGAGTATAAGCAAGAGGATCGGCAAAGAGATGGTCCAGAAGTAGAACCACCAGCGGAGCGGGGTCTTTCGAATGACGGCATAGAGAATCCAAACGAGCAGACTGCCGATGATGATGGTGACGAGCTGAGCCTTGGCCCAATCCGAGATCCACGAGGGCCATGTTTGGACGGAGATTTTGTACAACCGCAAGACGGATTCCTGAAAGAGGTCGATAGGAAGTTCGAGAACAGAGATGGTCAGGACAAGGAGCGGGGTAAAAACGAGGGCCTGGAGGAAACGGTTGCGGGCAACTTTTTCGGCCCAGTCGCGATATTTCGCGGAGAGCTTGCTACGGAGGATGAACCAGAGAACCAGGAGGCCGTAGAAGAAGCCGACGATGCGGGTGGCAAAACCGATGCGGCCGCGGTTATGAGCTTTGCGATAGAGTTCGGGAGGCAGCGTGTAAGCGGTGATTTTCGCGCGGGTTTGAGATTGCGGGGCAGAGGTAGAAGCCGGAGCGCTCTGGGGTTGCTGCGGATTGGAAATTGCTGGAGAGGGCTTTCCGGAAGGGCTCAACCCCATGCTGGGAGTGGCAGCGGGAAGAATGAAGAGAAAAAAACCGATAAATAATCGAGCGCAAGGCTTGGTCATAGGGACTCCCGAGCGACGAGTGCCGAACGTTTCGCGGAGAGTATAGCCCAGAAAAACGCCAGCTTTTCGCCAGCGGTCAGAGTGGAGAGGCTGGTGGGTCACAAGAAAAGTGCGGAAGCAAGCCAACGGATGCAACGAATCCAGGGGAAAGGACACTAGTTGACAGTAGTGT
>JBGPDI010000174.1:0-8209 GCA_041482215.1 Candidatus Acidiferrum sp. | reverse complement strand
GTGTTCCGTCGCTTCGAGCTTGCGGAGCGCTTCGGCTTGATGGACGAGCGCTTCTTCTGCTTGCTTCTGCTCGCCATGCAGGCGCAGCAGGCTTTCGCCGGCTTCCGATGACGTGCGGCGCAGCGCATCAATCCGCGCTTCAGAATCGGAAATCTGAGTAGCACGAGATTCGGCGCGCTTAGAGAGATCTTCGACACGCGCGGTCAATACGCCAGACTCTTCACGCAGCATCGTAACCGCGTGAATCTGCGAGGCGCTTCGCGATTCCCATTCAGCAGCCTGGGCCGCGGCTTGCGCCAGTTCTGTATTCACTTGGGCGTGGCGTCCGGCGAGCTCTTCAGCGCGTTGGCGGTTGAACGCGATACGGTTCTCGCTGCGATCTACTTCGAGCGCCGTAAGATTCAAAACATTCTGGTTCTGCCGGATCTCGGCGTCCATCTCGTAAATTCGCTGGTTCAGCCGGTCCTGCTCGCCTTCTTGTTGTTGAATGGCGGTGGCGCGCTCCAATTCGGCGGCGGTCAGTTCTTCGAGTTGCTTGGCAACGCGCTCGGCCTCGGCGTCCAGTTCTCGCGCTTTGCCCGCCAGCATCTGGCGAACGATTCCGCGCATCTGGTCGCGGATTTCGGAATAGCGGCGCGCTTTGGCGGCCTGGCGCTTCAGCGAGCCAAGCTGCTTTTCGACTTCGACAACGATGTCATTGACACGCGAAAGATTGACCTTCGAAGATTCTAGCTTGGCTTCCGCGAGGCGCTTCTTGGTCTTGAATTTTGTTACGCCGGCCGCTTCTTCGATGATGGCGCGGCGCTCCATGGGCTTGGTGGAAAGAATCAAGCCGATACGGCCCTGCTCGATGATGGCGTAGGAATCCGGACCGAGGCCGACGCCCATGAACATTTCCTGGATGTCACGGAGCCTTCCGACGCGGCCGTTGATCAAGTACTCGCTTTGGCCGGAGCGATAAAGCCGCCGGCTGACGACGACTTCGCCCGGCTTCATGGCCAATATGGGCTTGTCGGCCGACTTTTTCTTGCGTTTGAATTTGCCACTTGGTTCAGCGGGGGACAGCTCTGAACCGTCAGCGGCAACTTCTTGCGTTTCGGGGGTCTGCGCGGGGTCAAGCGAGAGAATTTCGGTTACATCCGTCAAGCCAAGGGTTTCGCCGTTTTCGTTAGCGAGATCGGCGGAATTCGTTGCTGAATCCGACGCCGCGCTTTCCATCACAAAGCGGGCAGCTTCGGCCAGCTCGGCATCTTCCATGGTGATGGTGACTTCGGCAAGTCCCAGCGGCGGGCGCTTGGTGGTGCCATTAAAGATGCAGTCAGACATGCGCTCGGCGCGGAGCGATTTGTGGCTCTGCTCGCCGAGAACCCAGGAAATGGCGTCCACGACATTGGATTTGCCGCAGCCGTTCGGTCCGACGATGCAGGTCGCGCCCGACCCGCTGAATGTGACTACGGTGCGTTCGCAAAACGACTTAAAGCCAACGATTTCAACTTTTCGCAGCTTCAGCAAGATGTCCCCTTTTGGTCGTCAACTTCTCTGCGGCTGCCAACTCGGTATTTCTGTGCAACTCGATAACCGCCAAAACCAGTCTTTCCACAGGCCTGTGGCAAAAACACGCAAAGAAAGACGACGTTTCGTTCCTCGAGGGGAGGGTCTTTGGAGCGACAGGTCAACCCTACACGGGTAGCCTGTCATAACGTTTGGCAGGTTCTCAGTCAGAGGCCCAGCCGCCTGGCGCAAGGATGGCGGTACGGGAAAAAACAGTAACACGATGTGAATCGCGTGTAAAGCCCTACGCTACGAGTAGTGGCTGCTTTGTCAGCGCCACAAGCGAAGGATACCAGCCTCTTCAGCCAAAGAGAGAAGAGAGTGTGCGGAAGAACTCCGCCGGTGTGGCGATACGGAGCCCCGTTCGTTTCGCTACGGCTGCAGTGAAATGTTTGGTGTTGTGGGTGAGGACCCAGTCTGGCTTGCTGGCCATGGCCGAGAGCAGTACGGGGACGTCCGTTTCATGCCGTATCAGATGCCTGCTCGACAGAACCAGCGTCCTCTCGGGACGGCCAATCAATTCTGGATCGGTCAGCTTGATCAGGCGCCGGTAGTCCTCGATCAGATGATCAGCGTCCAATGCGGGCAGGCGCTCTGCATGGAGAAGCAGGTTTTCCTCGACCTCCTCGCGGACGACCTCTGCGAGAACTAGCCTGCAGACTCGCGCGGCACAAATGGACAACAGGGCTTTGTCGAGGCCCCACAGGGAGACGATCCCCGCAGTGAGCACATTGGAATCCAGGAAGAGCCGGATTCTGCGGCGAGCGGTCACTTCACTTGCGAGCTGCGGCGAGATGCGCGCTTTGCGGGCTTGGTCGCTGAATAGTGGCGAGCGAAAACTCGTTTTCGAGCTTCCGGTAAAGTTGCCAGGACAGCTTCGGGCAAGAGCCCAGCATCACTCAGGGCGGAACTTATACGTTCGCAGAGATTCTCGAAGCGCTGCTGTTCCGGCAAAAGAACCAGCCCATCACCCAGACGCAGGACAGCAAAGGGAGCTCCCGCGCCCAGCCCTAGATCTTCGCGAAATTCTTTGGGAATAGTGAGCTGTCCCTTTTCCCCGATCTTGGTGGTCGTCAAATACTCGAGAGTCGTCGCTCGATTTGCCATTGTTGGCCTCGGTAGGAAAATCCTACCACGAAAGGCAGGGAAGAAACAACCTGCGGCAGCATCCTCAAATTGCGGAGAACGTAGCCGATCTAGACCAGGCGGCTGTTTTGTCGATGGCTCATCGCCTTTCGGAAGGCTAGATGGAGCGTCTTGGGTTTACTTAGCGACTGGCGACCCTTCCTTCAGGTGCTTGTCATACCAGGCGAGGATGCGGTTCAGGCGATCGAGCAAATGTTTTTCCTCGTGGAAGCCGTGGGGCTCACGCGGGTAGACAACGAGCTCGGTTTCGACACCATAGCGTTTGAGGCCGCGGTAGAGTTCCTGGCTTTGGCCCAATGGATCGACCGGATCGGAATCACCCTGCAGAATCAAGGTCGGCGTTTTCACATTTCGGAGATGGACGAAGGGCGAACTGTTCAAGAAGCCCGCGACCTTCTCCGGATCATACGGGACGCCGTAGAACCACTCGTCGTAGGAAGGGCCCTGTTCAGTGCCGTATTCCGAAATAAGGTTTGAGAGGCCCGCGCCGGATACGGCAGCCTTGAAGCGGGTCGTTTGTGTAATGGCCCATTCAGACATGTAGCCGCCATAGGACCAGCCGCCGATCGCCAGTTTTTCGGGATCCGCGACGCCCTTTGCGATGAGGTCATCAACACCGGCCATCACGTCCCGGTAGTCGCCGCCGCCCCAGTCGCCGCGGTTCATTTCAATAAACTTCTGGCCGTAGCCGCTCGAACCGCGAATATTGGGATAGAAAACCGCGTAGCCGCGTGCTGCTAGGAGCTGGCCCCACGCCTCGATGGAGTCTGACCATGCGCCGGTGGGGCCACCGTGAATCAGCGCGATGAGCGGTAGCTTCGCTTTGCCGTCGTAGCCGAGCGGTTTCAGAAGGGCCGCTTCGATTTCCTGGCCGTCGAAGGACTTGTATCTGTAGAACTCCGGGGCGCTGAGCGCGTACTGCTTCCAAGATTCATTCAGGTGAGAGACTTGCTTCGGCGCGCCCTTCTGATCCCACACCCACAATTCAGGAGGAGTCGCCCCGGTGTGTCCCGCAAAAGCAACCTCGCCGGAATCGGAAAGGCTAAACGCAGTGGGATTCACCGGGATCGCCGGGACATCCCTGAGGGCGCCTTCTGCCGTGAACGCAACGAACTTCGAATGAAAGCCATCCTCGACGAGGGCAAGGAGCCCGCCGTCTTTGGACCAGCGATAATCAAAAACCGGCCGGTCCACGCTGGCGCCAGTGAGATTTTGCGCACCCCGGCTGCCGTGCTGGATGATCATCAGGTCGTGCGGTTGAGGGCCATCTTCACGGCAGCCGACGAAGGCCATCCGCTGGCCATCGGCGGTAATGCGGACATTGCCGAAGGGGCCGCGGGGAGCAAGGAGCAGGGTCATCGCGTCCGCCGTCTTCCGATCGCCGTTCACCGCGTCACCTATACGAAAGGAAAAAATGCGTTCGGTGTTCTGATCCGATTCAGGGTGATCGGTGGCGTTGAGGAGAAGACTTGTGCCGGAGGGATGCCAGACGACTTCGCTTATTTCCCAATTGGGATCAGTCAGCGCTTTCGCTTCGCCGATGGCGAGTGTCAGGAGCCAAAGGCGGGCGTGTTTGTCTTCCTTGTCCGTAACGTGCGCGTCGTCTTTGTCTTTTTCTTTCTTTTCTTCCGCCTCGGTCTTGGCGTCAGGGGCAAGGAACGCGATCAGCTTGCCGTCGGGTGACCAGGCAAAGCTGCTGACGCCGCGTTTTCCTTTAGTCAGGGCGCTGGCTTCGCCACCATCGGCGCGCATGGCATAGATCTGTTGCTGCTCGTCGCGATCGGAAAGGAAAGCGAGTTGTTTGCCGTCGGGCGACCAGCGCGGCGAGAAATCGGACTTCGCGGAGTACGTGAATTGCCGGACGGCGCCGGAGCGCTTTTCGTATAGCCAGATGTGACGCGCGCGGCGTTCTCCTTTGGCTGGTTCGGTCACCACGAACGCAAGACGGTTGCCGTCGGTAGAGAACTGCAAGTCGGAGATACTGCGCATGTTCAGGGAAGCCTCGGGAGTCAGCAACTTGGGCGAGCTTCCTTTGGACGTCTCCTGAGCGAGGATGGGCGTCACGGGAAATGACAGAGCGAGCAGGGCGGCGACCGAAAGAATGCGATTCATCGTGAGCTCCTTCGATAAACGAGAAAGAGGACTCTATCCGCGTCAGCGGCCAGCGTCAATTAGGACTAATCAGGTCGCATTGCAGACGGTTTCGCGAAACAGCGCGCAGCTTCGACATTGCTAGGTTTCGAATGGCTCGGCTACAATCGAACGCTTATTCATCTGCGAAAAGAGATCGTCTAGAGCCCATGGCTGAGATTCAGCTACACAATACGCTGAGCGGGAAAATCGAGAATTTCGTTCCGCAAAAAGCGGGCGAAGTGCGCATGTACACTTGTGGGCCGACGGTCTACGACTTCGCGCACATCGGGAATTTCCGCACGTTTGTGTTTCAGGATATTTTGCGGCGTTTCCTGAAGCTGCGCGGATTCAAACTGAACCACGTGATGAACCTGACCGACGTGGACGATCGCATCATTGCGAATGCCGCCGCCGCCGGCGTGAGCATCCGCGACTACACCGCCAAATTCGTGCAGGCATTTTTCGACGATTGCAAGGTGATGAGCGTCGAAGCGCCGGAGCACTGGATCCGCGCGACCGATCACATTGATGACATGGTGAAGCTGATCCAGCGATTGCAGCAAAAAACGTTTACGTATCCGGGCGAAGGTTCGATTTATTATCGCATCACCAAATTCCCGGAATATGGAAAACTCTCGAAAATCGATCTAACCGGAATCCAGACGGGTGCGCGCGTAGACAACGATCGCTATGAAAAAGAGAGCGCGCGAGATTTTGCGTTGTGGAAAGCGCCGAAACCGGGGGAGCATTTCTGGCAGACAGCCATCGGGCCCGGGCGCCCCGGCTGGCACATCGAATGTTCCGCGATGGCTATGAAGTATCTTGGCGAGACGCTGGATATTCACACTGGTGGAATTGACCTGGCGTTTCCGCATCACGAAAACGAAATTGCCCAAAGCGAGGGCGCAACCGGCAAGCCTTTCGTGAAGTATTGGCTGCACGCGGAGCATTTGCTTGTTGAAGGCGAGAAGATGTCCAAGTCGCAGGGAAATTTCTTCAGTCTGCGCGATTTGTTTGGCAAAGGTTACAAGCCTTCGGCACTGCGCTTTGCGCTGGCCAGCGTTCCTTACCGCAAGCAGCTCAATTTCACGTTCGACGGCCTGCAGCAGGCCACCAGCTCTGTAGACCGGCTACGAAATTTCGCCGATCGGCTAAAGCAGGGAAAATTCCCCGCGGGAAAGCAAGAAGGGATGGCCGCGCGGATTGCCAAAGCGGCGGACGAGTTCGACGCCGGGCTATCAGACGATTTGAATACTGCGCGGGCGCTGGCGGCGGTGTTCGACCTGGTGCGCGAGGCAAACATCGCCGTGGATAAAGGCGAATTCCGCCAAGGTGACGTGCCCGCGGTCCTCGAGTTCCTGGGTACTTTCGACAAAGTCTTCGCCGTTGTGGAAGACAACGATGGAGAAAAACTGCGGGCGCTCGGATACGGGAGCGCGGAGAGCGGCCCTGGCGACGCGGAAATCGATCAAATGGTCGCGGAACGCAACGCCGCCAAGAAAAAGCGTGATTTTGCCTCTGCCGATCGAATCCGCAAAGAACTTGCGGATCGTGGTATAATTATTGAAGACGCGAAAGATGGCAGCGTCCGCTGGAAACGCAAATGAGCCTTAACCTCTTAATTCGCCCTTCGTACCTCCCGGGGAACTGCCCGCCGGCCGCCCAGCGGCCACAACTCTACGGCGTCGACTAACTAATTTAATCTTTCTCTCGCAGGCCTTAAGCGGATTCGTCCGTTCGCGCGCCTGCTGCCCCGCAATTTCGATTAACTCCGACCTATTGGTTTCTTCACTGGAGGAAGACATGCCAACGACTTTGGAAGTGAAAACACCTCGGCTGGTCACGGCGCTGCCCGGACCGAACGCCAAGCGAGTGCTGGAGCAAGATGCAAAATTCATGTCGCCCTCGTACACGCGCGATTACCCGCTGGTGGCCAAGCGCGGACACGGCGCGATCGTGGAAGACGTGGACGGCAATGCATTTCTCGATTTCGCCGCGGGAATCGCCGTTTGCTCGACCGGCCATTGCCACCCAAAAGTTGTCGCTGCGATTCAGAAGCAAGCGGCGGAACTGATTCACATGTCCGGCACGGATTTCTATTACGAGAGCATGCCGCAACTGGCGGAGCGGCTGGCCCGTACGATGCCCGGCGCGGAGGCCAAGAAAGTATTTTTCACCAACTCCGGCACGGAAGCAGTGGAAGGCGCCATCAAGCTGGCGCGATATGCGACCAGGCGCGACAAGATGATCGCGTTTTACGGTTGCTTCCATGGCCGCTCAATGGGCGCGCTTTCTTTGACGGCTTCGAAGTCCACGCAGCGCAAAGGGTTCGGCGCGTTGCTGAGCGGGATCGAGCACATCCCGTATCCGTACGCTTACCGCTGCGCGCACGGCCACACGCCGGAGACCTGCGGTGCCGAAATCCTCGAACAGCTCGAAGGGCAAATCTTTAAGCGCTTGTTCGATCCCGAAGACGTTGCCGGAATCATCATCGAGCCGATTCAGGGCGAAGGCGGCTACGTCTCCGCGCCGAAATTCTTCCTGCAGGAGTTGCAGAGAATCTGCCGGCAGCACGGCATCATGTTCATCGTGGACGAAGTGCAGTCCGGAATGGGCCGCACAGGAAAGTGGTGGGCCAGCGAGCACGCGGGGATCGAGCCGGACATTCTTTGCAGCGCGAAGGGAATTGCCAGCGGCATGCCACTTGGGGCGATCATCGCGAGAGAAAGCGTGATGCGTTGGAAGCCCGGCGCCCACGGCACGACCTTTGGCGGAAACCCGGTGTGCTTGGCCGCAGCGCTGGCCACTTTTGACTTGATCGAGAACGAGTACATGGAAAACGCGCACCAAATGGGCGACTACCTGTTTGGACGCCTCGCCGATTGGACCAAGAAGTTCAAAATCGTCGGTGATGTGCGAGGACGCGGATTGATGATCGGCATCGAGATCGTTCGGGATCAGCGGACCAAGGAAAAGGCCGCGGATCTGCGCAACGCGATCGTTGACATGGCGTTTCACAAGGGCTTGCTCGTGCTCGGTGCGGGCGAGAACACCATTCGCCTTTCGCCGCCGCTCCCAATCGATCAAGAACAGGCGGACTTTGCCGTGCGCACACTGGAAGACTGCTTGCGTGATGCGGAGAAAAAGATCTAATACAGAGATCGCTGAACGCACAGCGTTCGCAGAAAGTAGCGTGGTTGCCGCAGAAGATACATGGCAGCCACGTTATTTTTGTTTATACTTCGCGGAAGGCTTAGAGGGCTGGTATCTGCGCCATGCCAATCTTTTCACAATTGATGTTTCACGCTGTGCACTGGGCGGCGCGGCGCGGCCTGCGGGAAGATGCAAACCTTTCTGGTAACGAGAAAAAGCAGGAAGC
>JBGPDI010000173.1:0-8401 GCA_041482215.1 Candidatus Acidiferrum sp. | reverse complement strand
CTGCTGGCGCAAAGCCGCAAGTCGGGCGGGCCCGAGCTGGAGCAGCGGTTCCGTGACTCCCAACGGGACTGGGTGAATCAGCGAGATGCCGACTGCCGTGGAAAGGGGGAAGGTGCCCTCTGGGCAAAAGCACGCTCGCGCTGGCGTTGCTGCGGCTCCTTCCTGGAAACGGAGAAATTCAGAGGGGTGCGGTTCTGTTCGAAGGGCAGGACCTTTTTCAAATAGAACTTCGGGCACTACAACGAGTTCGCGGGGAGCGTATTGCGCTGATTTTTCAAGAGCCTTCGCTTGCACTACACCCCACTATTCGAATTGGCGAACAAGTCAGTGACGTCCTGGCGGCGCATGAACAGGCGAGCCGGGAGGCCCGGCGGCAAAAGACCTTGCAGTTGCTTTCGGAGGTTTTTCCCGCGGATGCGGCGCGCATTGCCGGCTCTTATCCCCATCAATTGAGTGGCGGGCAGCAGCAGCGGGTGCTGATCGCCCAAGCAATCGCTTGTGGCCCATCTCTCATTGTCGCGGATGAACCGACGGCTTCTCTGGATCCCACAACACAACAGGAAATCATTGGACTGTTCAGAACGCTGCGAGTGAAATTCAAACTGTCCCTGATTCTAATCACACACAATCCCGCGCTGCTAGCAGGCCTGGCGGACCGCGTCTTGGTGTTGTATGCCGGAAAAGTGGTGGAAATCGGCCCGAGCGAACAAATTCTTAAATTTCCTCAGCACCCTTACACGCGCGCTCTATTGGAAAGCATGCCAGGTGGAGTTGATGCAACTTCGAAGGATCGCAAGTCACGCTTGCCGGTAATTCCCGGAGAGGCGGCGAACCTAGTGGCGCTCGCGAACGGTTGCCGATTCGAATCTAGATGTACAGACAGGATGGATTTGTGTACACAGCGCGAACCAGCGGCGGTCATGGTGAGCGAAACGCATTCGGTTTCTTGTTTTAAATACGGCGGCTGATTCGCTTTGAGGCGCGAGAACATGGATCAACTCGTGATCGTCGAAAGGCTCGAAAAGCGCTACAAGCGCATGCAGGAGATCGGGCCCCAGAAGGAAATAGTGGCTTTGAGTGACGTTTCCTTTTCCATTGGCCGAGGGTCGACGCTGGCTCTCGTGGGGGAATCGGGCTCTGGGAAAAGCACGCTGGCTTTCTGCATCGCCTGTCTGGAGCAACCAACCTCGGGAAGTATTAAATTCGATGGAAACGAGATCACCGGGCTCGATCGCGAGCAGCTTCGTGAGGTGCATCCACAGATTCAGCTGGTGTTCCAAGATCCGGTGCGATCACTGAATCCCCGGTTTTCTGCTTTAGAGATTGTGAGCGAGCCTCTGCAAGTGCAAGGCCGCCTGAACAAACGGGAAAGAGAGGACAACGCGCGTACGATTCTTGCTCAGGTGGGTATCCCCCAAGAAAGAGCGCTGCAAAGGGCCGATGAATTCAGTGGTGGGCAAAGGCAGAGGCTGGCAATCGCGCGAGCCCTAGCGCTAGAACCAAGACTGTTAGTTTTGGATGAAGCGCTTTCCGCGCTGGACTGCTCCGTGCAAGCGCAGATCGCGAATCTGCTGATGGAACTACAGGCTTCATTGGGATTGACGTATCTATTCATTACGCATGATTTTGCGATGGCGGGACATCTGGCCGACGAAATCGCGGTGATGGAGCAAGGAAAGGTGGTTGAACTTGGGGCGGCGGACCAGATTTTGCGCGCCCCGAAGCACGAGACCACACGACGCTTGATTGCTGCCACCCCGAGATTGGGCACTGCGGCACACGCGCCGCAGGTAATGTGATGCGCTACTTCTTGCACAGGTTAGTTCAGGCAGCATTTCTACTGATTGGCGTTTCGATCCTCACGTTTCTATTTTCCACGTTGGCGCCGGGAAATTATTTCGACGAAATGCGGCTGAATCCGCAAATTTCTTCAGACACTGTCGCAACGTTGCGAGCGCAGTATCAGCTTGACCGGCCGCTGCCCGTGCGTTACGCGCGATGGGTAAGTTCGCTCCTGCACGGCGAGATGGGATTTTCATTTGCTTACAATAGCCCTGTTGCGCCGCTGCTCTGGGCGCGGGCTCGAAACACGTTGCTGCTCACGGTGACGGCCACGCTGATCGCATGGGCGCTGGCTCTTCCCCTGGGAATCTGGAGCGCTACAACACTCGGCCGCTTGCCGGACCGCGCGCTTTCCTGGACAACTGCAACGCTGCTCGTGATTCCGGACCTTGTGCTGGCGCTTGGGCTGCTCATTCTGGCGGTGCGAAGCGGATGGTTTCCCCCAGGCGGCATGGTCTCCCTTGGATTCGAACGTCTCTCGACGGTTCAGAAAATCGGAAACCTCATGTGGCACATGGAACTACCGGTTCTGGCGCTTGTGCTTTCGGCCTTGCCGGTTCTGGTGCGTCACGTCCGCGCCGCAGTTTCAGAGGTGCTCGAAGCACCCTTCCTGCGAGCGGCTGCGAGTCACGGCATCCCGCGCCGAACACTGCTTTACCGGTATGCGTTGCGGGCCGCTGCGAATCCGCTCATCTCACTCTTTGGATTCAGCGTAGGGGCACTCTTAAGTGGGTCGCTGATTGTGGAAGTCGTGATGAGCTGGCCCGGACTTGGGCCGTTACTTCTCGAAGCCATCCTCGCGCGCGATTTGTATGTAGTGATCGGTGGGCTACTTTGTTCGACAATCTTTCTGGTAACCGGAAATTTTCTGGCGGATGTATTGATCTACTGGGCTGATCCCAGAATTCGGACGGGGGCAGTCACGAGATGATCCCTCGTCGTAGTTGGACGATCTGGCTCTTCGTCCTTGCCGCTCTTCACGGAATCATCGCTTGCGCAGGTTTCTTTGCCCCCTATGACCCCACAGAGCAAGACCGCGAGCACCCCTATCTGTCGCCAATGAGAATTCATTTGATGGATGCGCAAGGACACTTTCACTTTCGCCCCTTTATATACGCTGTGCAGATGCACGGCGGTTCCTATGATCAATTCGAGGAGAATACCGAACAGGCCATCCCGCTGCATTTTTTTGCGACCGGTGTGAGTTACCGTTTGTTCGGCCTGGTGCCGTCTCGACTGCATATCTTCGGCACGGAAGCGAGCCGAATCTATTTGTTGGGTAGCGATGCGTATGGCCGCGACCAGCTATCGCGAATTCTTTACGGCGGACAAATTTCTCTGCTCGCGGGCTTGCTGGGGGCGGGACTGACGCTAGTGATCGGAGTAGCGATCGGAACGATGTCAGGTTACTTCGGCGGCTGGAGAGACGGATTGTTGATGCGCGTAGCTGAATTATTTGTCGCGCTGCCCTGGCTATATCTGTTGTTCGCACTTCGAGCCTTCTTGCCGCTCTCTGTCAGCCCAGTGCAAGCATTTGTCTTGATCGTACTGGTCATAGGAGCAGTAGGTTGGGCGCGGCCCGCGCGGCTGGTGCGCGGGGTGGTCCTGAGCGCGAAAGAACGCGATTTCGTTCGCGCGGCGCGGGGATTTGGCGCGACGGACAGTTATCTCCTCCGGCGTCACATCTTACCGGAAACTTCGAGCGTGATTCTTACTCAAGCGGCGATCCTCGTACCGCAATTCGTGCTCGCGGAGATGACGCTTTCCTTTCTGGGCTTGGGCGTGCCGGAGCCGGTGCCGAGCTGGGGCAGCCTCCTCGCCAGCCTTCAGCAGTACAGCGTTTTGGTTTCCTACTGGTGGATGTACGTGCCGGTGCTGGCAATCGTGCCGTTCTTTCTAGGATACCTGGGACTCGCGAGTGCATTGCAGGAGGACGCAAGCACAGAGAAGATAGTGAGGACGACTGCCGGGGGCATATGGTGAGCATGGCGCGACTTTCCAGCTTTAGGAGATGTCTTGGTTGCGGCCTACTCCTAGTTGGCTCCATCGTCTCGTCGCGGCCCACTCGTGGAACTCCCAGGCAGTCAAGCGCATCCGAAGAATTGCTCACTCTTTCCGGAGGAATTGGAAACCAAGGCGGCCGAATAGTCGTTTCGCTGCGCGCTGAGCCGAAGACGCTGAACCCGTTGACGGCCGTAGATGCGCCATCGCGCGAAGTGATTCTTGGAGCGATGCAAGCGGACCTGATTCACATCAATCGTGCGACCCAACTGACTGAGCCTGCCATCGCCAAATCCTGGAAAGTTTCCCCGGACGGCCTTCAGTACACGCTGGTGCTCCGCAAAGGGTTGCGGTTTTCCGACGGCCAGCCAGTGGACGCGGACGACATCCTTTTCACATTTAAAGTTTATCTTGACGAAAATGTGCACGCCACACAGCGCGATCAACTGATCGTGGGCAACAAGCCAATCTCAGTACGCAAAGTAGATGCGCAAACTGTGGTTTTCCAATTGGCCAAAACCTACGGCGCCGGAGAGAGAATATTCGACGGTTTGGCCATTTTGCCTCGCCACTTGCTTGAAAAAACCTATAGCAACGGGAAACTCGCACAAGCCTGGACACTGGCTACGCCAGCGAATCAGTGGGCTGGACTTGGGCCATTTCGCTTGAAAGAGTATGTCGTGGGGCAAAAGCTGGTGCTTGAACGTAATCCCTACTACTGGAAACAGGACGCAAAGGGCAAACGGCTGCCGTATTTGGACGAAGTGGATTTTCTTTTTGTGCCAAACGCTGACGCACAAGTCTTGCGCTTCCAGTCCGGGGAAACAGATCTCATCAGCAGGCTAGGCGCGGAGAATTTCTCCGTGCTTAGCCATCAGCAGCGCGGCTACACAATGTCCGATGCCGGACCGGGCCTCGAATATAATTTCCTTTTCTTCAATCTAAATGATCCAGGTGAAAAGACTTCGCCGGATCTGGCGCGGAAGATGAAGTGGTTCCGCCAAGTCAAATTTCGCCAAGCCATCTCTGCGGCGATTGACCGTGACGCAATTGTGCGACTGGTTTACCAGGGACGCGGGGACGCGCTTTGGGGACCAGTCACACCAGGAAACCACCGCTGGGGAAACGCATCCGTCCCACATCCCCAGCGTTCGATAGAGAAGGCGCGCGCACTCCTGAAAGAAGCAGGTTTTACTTGGACTGCAGGGCCGGATGAAGAGTCTTCACTTTTGGATGCTGACGCGAAGCCTGTCGAATTCTCCATGCTGACGAGTTCCACGAATGCAGACCGTACCAAGATGGCCACGCTGATTCAGGATGACTTGAAGCAATTGGGAATCCGTGCCCAAGTCGTGCCTATGGAATTTCGTTCCTTGATCGATCGCGTCACACAAACCAAAGAATATGACGCTTGCGTTTTGGGGCTGGTCAGTTTTGACGCCGATCCAACAGCCGATTTTAACGTTTGGCGTTCCAACGGAGGGACGCACCTTTGGAACCCCTCGCAGGCGCATCCTGCAACGGTATGGGAAGCGGAGATCGACAAGCTGATGGAGCAGCAACTTGACGCGCCAAAGTTTGAGCAGCGGAAAAAGTCGTTTGACCGCGTGCAAGAGATCTTCGCCGAGAATCAACCCATGATTTTTCTCGCCAGCCCCGACATTCTGGTGGGGGCCAAAACTTCTATCGGCAATTTCCATGCCGCCGTTCTCGAACCATATGTTCTTTGGAACGTCGAGCAGCTTTACATCAAAAATACGCCGGGTAACGCTCCGCAATGAGCCCGGCCATCACTAAAACTGAAAAAAAACCTCCGAATGCCTGGGATGACCCGCGACTGGTCAAGGAATGTGTCGCCGGAAACGAAGAAGCATGGTCTCTCCTGATCGACAAGTACAAGGCTTTGATTTACTCGATCCCGGTCAAGTACGGCCTGCCTCCTCATGAAGCAGCTGATGTATTTCAGTCCACCTGTATGGAGCTATTGACCCGGCTGCCGGAATTGCGCGAGCCGAAAGCGCTACCGAAATGGCTAATGCAAGTAGCGCATCACCAATGCTATCGAGTGAAGCGCCAGCAGCAACGCCTGGTGAGTCGCGATGCTGAACCGGACTTGCCCGATCCGGAAACGCCCGCCATCGCCGAGAACTTGGTGCAACAGACCCAAGAGGAACAGTTGCTCCGCGAGGCGATGACGACTCTTACTCCGCAATGCCGCCGACTTGTGGAACTACTCTTTTTTGAAATTCCCCCGCGGCCCTACACTGAAGTCGCAGCGGAATTGGGTCTCGCACTGGGTTCCATCGGTTTTACGCGCCAGAAGTGCATCGAGCGATTGCGGCGGAATCTTGACGAGTTGGGATTCGGCTGATGCCCATCACGGTCAAGAAAGCCCCGCGGGAAGAGCTCTTCTCCCAACTGGCGCAGCTCGAGAGCGAGCCCGCGCGAAAACAATTTCTTACGCGCCACCGATCCCTCGTGAACAGCGAGGTCGTCGAACGATTAGCTCGGATGGTTGTGGAGCGAATTCGTGTCCACACCGGCGAGGCCGTGAATCTTGCGGAAGCTGCCGTGTTGATTGCGAAGAGATTGCGGCAGAAAGAAAGCCTGGCTCTGGGGCTACGGGCCAAGGCAAACGCGCTCTACGCCTGCGGAAAAAATGCTGCTGCCGTCGAGCACCACGAAAAGGCCGTCGAGCTGTATGACGCTCTGAAGATTGAAAAAGAAGCCGCGCGAACTCTAAGTAGCTCGATCCAACCGCTGATCTTACTTGGCGAATACGATAAAGCGTTCAAGGCGGCGGACCGAGCCCGAGAGATCTTCACACGCTTCAACGAACCCCGGCGCCTCGCACGCCTCGAAATCAATCTCGGCAATGTTTTTCACCGGCAGGATCGATTTGAAGAAGCCATTGCTCACTATGAAAGCGCTTACGAACGGCTTCTCCCCTATAAGGACGCCGAAGGCATTGCTGTCGTCCTGAGCAACATGGCCATGTGCCTGATCAGCTTGAATGACTTTCCCCGTTCGCTGGACTGTTATCAGAAAGCCCGCGCGGCGTGCGAGCGATACGGGATGCCTCTGCTACGCGATCAAGCCGACTACAACATCGCCTACTTGTATTACTTCCGCGGCGAATACAGTCGAGCCATCGAGTTGCTCTTTGCCTCACGCCGCGCCTGCGAGATATCCGGCGACGCTTATCATCTGGCGCTCTGCCACCTCGACCTCTCGGAGATTTACCTCGAGTTGAATTTGAGCGAAGAAGCTCGAGAGATGGCCCAGGAAGGCTTCTCGCGCTTTGAGAAGCTGGGCATGGGATACGAAGCCGCAAAAACACTTGCGAACGAAGCGATAGCCTACGGCCAACAAGGGAAATCAGTTCAAGCACTCGAAAGGTTTGCTAAAGCTCGCGAGATGTTCGCGCGCGAAAAAAACCTGGTGTGGCCGTGGCTACTCGATTTGTATCAGGGATTGCTCCTCTTCCATGAGGGACGGCACTTCGAAGCGCGGAGGCTCTGCGCAGGCGCTGCCACATTTTTTGATCAAACCTTGCTCTCCGGAAAGGCCGTTCTCGCCCATCTTCTGCTGGCACGAGTGGCATTACAGGTTGGAGAGACGGCAGTGGCTGAATCGGAGACGGAGTCTGCCATTGAAAAGATTGGGCAATTGCAAGCGCCCGTGCTCGCCTATCAAGCGCATTTTCTCCGCGGACAGCTCGCTCAGGGCCGCGGGGACCGCTCCGCGGCTCTCGCATCGTACGGAGAAGCACGGAAGGCGCTGGAGACTCTGCGTAGCCGTCTACACTCCGAAGAATTGAAGATCTCCTTCGTCAAGAATCGCTTGCAGGTTTACGAAGCTCTGGTGGAGTTGCATTTGAGCGGCGAGACTGGCGAAGCTGCAGCCACTGAGGCCTTCGCCTGCATCGAGGCGGCCAAATCACGCAGCATGACGGAAATGATTTTTCAGAGTGGCCAGAGCCTGCCCATGGGAAATGCAGGACAGAGCGAACTGGTTCGCCGAATCCGTGACTTGCGCGAAGACCTGAACTGGTATTACCACCGCATCGAGTTGGAGCAACTGCGCCCCGAAGAAAACTCGCCCAAACGTCTGCAGCAATTGCAGGAAAAGGCAGTCTCTCACGAAAACGAACTTCTACGAACACTGCGGGAATTGCCCAGGAACGAACGCGAAAACGCCACGCTCGAAGCGCCGGCGGATTTCTCGCTGGCACGGCTGCAATCCACGCTGCCCGCAGGCACTGCACTTGTCGAATATTATTCGACGGGCGATCAGCTCGTCGCCGCAGTGGTCACTCGAGAAACGATCAAGATCACCGCGGTTAGCGTGGTCTCTCGCGTAATCCACTATCTGCACCTGCTCCGCTTTCAGCTTTCAAAATTCCGCATGGGCGTTGCCTATGCTCAACGCTTTGAACAACCATTGCTGTTAGCGACCCAGGGCCATCTGCAGGCGCTCTATGGAGAACTTATCGCTCCGATTCGCGAACAGCTAACAGCCAAACACTTGGTCTTCGTGCCGCATGGCGCGCTGCATT
>JBGPDI010000172.1:0-8444 GCA_041482215.1 Candidatus Acidiferrum sp. | reverse complement strand
TGCCTTTCGACTATACTTTTGCGGGACGAAGTTCGCGCGAGAGAAAAATGAGAACTGAGAAAACCTTGGTCCGATACACGGCAGCGGTGGTGGTAAGCGCCGTGTGTGCGTTCGGAATGGTCGCCCAGCAGCTGGGCGTGCAGTCGAAACAAAAGACCGACTCTACTTGCTGTGGCGTAAAAAAACAGAGTTTCGCGACGAAGAGGGCCGCCGCGAAATTCGCGGCGCGTGTGGACGACTTGCTGGGGATGGCGCCCACCAGCAAAGGCGAATGGGGATTATTGATTTCGGATGGCGAGAGCGGTGAAACACTTTACGAACAAAACGCCGATAAATATTTTGTGCCGGCTTCGAACATGAAGCTGTTCACCTCTGCGCTTGCACTTGCGAAACTGGGGCCGGAGTACCGCTTCCACACGACATTGGAGACGCGCGGGACGATTTCAAACGACGGTGTACTGAACGGCGACGTCACACTCGTTGGGCGAGGCGATCCGAATCTTTCGAACAGAAAATTCCCCTTCGAGCTGAAAGAGGAGTTTGACGGACCGCCGCAGAAGGCGCTCGTGGAACTTGCGGACGCGCTGGTAGCCAAGGGGGTCAAGGCAATCTCGGGCGATGTGATCGGCGACGACAGCTATTTCCCGCGGGAGCGTTATCCAAACGGCTGGGAAATCGACGACATGGTGTGGGAGTACGGCGCCGCCATCTCCGCGATCGTCGTGGACGACAACACCGTCACCCTGACACTCACGCCTGGCGAACAGGCCGGCAATCCCGTGCAAGCCGCCGTGACTCCTGCTACGCCCGATTTCACCGTCGAGAATGACGTGACCACTTCCGCCTCGGAAGTAAAGTCAGATTTGACGCTCACCCGCGAACCGGGTTCAAACTTGGTGGTCGTCAAGGGCACCCTCCCGGCGAGAAGCGCTCCGCGAAAACTTGTGTTGGCCATCGAAGAACCTGCCCAACATGCCGCCGCGATATTGAAGCGATTGCTCGAGGAGCGTGGAATAAAGGTTGCCGGTGTGGCAAGAGCCCGGCACGACCATGCCGAACCAACTGGCGATCCCACAATCCTCGCGGACCACGTTTCCGTACCGCTGGGTGACGCCGTGAAGCTAATCAACAAGATCAGCCAAAATCTCCATACGGAAATGCTGCTGCGAACGGTGGCGCGGCAGAACGGAATGTGGGCCACGACTGACGACCTGATGAAGCCTCCCGCGGATTTCTACGCCACGGCGGGAATCGCTCCGGCCGACGTCATTCAAACTGACGCCTCCGGATTATCGCGGCACGACATGGTGACTCCTCGGGCCATCGTGACGCTCCTGAGTTTTTCGCAGAAACAATCGTGGTTCGGTCCCTATTACGCTTCGTTGCCCGTGGCGGGAGCGGATGGCACGCTTGAAGATCGCATGAAAAACACGCCCGCCGTAGGCCGCATTCACGCGAAGACCGGCTCTGTGGAACACGTGCGAACGCTTTCGGGTTTTGCGGAGACCCCCGGCGGTCGTCGACTGATCTTTTCCTTTCTGAGCAACAATCAAGGAGGGAAGAGCCACGAAGCGGCGGATGCTTTGACTGGGTTATGTGTCGCGATGCTTGAAGAGTTCAACGTGACGCCGCCGAAGCGTGGCCAGGAACATAAGCATCCGCAGTGAAATCGAGAAACCCGCTTTGGGAAAAGAAATTATCGTCACGGTGTTTGGCAGTTCGCGCCCGCGCGAAGGAGACGCGGACTATGAAGAAGCGCGCGTGCTGGGACGATCCCTCGCGAAGCATGGTTTCTCCGTTTGCAGCGGCGGATATGGCGGCGTGATGGAAGCGGTGTCTCGCGGCGCGAAGGAAGCCAGTGGAAAGACGTACGGCGTAACTGCGGAGTTTTTCAAGAACGCAAAGCTCAATTCTTGGATTGACGTGGAAGTCCGTATGAAAACCTGGGAAGAGAGGCTGTTTGAGTTGATCCGGCTCGCGGATGCATTCGTGGCCTGCAAGGGTGGAACAGGAACGCTCGTGGAGCTTGCCGTTGTCTGGGAAATGTTGAACAAGTCTGTGATAACGGCGAAACCCTTCGCCGTGCTCGGAGATTTCTGGCGGCCGGTTCTGGATCGTGTGCGCGAAGTGGAATTGGGACATCCCGCGCCATGGGGTGAGGCCAACGGTCGGCTTGTATATGTGGCCACAACACCTGGCGACGTAGCGAGCCATCTCACCACGCGCTTGAAGCAGAGTTAACCATGTCACGGACCGCTCAAGACGTTTTAGAGTTCGACAAGCTGCAAGAACTGCTACGGCTGAGGACGACTTGTGCCCCCGGACGCCGAGCGGTGAGCGCGCTCGAACCGGGGATGGATCGTGCCGTTTTGGTCTCTGCATTCTCGTTGATACGCGAAGCAATCCAGTGGCTGCGCGCGGGGCGCGAAATGGGTTTTGGCGCACTGGCCGATCCACAAAGCTGGCTCGAGAGAATCGAAGGGCCGGGCATGGCGCTGGAACCAGCTGAATTCCTGGATGCGGCCTCATTGCTGGAAACCTCCGGATGGCTTCGGCAGCAGTTTCGCGAAGACGCGGTGAAGTTCCCCCTGTTGTCGGCGCGCGCCGCGGCGCTTGTTGATTTTCGCGATATGCACGCAGCGATCCGGCGTTGTGTCTTGCCAAATGGCGAGATCAGCGACGATGCGTCGGGAGCGCTGCGGCGCATCCGCGCAAACATCTCGGAGACGCGCGACACTATCCAAAGAAATCTCAAGCAAATCTTGCGCTCGCGAAATGCCGAAGTGGGCGAAGACTACGTCACGCTGCGCAACGACCGGTTCGTGATTCCTGTGCGCTCCGAACAACGGCGCAGCATTCCGGGGGTCGTGCATGGAGCCAGCGCGACGGGCCAAACGGTTTTCATGGAGCCGTTCGAAACCGTCGAGTCCAACAACCAGCTCGTGCAACTTGCGGAAGATGAATCCGCGGAAATCCTGCGAATTCTGCGTGAACTCACCGAGAAGTTGCAAATGATCCGTGGACCTCTCCTCGCGGCTGCGGCGACGATTGCGGAGCTCGACGGCGTGTTCGCGCGTGCGCGATTCGCCCGCGATTTTGACGCCGCGCTACCCGAATTCTCCGGAACAAATGATCTGCGTCTGGAAGCCGCGCGCCATCCGGTGCTCGAAGACAAACTTCGCAAGGAAAATCGCGCCATTATTCCCATGAGCTTGTCGCTCGGCGGAGAAGAACGCGTACTGGTCATCAGCGGCCCGAACACCGGTGGAAAGACTGTGGCGTTAAAAACGACGGGCATGGCGGCGCTCGCGGCGCAATCCGGAATTCCAGTGGCTGCGCAGCGGGCTGTTCTTCCACTTTTCGACCGCGTGCTGGTGGACATCGGCGACGAGCAATCCATCGCGGCCGATTTGTCCACCTTCTCGGCGCATATGTTGAATCTGAAAAGCATGCTGGAAGCGGCGACGCCAAAGTCTCTCGTGCTCGTGGATGAAATGGGCACAGGGACTGCGCCGGAGGAAGGCGCCGCTCTGGCCGTGGCACTGCTCGACGAATTTCGCGCGAAGAACTGTATCGTGCTGGCGACTACGCATCACGATCGGCTAAAGACCTACGCTTCAACCACGCCGGGCGTGGTAAACGCTGCCGTCGAATTCGACGACGTAAATCTGCGGCCCACATATCGCCTAATGGTGGGCGTGCCCGGCGGCTCGAGCGGGATCTCCATCGCGAAGCGCCTCGGAATCGCCGCGGAAATCATCGAGCGCGCGAAATCGCTGCTGACCCCCGAATCGCGGGAAGCCGCGGACCTAATTGCATATTTGCACCGCAGCCGCGACGATCTCGACCGCATGCAAAAACAGATGGTGGAAGAGCGCCATGCGTTGGAGGAAGAACGCAAGAAACTCCGCAACGAGTGGGTGGAACGCCAGCAGAAACGCATCGGGGAACTGGAAGCCCAGTTCACAGAGATGCAGAAGCGTTTTGACGAAAATGTGGCGCGAGTCCTCGAAGCCGTGAAGGAACGGGAGTTGCGCGCACAGTTGGAGAAAACCGCGCGGCGAAAAATGCAAGAAATACGCGGCGAAGCCCGGGACGATCTCAATGCTGCGGTCGTGCAGACCATCTCGGAATCGCAATCCGATCTAGGGGTGCATGCCGCCTCCATTGAGGCAATCAGCGCGGACCGCCTGCAGCCTGGGGCAAAGATTCGCGTGCGAGGTTTCAGCAAGCCTGTAGTTTTGCGGCGGATTGAAGGCTCGTCTGCCGAAATCGAAGCTGGGCCGCTGCGAATGAAAGTAGCGCTCGACGAAATCACCGGAGTGGAGGGAGCCGCACTCGCGCCGAATCCCGGTTCGCCAGCAGCCAAGCTGCAGAGTGTGACCGTGACTTCGCAACGCGGCGAATCAGGCGCTTCCAACGAAATCAACGTGATCGGCATGACCGTGGAAGAAGCCACCGATCGCCTCGACAAATTTCTCGATGACGCCGCACTGGCCAACATAACGCGAATCAGAATCATCCATGGGCATGGAACCGGCGCGCTCCGCAAAGGGATTGGCGCGTTCCTGTCCGCGCACCCCCTCGTCGAGAAACACTCGCTCGAAGCCGAGGAGCACGGCGGGAAAGCCATTACCGTCGTGCAGTTGCAGAATTGAAAATTGAAATTGGAAAATAGAAAATAGAGCGACCCACCAATTCTGGTTTCGCTAGAGATGCGGCCGCGCCGCTTTGCTATACTCGCCGCGGTCCGATTGCCAAATTACAACGAGGTGCAGGGATGAAAATATTGGAGAGTTCGCTGCCGCACGCCAAAGCGATGCGAGAAATTATCCGTTGGACGGTAGTCAGAATTGTCGTTCTCGCGATTCTTGCTGGAATGGCGAGCGTCGCAAACGCGCAAATGGCGGCGCCGAAGAGAACGGTGATTCGCGCGGGCCACCTGCTCGACGTCCGCACGGGAGAGTTGCGTACCAATCAGGCCATCGTGATCGAAAACGAAAGGATTGTGCGGATCGCGCCTTCCAGCGAAATCACTGCGGCTGCCGGCGACACAACCATCGATCTTCCAGATGCCACGTTGCTCCCCGGTTTGATCGACATGCACACGCACCTGACTTTCGATCTAAATTCACTCGGCTACCAGGGGCTTTCGATTTCGACCGCCCGCGAAGCGCTCCATGGCGCACGCAATGCGCGGCGAACCCTCGAAGCTGGTTTTACCACCGTTCGAAACCTGGGTGCGAAAGACTACGCGGACATCGCGTTGCGCGACGCCATCAATGACGGCGACGTTATCGGTCCGCGCATCGTCGCGTCGGGCCCCGCGCTGGGAATCACTGGGGGCCACTGCGACGAAAATCTGCTGCCCCCCGCATTTCACTTTCAGGGTGACGGAGTGGCCGACGGCATCGAAGGTGTGCAACACAAAGTCCGCGAAGTCATCAAATACGGTGCGGATGTAATCAAGATATGCGCTACCGGCGGCGTCCTTTCGAAGGGTGATGACCCGAACGCTTCGCAATACACGCTCGAAGAAATGAAAGCCATCGTCGCCGATGCGCACCGTCTGGGGCGCAAAGTCGCTGCGCATGCGCACGGAGCCGAAGGCGTGCGCTGGGCTTCGGAAGCCGGAGTCGACTCGATCGAACATGGCCACCTGATGGACGACGCAGCCATTGCCGCGCTGAAGAAAAACGGAACGTACCTCGTTCCGACACTCTTCCTCGGCGAATACATGGAAAAGAATATGGACCGCAGCGACGTGCCGGAATATTCGAAGCAAAAGATGCGCGATGTGATTGCCGCGATGCGCAAGAACACCGGAAAAGCCTTTGCCGCTGGAGTGAAGGTCGCGTTTGGCACGGACGCCGCCGTCTATCCGCACGGTCTGAACGCGGGGGAATTCCACGTTTACGTGCAGCTGGGAATGACGCCGCTGGCAGCGATCCAGACTGCGACGATCAATGCTTCCGATTTGCTCGGCCCGAAGTTTCAAGTCGGCTCCCTGGAGCCCGGCAAATGGGCCGACGTCATTGCCGTAGATGGGGATCCTATGAAAGACGTTACGATCCTCGAGCATGTGAAGTTCGTGATGAAAGGTGGAACGGTTTACAAGAACGACTACTCGAAACGGTAGTCGTCATAGAACGGTGGAATGGCGGAAGCGGGATCATTTGCGGATCGCGTGAAACAACAGGCGGACATCGTTCGCGTAATAGGCGAATACGTGCGCCTGAAGAAGAGCGGGCAGAATTTTACCGGGCTCTGTCCGTTTCACGCGGAAAAATCACCGTCCTTCGCGGTGCATCCTACAAAACAGATCTATCACTGCTTCGGGTGCGGCGTCGGCGGAGACGTTTTCAAATTTGTGATGGAAATGGAAAAGTGTGCGTTTCCCGAGGCCATCCGAGTCGTTGCCGAGAAATGCGGTATCGCCGTTCCACGGCAAAAGGATCGTTCGCCTGAGGAGCGCAAAGAGAATCAGCAGCGCTCTGTTCTAGTAGAGATGCACCGCGAAGCACAAACTTTCTTTGTGAAGCAACTCGAAGGAACGCTGGAAGGAAAAGCTGCCCGCGGGTATCTAGAAGATCGCGGACTGGATAAGGAAACGATCACTCGGTTCGGAATTGGCTACGCACCCAGCGGCGGCGACACCTTGCTGCGATTTCTAAAACAAAAATATCCGGAAAAGCTGCTAGTTGAATCCGGCCTTGTTTCTCGTGACCAGAACGGCGGGCGATTCTTCGATCGTTTCCGCCGCCGCATCACCTTTCCCATTTCCAACGAATCCGGGAAAATCGTGGCCTTCGGCGCTCGCGCGTTAGGCGACGACATGCCGAAATATCTCAACTCTCCCGAAACGCCCATCTACTCGAAAAGTAACGTGCTGTATCACATGGACCGCGCGAAGGATGCGCTGCGCCGGCAGGACTTCGCGATTCTCGTCGAAGGCTACATGGACGCGATCGCCGTGGCTCGCGCGGGGATCAGCAACGTCGTCGCGAGCTGCGGCACTAGCCTCGCCGAGCCGCAAATCAAACTGCTCGGGCGTTTCACGCGGCGCGTCGTCGTGAATTACGACCCCGACGCCGCGGGACAAACTGCCACCGAGAGATCACTTTCGCTCTTACTCGAACAAGACTTCGAAGTGCGCGTGCTCGCACTTCCGCCCGTCGGCAATAAAAAAGCCGATCCGGATTTGTTCATCCGCGAACGCGGGAAAGACGAATACCTCAAGCTGTTGAAAGAAGCGCCGCCCTATGTGGACTACTTGATTGCACGAGCACGCCAAATGGATTTGACCACCGGAGAAGGAAAGCTGCGCGCCGTGAATTTTCTTTTGCCCTACGTGCAGAGAATTCCCAACGGTCTGCTGCGCTCGGAGTGGGCCACGCGCATTGCGCAGCAGCTTCGACTGGACGAACCCGTTCTGCGCGCCGCATTGAGCAAAGCGGCAAAAGAGCGCCGCAGCGAAGTGAAGACCCAGCCGGAACTTGTCGCACGCGCAGCGAAACCGGTCGAGCGCCGCCTGATTCGAATGCTCGCGGAAGCCGAAGGCTTTCGCCACGACTTGGCGCAGCAACTCCAAAACGCGCACTTGTACCACGGGCTGGAGACGGAAAAGATTTTTGCCGCGCTGGTGCTCGCCAGCCTCTCCGGCCAGCCTCTCCAAGCCACCGAAGTCGGAGCGTTGCTGGAAGAGCGCGACCGTCGTCTGCTGTTCGAAATCCTATTCGAAGAGGCCAACGAGCCCACCTGGGAAGAAGCCATGAGTTGCATCGAAGCCCTGCAGCATCGTCAAGCCGAGCACGAACTAGCCGACGTCCAGCGCAGCATCGAAGCAAACCCTGCCGCCCCCGAACTCCGTGGCCTCCTCGAGAAAAAACAAGAACTAATGCGCCGCCTAGCCGCGGCGCGCTAGGTAGTGGGCATGTAGTTCGGGAATAGTCTCTGTTTTGAGGTTGAGCAGGGATCCCGGCAGGGAGCCGTTTCCCACAGCTTTCCTCTAATTAAAACATTGACTCGATAGGACTTAAACGTGTAGCGTAATAGGGTTTCGCGAGTAACGGTTTTGCCGTTAAACGCATCTATATAGTTGTATTTACCGGCAGGGATCGGGCTCCCAATGTGCGGAAAACGGGCAACGCACGGGGCCAGCGGCGGGCAAGCGGCGCGGTGCAGAGGTTTTCAATCAAAAAAGCGAGCGATCTTCTGGGGAAATTTCCCCGTGGTTTGCGCCTGCGCGCCAGTCTGCGCGTGTCTCTGCCGGCAAGGATTGTCTCGGTATGCCCGGAGTTTTTGGATTTGCGGTCAACTAGTGGGAGGAATTTGTGGCAGCAGTAGGCCTTGAAGAGAAATACGATGCAGTACGCCAACTCATTGCCGTCGGCAAAGAGCGTGGTTACCTGCTCTACGACGAAGTAAACGATTCGCTTCCGGCA
>JBGPDI010000171.1:0-8663 GCA_041482215.1 Candidatus Acidiferrum sp. | reverse complement strand
TGATAAACGCGCTAACCGGAGAAGTGGATTTCCACCAAAAACCAGATGTCCTGTAAGACGACTAACCAGGATTTCACAGAGGGGGAGTCCGAAACTCAGTGAAAGGAGAAATGAAATATTCGCAAGCTCAGATATGCGACCAGCGCGAAGGCAGCCAGAGCAAGGAAGTAGCGCGGAGTTGTGGACCGTATCCATTTTCCCAACCACAGCCGCTTCGGCCTATAAACCAACCAAGCGACTGTCCAGGCAGAGAACACGCCGAGCGCAAATGCGAGCGGGTCTGAAAAACCGAACCATTTTTCAAAATAGGTTACAAGAGTAGGCGCTAGCGCACCACCGATAACGATGGAAAGAACCTGCAATCCCTCTGATTGCTCTCTGGGCTTGTCTTTAGCCGTGGGCTTGGTAGCGGGCGGGGCTGACTTTGCAGTAGAGGCGGCTTGCACGCCTTGAGGATATCACTTCATAAACCGGGAGTGTTAGAAACAGAATGCGATGGCCCTGGGCACATGACGTGCCATATGGTGCTGATGCTCACCCAACTCCTGGTAAACGCGCTAACCGGAAAGTGGCCCACTGTCCCAAAATACTCGCTCTCCTTTGAGCGCTGATATTCTTGAAAGAATCGTTTTGGATGTCTAGCTTCTTGCGGATTCGGCCTGATCAAAGGCATGGTAGGAAGAGCGCACCAGCGGACCGGCTTCCACGTGTTTGAAACCCATGGCTTCGCCCAGCACTTTGTATTCGGCAAATTCATCGGGATGAACGTAACGCACGATCGGCAGATGCTCGCGCGTGGGTTGCAGATACTGGCCGAGCGTGAGAATGTCCGTGCCCTGCGCAGCAAGGTCCTGCATGGTGGCGAGGACTTCGTCTTTTTCTTCGCCGAGGCCGAGCATTAAACCCGTCTTCGTCGGCACTTCGGGATGGGCTTCTTTCGAACGGCGGAGCAGTTCGAGGGAACGCTCGTAAACAGCGCCTTTGCGAACCTCGCGGTACAGGCGCGGCACGGTCTCGGTGTTGTGATTCAGAATATCCGGCCGCACAGCGAGAACGACGTCTAGCGCGTTCCAGTCTCCGCGAAAATCAGGAATCAGCACTTCCACTTTACAGCCGGGGACGCGACGGCGAATCTCCTCGATAGTACGCGCAAAAATGTGCGCCCCGCCGTCGGGCTGATCGTCGCGGTTCACGGAAGTCACAACTGCATAACGCAAACCCATCTTGGCCACAGCCTCCGCCACACGAAATGGCTCGTCCTCATCCGGCGGGCCGACGGGCTTGCCCGAAGGCACGGCGCAGAAACCGCAAGCGCGCGTGCAAATGTCTCCTAAAATCATAAACGTCGCAGTGCCGTGCTCCCAGCACTCCCCCATATTGGGGCAGCGGGCGCTCTCGCAGACGGTGTGCAAATCGAGCGTACGCATAATGCGCTTCAGATCCTGGTAGCGCTCTCCGCCAAAAAACTTGACGCGCAGCCAATCCGGCCGCGGATGCGCGCCCGGCGGCGGCACCAGCGGCGCCGGTGAATTCGAGATGATGTTAAACGGTGTGGCCATGAACCATGCTCAATCCGTTGATTTTACGCGTTTCTCCCGCCTTCTCCAAGCGTGCGACGGGGAACTTCCGCAAGGCGTCGGGCGTCCAATTAGACGAGTTCAGGGGAGGTGCCCGATGCTTCGCTCGGCTCTACTTGCTCTTAGCCTTTTGCTCTTCTCTTCGCCCACGCCTGGCCAGGCGACGCCAACAGACTCGCCGACGCTCCAGGCAATGCTGGCGGAGATTCGTCAGCTGCGCCAGGACTTGCAAACCTCGGCGATTGCCGCACGGAGGGCGCAAATTCTTATCTACCGGTTGCACGTACAGGAGGCCGCGGTTGCCCATGCGTCCCAGCGGTTGGATGAAGCGAAATCGGCAATCGACCAGTTGCGAGCCAGAAAGAAATATCTGGAATTGCAGATCAAGCAGTATGAAAACATGAGGGATCGAGCCGAGAATGCCGCCCAACGGCAGCAATTCGAGGACGCGATTACCCAGCTCAAGGCACAGATGGAAGCATGGGCTCCCGACGAACAAGAAGCGCAAACGAGAGAAATGGATCTCGAACAGCAGTCGAGAATCCAGCAGGCAAGACTCGACCAGCTACAGGATGAACTGGACCGGCTCGACCGAGCAGTAATGAACACCGCCCTTCATACGGTGAGCGCTCATCCATAAAGTTGCTTCACTTGATCCTGGCAACGCGGCCCTGGGTGGGGAATTTCTGGAATTGCAGGATGTCATGGCCGGGGATGACGCGGTTCACAGAGCCAGCCAGCCGAATCATGCGCTCCTGATTCTTGATGTTGGCGGGCCAGTCTGCATCGGAAAACGTCGCGCTGGCCTTGTGCTCCGCGAGGTTGCGGTAGAGATAGCAATTGTCTGAGGCCAGAACAAACGGCGGGTTGCCCGCGATTCCCAGATACTGCGAAGCGAAGGTGTGCCGGCCACCGGTATAGGCGCGAATACCTGGAAGAATCTCGACGTCATCACCGTTCACGAGGCGCAGGCGGCCCTCGGTATTCAAGCGGACGAGTTCTTTGGCATCATCAGGGTCAATTCCACCGTGCTGGCCGCCGGGCTGCCAGGCGTCACCGGTGTAATAGCGGAACTCTTCTTTCTGGATCCAGATAGTCGCCTTGGGAAAAAGATCGATACCTCCCATGTGGTCCCAATGAGCATGACTGATGACCACATCGGTGATCTCTTCCGGTTGCACGCCCGCAAGCTTCACCGCCTCATCTGGACGAAGATAATTCTTGATCGGCCATTCCTTGAACCATTTCTCGCGGTGAAAACCGCTGTCGAAAAGAATATTGCGGCCGCCGCCACGAATCAGCCAAACAGCGAAAATGGTGTCGACCTTTTCGTCTTTGGGCGCGCCCATAACCAGATCGGCGACGGAATCTCCCGGCGAATCTGCATAACGAATCGCCTGGATCGAATACTCCGGCGCAGTTTGAACGGCTGACGCAAGTAACAACAACAGAGGTAAGAACAAAAGGTGCTTCATGCACGCGACTCCGCTCATAGGGATGCGGCGTCATCTTACTGCTGTGGATGGAAAATCTACAACGGTTGGCGTGAAGAACGGATGAAATCGCGCAAGACTGTAACGTTCGGACCGTAAGCCCCAATGCGTCCAGCATCTACGGGCAGACCGAGGCGTTCGGCAAGGTCGAGATCGACACCCGCATCATCGAGTTCAGACAAACTAAATCCCTGGGCCGGCAGTACGCGGTTTATCCCCGTCGGATATACCGGCCGGGGCGGACGGTGACGGCGCCATGGGCGCCGCGCCATCTCGTAATATTGTTCCCAATCGCGTTTGTGCCAAGTGGTCATTTCTTTTCATCGCGACCCAGCGCTTGCCCGGGTCAACCTATTCTTTAATACGTTGGCCTCAACCCGTTGGATGCGCACCCGGGCAATAAGGTTCACCTACCCTTGGCGCGCATCCCAATTACAGCGAACAGCTCCATTGCTCCCTGGCCTATTCATATACTTCATAAACCGGCCAGCCATTCATTTTCCTTGCCTGTTGTATCAGACACGTTACGGGGCCATTTGTTTCGCATAGCGGATGGGGAAGACGGAGCTGGGAGCATCTTCATTCTTGAGCCACCATACCGTGGTGCTCACGCTGAGCGATTATGAAACCGGTTGGATGCCGCGGGATACTACACACATTGACAGGTATTGGCCAAGGCGAAGTCCTCTTGCCCACATCAGCAAGCCGCGGGCTGACCTCCTAAATGATTGGACGAACTCCGCCTTACAAGGTGAGACATGCATCCGCTGAAGTTTGGCGCAGAAATGCCGCAAGGATTCCCTGAGAGGGCCTGAGTCGCCCCGACCCAAGCCGGAGCGTTACGCATTTGGACTGGGATACTTACTTACCAGCGATTACCACGGTCGCCGCCGCCGCGATCACCCCCGCCGCCGCGCCCGCCACCACCGCCATGGCCGCCACGACCACCACCGCCGCCACCGCGTCCACCGCCGTACCCGCCGCCACCACCGCCGCGCCCCCCGCCGCCGCCACGCTCTGCCTGGGGACGCGCTTCATTCACAACGAGGTTCCGTCCGCCGAAATTCTGGCCGTTCAATGAGTTGACGGCGCGGTCTGCGTCTTCGTCATTGGTAACTTCGACGAACGCGAAGCCGCGCGACTGCCCCGTAAAACGGTCACGAATCAGATTTACACCTGAGGGAGTAACACCAACCTGCGAGAACCATTCGTTGAGCTGCTCTTCCGTCGCGGAAAACGGAAGATTACCGATATAGAGCTTCTTCACCTGCCCACTCCTTCTGTCCGGAACCCACTTGCGAGTCGCGGAGCGCGCTGAAGACACAGCTGTCGTTCAGGGGCAGTCGAGAAGCAAAACCACCGGGGACGCCAGACCGTTACTTCAGCGGTCAGTGGCATGGTCTAGGAAATCAACTTACATTGCAACTGAAATTGTCTCGCGCACGCTTGCGAATTCTCGGTAGCCGCTGTGCCACGCCTTTCCCCCTGGTAAACGATTAGTGGTAGGATGCGCGTAATTTCATTTTCACGCGAGAGGCCCTATGCGCGGCACGATGATGGATTTTCCGCTGACGCTCCCGACGATTCTGGAGCGCGCCGGGAAAATCTTTCCGCGCGTCGAGATTGTTTCCCGCAAGCCGGATAAGTCCATTGCGCGCAGTTGTTATGGGGAATTCTATCGGCGCGCGCGCCGGCTCGCGGCGGCATTGACGAAACTCGGATTGCAGCCGGGTGACCGCGTGGCTTCGATGATGTGGAATCACTCCGGCCACCTGGAAGCTTTTTTCGGCGTTCCATGCGCTGGCGGCATTCTGCATACTTTGAATCTGCGGCTTCATCCGCATGAAATTGCCGCCATCGCCAATCATGCTCGCGACCGATTCCTGATCATTGATGACGTGCTCCTGCCGGTGTACACGAAATGCCGCGAGGCTGTGCCGTTCGAACGCGTGATTGTCGTGCCGTACGGCGGCTGCGACACCATTCCCGATGGATTCTTGAATTACGAAGAGCTGCTCGCGGAAGCAGGCGATGACTTTCGCTATCCGAAGATTGACGAAAATGATGGCGCGGCGATGTGCTTCACCTCGGGCACGACCGGCAATTCCAAAGGCGTCCTCTACTCTCACCGCGCGCTGGTGCTGCATTCCTTCTGTTGCGGCCTCAATGAAGTCTTCGGCATCGGCCTAACCGACACTATCTTGCCTGTCGCCCCGATGTTTCACGCCAACGCCTGGGGAATTCCTTACGCCGCAACCATGCTGGGCTCGCGCCTGATTCTCCCCGGGCCGAATGTCGATCCCGAAAGCGTTCTAGGTTTGCTCGTCAGCGAACGCGTGACGATTGCCTGCGGCGTCCCGACTGTGTGGCTCGGTGTCCTCGAGGCGTTGGAGAAGAATCCTGGCCGCTGGAAGTTTGACAAACCCATTCGCGTTTTAATTGGAGGCACCGCGCCGCCTCTCGAGCTGATGCGTCAGCTCGATCGTTTCGGCTTGGAGATCAAGCATCTCTGGGGCATGACGGAAACTACTCCCGTTGGCACTTCAGGCGGTCTTCGCGCGCATATGAGTGATTGGCCCGAAGAAAAAAAATATGAGGCGCGCGCCAAACAGGGTTGGCCGGCACCCTTCGTGGAAATTCGGTTGATGCGTCCGGAAGGCCCCGAGGAGAAACCGGCGGAAGCCCCTTGGGATGGAGTGGCCAGCGGGGAAATCGAAATACGCGGCCCATGGGTCGCCGCCAAATACTTTGAAGCGCCCGACCAGGCGCATCGCTGGACCGAGGACGGCTGGTTCCGCACCGGCGACGTCGCCACCATGGACGAGGACGGCTACGTCAAGATCGTCGACCGCGCCAAGGATCTAGTGAAATCCGGCGGCGAATGGATCAGCTCCGTGGATCTCGAAAATACTTTGATGGGTCATCCGGCTGTCAAAGAAGCCTGCGTGGTTGGCATTCCTCACCCGAAGTGGCAGGAGCGTCCGCTTGCAGCGATCGTCTTGAAGGACGGCGCGAAGGCGACTGCGCAAGAGTTGCGCGCCTTTCTTGCGCAAACTTTCGCGAAATGGCAGCTACCCGACGCCTTTGTCTTCATCGAGGCGATCCCTCGCACGTCGGTTGGCAAGTTCAAAAAACTCGCACTTCGCGAACAATTCGCCAACTGGAAGTGGGAGTAATCCTCTTCCTTCGATGCTTTCTTCCTTTCCCTTGTAGGGGCGCATCACGCTGCGCCCCATCGCGGCAGGCTGGTTCTTCTTTGTGCGGATACCGGGCTTTCACCCGGTCAACGGACGCAACCGATCAGGAGAAGAACCTAAAGAACCATCCAACGACACCTCGTCGTGTACTATCTGGATGATTTAATCTAGTGATATGTTATGTTTGATTTGCTTTGACCTACGATCCTTCAATTCCCGCCAAAGATGACGGGCTCTTCTTCAGCGAGGTAGGTAGCTGGGTGGAGGACAAACACAGCCTTGTCGCACTCTACGATAGTTTGTTTTCGACCGGGATGAAGAACAAATGGGACTCGCGCGTGTACATAGATATGTATGCGGGCCCCGGTCTTCTGAAGATACGCGATATGGACAGGTTCATTTGGGGGTCACCGATCCTTGCGTTGGGCGTTAAAGATCCGTTCGATAAATACATCTTTTGCGAAAATGACGCCGAGGCTATGGCCGCGCTGAAGGAGCGCGTCGCGCGTCATTTTCCGCACGCTAAAACGGAATTTATTTTGGGAAGTTGTGATGAAGAGGTCGAAAGAATAAGCCAGTTGATCCCGAAGGCGACTAGGACTCATCACGTCCTGTCCTTTTCCTTTGTCGATCCTTTCGACCTTTCGCTTCAATTTTCGACGATAAAGAGAATTGCCGAGCATTTCGTTGACTTCCTCTTTCTTCTGGCACTTAACATGGACGCAAACCGCAACCTTGCCACCTATCTTGATACAAAGAATAGAAAGATCGACAACTTCCTGGGTATATCTGATTGGCGTGAAAGATGGCTACGACTGCCGGAGCCAAAGAGTTTTCCTCGTTTCCTTGCCGAGATGTATGCTGAACAAATGCAGACGCTCCGGTATCTTCCTGTAGGATTCGATAAAATGAAGCAAGTACGTTCCGACGTGAAGAATCTTCCCTTGTATCACCTCGCTTTGTTTTCGAGACACGACCGAGCGTACGAGTATTGGGATGAAGTTCTGAAATACAGTACTCCTCAGTTGCGATTGGATTTGCGAGACTAAGGATGCAGAGGCGGGGGCATGGCTGAACACTCCAGAATTGAATGGACAGAGGCCACCTGGAATCCTGTCCGAGGCTGCACGAAAATCAGCCCTGGTTGTAAACACTGTTACGCGGAAACCTTTGCGGAACGCTTTAGAGGGGTCAAGGGCCATCCTTACGAGCAGGGTTTTGATCTACGGCTGGTACCGAACAAACTTGCGGAGCCGCTGCGTTGGCGGGCATCGAAAATGATCTTCGTCAATTCGATGAGCGACCTTTTTCACGACGAGGTTCCCGATAATTACATCGTGGCCGTAGCGCAGGTCATGGTCGCGGCCAAGTGGCATACCTATCAGGTGCTGACCAAACGCTCGGAACGCCTCCGCAAACTCCTCAATACAAAGCTTCGTTTTGCCGCCGAACAGCGCCACATCTGGTGGGGAGTCAGCGTGGAAGATAGGAAGTATGGTTTGCCGCGAATGGAAGATTTGCGAAACACAAACGCAGGTGTCCGTTTTCTCTCGGTTGAGCCGCTGCTAGAAAGCATGGGCAAGCTGGACTTGCGGGGAATCGACTGGATGATTGTGGGTGGCGAGAGCGGGGCCGGCGCGAGACCCATGAAAAAAGAATGGGTCTTGCCCCTTCGCGATCAGTGCAAGCGCAGCGGCGTTCCCTTCTTCTTCAAACAATGGGGTGGAGTTCGCAAAGCGAAGGCGGGCAGGCGGCTTGAAGGCAAAACATATGACGAATTTCCCAGGCGCGTTCGTCACCCAATCATGTCCCCTACGGACTGCATCTGCGCCGCGACTGAAATCGAGGGACGCTACCAGTCGGGAGTGGTGTTCCCTGTGTCCGCGCTTAGCATGCAAGCTCGGAGCGCCATAGAGACAAGAGTGGCTTAGTCAAGCCGTTGCTCCACTATCTCTCCTCGAATCCTCAACTTCCAGTGCAAATATCGTTCGAATGATATCCAATACGTAATATTTATTGACAGTTAGCAGAATCCGCGCTATACTTCCACATGAGTTTGACCCTATCCATCACCGTGGTTTCCCCGCTAGGTTCCCTCCCCGCACGCGCTCGCCCTAAACCATCCCGCGAATCGCTTCCTTCCTGCTCAACACTGTCAAGTAAGGCCCAAATTACTATCAAACAATCCGCTTACTTTCATAAACTTACAAAATGCTCCTCGCGCAACTCTCTTGCCTTGATATTCATGCATTTTGATGGGGGCGGGTACCTGTAGATGGTCAAGACGTTGTTCCATGGCCGGAGCGGCTGATGGGCGGCTTGTAGTCGAGGCTACCATGGGGTCGCTCGTAGTTGTAGTAGTCGGTCCAGGGCTGGAGTTTTAGGTCTCTTTGGTC
>JBGPDI010000170.1:0-8763 GCA_041482215.1 Candidatus Acidiferrum sp. | reverse complement strand
GAAACGCACCGGCCTGCCGGCGCCGGCAGGTCGGCGAGTCGTTTTCACAAACGGCTGTTTCGACCTGCTGCATCCCGGGCACATTCGCAGCCTGGAACTGGCGCGCGAAATGGGAGATGTGCTGATCGTCGGGCTTAACAGTGATGCGAGCGTACGCCAATTGAAAGGCGA
The DNA here is from genome assembly GCA_041482215.1 of Candidatus Acidiferrum sp. Lineage (GTDB taxonomy): Bacteria > Acidobacteriota > Terriglobia > Acidiferrales > UBA7541 > Acidiferrum. Next base: position 8,592 of record JBGPDI010000170.1, on the reverse strand, counting down.
AGGGCGCCCGGTGATTGCAGAACGCGAGCGCGCGGAGATTCTCGCGGCATTAGAATCCGTGGATGGCGTGGTGATTTTCGACGACCTGACTCCGCGTGAAGTGATTGCGCGCTTGCTTCCGGATGTTCTGGTGAAGGGCGGCGATTGGCCAGGGAACCAGATTGTGGGCCGCGAGGAAGTGGAAGCTGCGGGTGGGAGAGTCGTCTCCATTCCTGTTGTGCCGGGCTATTCGACGACAGCTATTCTCGAGAAAATACGCGAAGGATTCGGCCCTTCCAGGGTAAACAAGAAGACTCAGCAAAAAGGGGCGCGCGCCTCGCGCGAGGAATCCTGATCAACCACGCATGATACTTCCTGCCGTCCGCGAGAGATTGGAGGCCGTGCTTCGCCATGCGGCGATGGAGGGCGCGCTGGCCGCGCTTCGCTCTGGCGCGAGCCATATTTCGATCACCGGTCTGCATGATGTTGCGAAGGCACTCGTGGTGGCATATCTAACGCACGAGTTGCGGCGGCCGGCATTTTTTGTGACGGATTCGAATCGGCGGGCCGAGTCGCTCGCGGAAACGCTGCGCTTCTTCAGCGGTATTTTTCCGGGTGTGGCGGGTGGAGTTGCGACGCTGCCGGCGTTTGACCGGCTTCCCTGGGAATCGCAAAGTCCGCACGCAGACATTCTGGAGCGGCGCGCGGCAACGCTTTTTCGCGTGGCGGATGGACAGATTGCGCTAGTGATCGCGCCGATTGCTGCAGCGCTTTGGCGTTATCAGGATCCGGCGGCGTACCTTTATCTGACGCGCACCCTGGCGAAGGACACGGAGATTCCTCACGACAAATTGATTGGGCACCTCGGTTCCGTGGGCTACACGAGAACGGAAATGGTGGAGTTGCCCGGACAGTTTGCGGTGCGCGGAGGAATCATTGACGTCTTTTCCCCGGAAGCCGCTCGCCCTGTCCGCATTGAGCTGCTGGGTGACACGGTTGAATCGGTGCGCGAATTCGATGCACGCACGCAGCGCTCGATTGCGCCAGTTCAGCGAACGACACTGCTGCCTCTGACGGAGTGGGCTGTGCCTGCCCCGGAAAAAGCAGATTTGAACGAAGCCTCGTGGGAGACACCATCGTTCTTTGGACCGACGGGCGAATCGGGGTCGAGCACGCTGTTCGAATTGGCGGAAAGTTCGCTGCGGCCGATTGTGTTCCTCGACGAGCCGCAAGGGTTGCGCGAAGCAGCGGCGAAACACCGTGCGGCTGCAACGGAGAATTACGAGCGGCATGGGCGCGCCAATTCACCGGCCGCTTCTCATTATTTTTGGTCCGAGCAGGAATTTGGCGCCGCGCTGGAGAAAACATCACAGATTCACGTGGAACAACTCGCGTTGGGAATCGGTTCGACGCCACAGTTTGAGCTTTCGTCGCGGCCCAGCTCGCGTTTTCATGGCGATATCGTCGCTTGCATGGGAGCTGTGAAGACTCAGCTCGCTTCCGGCGGAACGGTATTTCTTACCGCGGCCAGCACTGGTGAGATCGAGCGCTTTGCGGATATCTGCCGCGAGTATGAAGTGCCCTACGTACTTGGCGAATCGGAAGATGCCGCCGCTGGTTTTACCGCTGAGGGCGCCCGCGAGTCCGCGGCGATGCTGCTGATCCGCGCTCCGTTCGCCGAAGGCGCAGCGTTTCCGGACGCGCAAGTCACTATTTTTGGCCACGCCGACCTATTCGACGTCACACCCACGGTTGAGCGCCCCAGCCGCAAAATTCGCACTTCTGGTTTCTTTGGCGATTTTGCGGAATTGAAGCCGGGCGACTACGTCGTCCACGTCGATCATGGCATCGGGCAGTTCGAGGGACTTCGCCAGATCGAATCCGGCGGGCACAGCGGTGAATTCATGCTGCTGAAATACGCCGATGACGCGCGCCTTTACGTTCCGCTGGAGCGCATGGACCTGGTGCAGAGTTACCGCGTTCTCGAAGGCACGCACCCGCCGCTGGACAAACTCGGCGGCACCGTTTGGACTTCGCGTAAGACGCGCGCGCGCAAATCGGTCGAAGACATGGCCGACAAACTCCTCGCGCTCTATGCGGAGCGCAAAACGGCTTCGGGCTTTGCGTTCTCACCAGACGGGAATTTTCAGCGGGAATTTGAGGATGCTTTCGAATTCGAAGAGACCACCGACCAGATCACCGCCATCAGTGACATCAAGAAGGACATGGAACGCAGCGAGCCCATGGATCGGCTACTTTGCGGCGACGTGGGCTATGGCAAGACGGAAGTGGCGATGCGCGCGGCGTTTAAGACGGTGATGGATAACAAGCAGGTTGCGGTTCTCGCGCCGACTACCGTGCTTACGTTTCAGCATTTCGAAACATTTAAGAAACGGTTTGCCGCATTCCCCGCTCGAATTGAAATGCTCAGCCGCTTTCGCAGCGCCGCTGAGCAAAAAAAGATTCTGGCGGATTTGGAAGCGGGCAAGGTGGACGTGGTCATTGGCACGCACCGGTTGCTTTCGAAAGACGTTAAATTTGCCGACCTCGGTTTGCTGGTCGTGGATGAAGAGCAGCGTTTCGGCGTGGCGCACAAAGAGCGCCTGAAGGAAATGCGCAAAAATGTGGACGCGCTGGCGCTTTCGGCGACGCCAATTCCTCGCACGCTGCATATGTCTTTGGTGGGACTGCGTGACATGTCCGTGATCGAGACGGCGCCGCGTGACCGGTTGGCGATTCAGACGGTGGTCGCTCCATTTCAAGAAGAGTTGGTTCAGACCGCGATCGAAACGGAGCTCGCTCGCGACGGCCAGGTTTTCTTCATCCACAATCGCGTGGAATCGATCTATTCGCTGGGCGCGATGGTGACGAAGCTCGTACCCAAAGCGCGGGTGGTTGTGGCACACGGGCAGATGCATGAAAAGGAATTGGAAAGTGTGATGTTGAAATTTATTCGCGATGAAGCGGATGTCTTGGTGGCTACAACCATTGTGGAGAACGGGTTGGACATCCCACGCGCCAACACGATTTTGATCAATCGCGCTGACCGCCTGGGGCTTGCGGAGCTTTACCAGTTGCGTGGACGCGTGGGGCGTTCCAGCCAGCGCGCCTATGCGTATCTGCTTGTTCCGCCGGATACTTCGCTTTCTGACATCGCGCGCAAGCGCCTGGCGGCTATGAAGGAGTTCAGTGAATTGGGCGCCGGATTCCGCATCGCAGCACTCGATCTGGAGCTGCGCGGCGCGGGCAACATGCTGGGGCGGCAGCAGCACGGACACATCGAAGCGATCGGCTTCGACATGTATTGCCAGATGCTGGAGCGCGCCGTTTCGAAGCTCAAAGGCGAAGAAGTCGCACCGGATCTGCGCACGACGCTCAGCCTCGGCTTCGACGTTCGAATCCCGCAGGATTACATCCCCAGCGAGAACCTCCGCTTGCGCACTTACAAGAGGATTTCAACTATCGCCAGCGAAGCGGAGAAACAGGACGTACGGAAGGAGCTGGAAGACCGCTTCGGCACGCCGCCTTCTTCGGTGGAAAACCTTTTGGAGTACGCCGCACTCAAATCCATGTGTGAGCGTCTGCGCATTTCCGCGGTGGAGCGCCAGGGTCCGCGCATCGCGGTGCGTTTCCATCCGGAAACTACGCTGGACCCGGCCAAACTGGTCTCCGTGGTACGCTCTCGTACAGGCATAAAGCTCGATCCCAGTGGCGTGCTCTGGATGGAAGTCAAACGGGGTGAATCCATCCCCGTGGCTTTGAGAAACGTATTGCTCGGCCTTCAGGGGCAGGGCTAAACTTTAGGAGTGAGGGAATTGATGCGAAATCTATTTGTGATTGTCGCGCTTTGCGCCGCTTTACCCCTTGGGGGCCTGCCGCTAGCGGCAAGGGCGCAGCAGCAGGATGCTCCGCCGAAGCCAGCCCCCCCGCCCGTCCTGGAAAAGCCGGGCATGGCCGCGCCGGAGGAAAAATCCGATAAGCCCGTGGCCAAGCCCATAGCAAAACCTGCCGCCCCGAAACCGTCCAATCCGGACAGCTCGAGGACCGTCGAGGAGATCATCGCGCGCGTAAACAATGAAATCATCACGCGCTCGGAGTACGACAAAGCGCGCGAGTCTGCGGTAGAGGACGCCAAGTCAGAATGCGAGACCCGCTGCACTCCCGAGCAGTTGCAGACCGACATCGAAGAACGCCAGAAGCACGCCCTGCGTGATCTGGTGGACCAGGCGCTTCTTGTGCAGCGCGGCAAAGACATGGGCGTCAGCGTCGAACCGGAGCTGATCAAGAAGCTCGATTCCATTCGCACACAAAACAAGCTCGGCAGCATGGAAGAGTTAGAAAAGGCGGTGACCACGTCGGGCGTGAATTACGAGGATTTCAAGAACAATATCCGCAATAATTTGCTTACGCAGCGCGTGATCAGCAGCGAAGTCGGCTCGCATATCAACATTTCCGACGACGATGTGAAAAAGTACTACGACGGGCATAAGGCCGAGTTCATCCGACCGGAGCAAGTAGGGTTGCGGGAAATTGTGATCAATACGGAAGGCAAGAAGCCGGATGAACTTCCGGACCTTAAGAAAAAAGCCGAGCTGGCGCTAAAGCGCGTCCAGGACGGCGAAGACTTCGGTGAAATCGCCAAGCGCCTTTCTGACGGTAGCACTAAAGCGCAGGGCGGTTTCCTGGGCGTTTACAAACGCGGCGAACTTTCGAAAGAACTTGAGGACCGCGTTTTCAAAATGAAACGCAATGAGCTGAGCGAGGTGATGGAGACGAAGCAAGGCTATCTCATCCTCCAGGTGCTGGAGCACTACGACGAAGGCGAACAATCACTCGATAAGGTCAGGGAAGAAATCACCAACAAGATTTACGGCCAGCGCATGGAGCCCGCGTTGCGCGAGTATCTGAAGACCTTACGCGAGCAGAGCTACGTGGTGATCAAGCCCGGGTACCAGGACATCGCCGGCGGTAGCAGTTCGGAGATTCTGGAAGTCAGCGCCACGCCGGAAACAACCAAACACAAAAAGAGCCATAAGAAATATCTCTTATTCGGCAAGCGTTCCGGAGAGCAGACCGGCACATGAAGACGTCCTTTGTGACCGATCTCAACTCGGAACAAAGCATCACAACCTTTTTTCTCGTACACGAAAAAGAAATTCGCAATACGCGCGAAGGCAAACAATATCTGCGTCTCGAACTCGGCGATCGCAGTGGCACGATCGAAGCGCGCATGTGGGATCAGTTTGACGTCGTTGCCAAGGACATCGGCCGCGACGATTTCGTCAAGGTAAACGCGCGAGTCGAAATTTACCGCAACAAGCCGCAGCTTTCTCTTCAGCAGCTCCGACTGGCAAAGCCCGAGGAAGTAGACCTCGCCGATTTCCTTCCGCAGACCAGAGAAGACGTCGGCAAACTCTACGCACAGCTGCTCGAACACGCCGCCGCCATCACCAATCCCTGGCTGAAAAAACTCGTCATCGGAATCATTACCGACCCGGCGATCGCTACGCGTTACAAGCGCGCCCCGGCAGCCAAGGTGATGCACCATGCTTATCTCGGCGGTCTCCTCGAACACGTTTTGAGCCTGTGCGGCATGGCCAAGCAAGTTTCCGCGCATTATCCCGAGCTGAATGTTGATTTGCTGATGACCGCCGCCATCCTGCACGACGTTGGCAAGCTCGACGAGCTTTGCTACGACCGGGCGATCGGCTACACCGTCGAAGGTCAGCTGCTCGGCCACATCGTCATGGAAGTCGAAACGGTTTCGAAATCCATGGACGCCATCGAAGGTTTTCCCGCGAACTTAAAGACTGTGGTCCAGCATCTTCTGATCAGCCATCACGGCCAGTACGATTTCGGCTCGCCCAAGCTTCCGATGATCCGCGAAGCGCTGGTTTTCCATTACCTCGACGATCTCGATTCGAAACTCGCCGCCGTCCGCGCCGCCCTCGCCCTCGACACCGGTGAACCCGAGTGGTCCGCCTACAGCAGTGCCCTCGGCCGCAAATTCCTCCGCCTCGACCACTTCCTGAAGTCCACTGGTGCCAAAGCGGAAGAAAACGCGACCAACCCAAAGCTGTTCCCGTGATGATGAAATCCGGGATAGCCGCACCCTGAAAACCGTAGAGTGGGCCACGCGCTACAGGCTTGCCATCCATAGGGGGCAACCCTTCCGGAGCAAGGTGGTTCAGAGTAAAAAACGGGGGCCAACGGGATGCTCTTCGAATTCGTGGATTTCGCTAACGTCCGTCTTGCGGCTGCGCTTGCGATTTTCGGAATACCAAGCGGGATCTTCTGGCTGTATTTCTCTGCATCGATACTGCTGGTCGTCGGCCTGGTAAAGATCCTCAAGGACGAGCTGCCGCAAAGGCACGGGCTCGACAAGATCATGCCGTTCGGGCGATTGTTTCTGACGATTCCGCTAGCCGTCTTCGGAACGGAGCATTTTACCAATGCGGCGGACATCGCCAACATCGTTCCGCGCTGGATTCCGGCACATGCCTTCTGGGTTTATCTCGTGGGAATCGCTCTGATCGCCGCGGCCCTGAGCATCACCGTCCAGATCCAGTCGTCATTGGCAGCCGCGCTTTTGGGCGCCATGTTCTTTTCATTTGTACTCTTGATCGACATACCCGGCCTCATGGCGCACCCCAGCAATCGAATTTTTTGGACCCTCGCGCTGCGCGAGCTTGCGTTCAGCGGTGGCGCTCTAGCTTACGCGGGCTCTCATGGGATCAGCGGGCGCACACCTCGCCTGCCCGGCCTTGTCACCGTCGGACGGTTTTTCATCGCCATACCCGCGGTGTTCTATGGCGTCGAACATCTTCTGCATCCGCAAAACGCGCCAGGAGTTCCGCTCGAAAAAATCATCCCGGTGTGGATTCCCGGACGCCTACCATGGGCTTATCTAGCAGGCGTGGTGCTTGTCGCCGCGGGCCTAGCCCTCCTCGTCAACAAGAAAGCGCGCATGGCCGCAACCTATCTGGGCATCATGATTCTGCTTCTTGTGTTGTTTGTTTATCTGCCGATGCTGGTGGCCAGTCCCACCGACCTTGAGTCGTTGAACTATTTCTTTGATACTCTGCTGTTCTGCGGAGCAATCTTGGTTTTGGCCGATGCCCTGAAGGAACGGAATGCCGCGGGCTAGCGGGACGTCTCGTCGCACTGCGTTGACCGGAATATCGCCCGGTGTTTGTATCGGGCCTCTTATCGTCAAAGGAGGAAACTTATGAAACGGGCTGTCTTCCTAATGATTGCGGCTGCTGCAGCGGCCGTTGTTGTCGGCTCCACGGCCCCTGCCTCTGGACAAGCCGATGGAGAAGCCGTCCCGATCTTCGGAATCAAAATTCCGCCTGGATATCGAGACTGGAGGTTGGTCTCAGTAGCCCACGAAGAAGGCAACCTGCACAGTTTCGCTGCCATTTTGGGCAATGATGTAGCGATCAAGGCCTACCGCGAGGGAAAGCTTCCGTTCCCGGACGGCACAATCATCGCCGCTTTGCACTACAGTCACGTCTCGTCGGAAGAAAACAACAAAGTCTTTGGCGATCCCCAATCGTTCGTTCCCGGACCACCCTCCAACGTTCAGTTTATGGTCAAGGATTCAAAAAAATACGCCACGACGGGCGGCTGGGGATACGCACACTTCGACAAAGATGGTAAACCGGGCACCGAGGCGGCACTCAAAACCTGCGCCCCCTGCCACGCGATGGCTTCTCGCGACGCCGTCTTCACCCAATATGCACCCTGATATCGAGGTCCAGTGTGTTCCTTTCCTGGACAAGTCAAGTTCTAGGACGGACCCGGTGCCGTGGTGTTGGGCGGCAGCGCCGTGAGATAGGCGGCGAAGTTTTCGTTGAACAACGCCCCGGGCCGTTTTTCCCTCAGTAGCGCCACCGCATCCTCACCTTTCATCCCGAGATAGATCAGCACCAATCCCGCGACCAGAGCCGACCGGTTGAGGCCCATGCCACAGTGCGCCAGAACTTTCTGGCCGTTGGCCACCAATCCAGCCCCCAGCGTCGCCAGCGCGTGCAGCTTGTTCAAATCCGGCAGGTCCTCATCGAAGATGGGAAAGTAGACATAGAGCATGTGATTGGGAATGTTTGGAATGCCCAAATCGAGATCACCGTCCAGGTCTATCACCGCAGTAATGCCATGATCCTCAATCAGCTTCCAGTCATCGATCGACGGGGAAATAAACAGCTGACGTTGCTTGTCGAGCGGTACGAGATCCATCGGAGCTCCGCAGGATACTTGAAGTCGGGGCAGGCGCGGTTCAACGCTTCTGGTACGGGTGGAAGATGTAGTCCTTCGCCTTCACGGCCACATGGCACGAGTGTCCGCAGTCCGAGAGGCTTTTGGGATCGGACGTGAACTTGTCAGATGCGGCTTCGTAGTTGAAGACCGCGTATCCCCATCCGCCGCTTTTCGGGAATCTCTTGCTGTCCTTTTCCATGACGAAAGCTTGGGTAAAGACGTCTGGCACGTCCACGGCGAAGGGGGCCTCCGTGCTCTTCTTCGGCTTCCACTGGAGCTTCGCGATCATGGAGCCATCCGGGAAAGGCTGGCCGTTGCCCGGAGCGCCTGCTTTGTACGCCTTGATCATGGCCG
>JBGPDI010000169.1:0-8817 GCA_041482215.1 Candidatus Acidiferrum sp. | reverse complement strand
GTGATGGGTCAATCATTCCGTAACAACTCTCTACAGCGCCCCGGTGAAACCGGGGCGCTCTTTTTTTGAAGCCCCTAGAAGTGCGGGGGCGGGGATAGTTTGTTACAATTCCGGGGATTTTAGATCGCGCGAACGGAGACTCATGGCAGTCACGAAAAGGCCTAGTTCAAGGACGTCGAAAAAAGGCAAGCCGGCATACAAGAGAGTTCTGCTGAAGCTCTCCGGAGAATCGTTTCAGGGGCCGCAGGGATTCGGGATTCACGGGGAAACGATTCAGGGCATTGCGCGCGAGCTGAAGGATGTGCACGCTCTGGGCGTGCAGACGGCGATCATGGTGGGCGGCGGAAATATTTTCCGAGGAGGCCGGCAGAAGGGATTTGAGATTGAGCGCGCCACCGGCGATTACATGGGCATGCTGGCGACGGTTATCAACGCGCTGGCTCTGCAAGACGCGCTGGAAAAAGAGGGCGTCTTTACGCGCGTGCTGAGCGCGATCGAGATGAAAGAAGTTTCCGAGCCGTTTATCCGGCGGCGCGCGGTGCGGCACCTGGAAAAAAATCGTGTTGTGATTTTTGCGGCGGGGACGGGCAATCCGTATTTTTCGACGGACACGGCGGCGGCGCTGCGCGCGATGGAAATCAAGGCTGACGTGATTTTGAAAGCTACGCGGGTGGATGGAGTTTACGACGCCGATCCGGAGCAGATTCCGGATGCGAAGTTTTTTGCGGCGATTTCTTATCGCGAGGTGTTGAATCAGAATTTGAAGGTGATGGACTCGACGGCGATTTCGCTGTGCATGGACAATGGCATGCCGATCGTGGTGTTTAATATGAACCGGCCGGGGAACATCAAGCGCGTAGTCCTAGGGGAGCGCGTTGGTTCCAAGGTGACGCCGGCGTGAAGCAGTTGTTAGTCGTTAGTTTTTAGTTCTAAGTAAGAAAAGAGAACTGAAGTACATCTAGCTTTAATTCCTTAGACGATTTTTTTCGTTTCATTTAAAACGGAGCACTGGAAACCGAGTTTGGAATCATTGGACGGTCGGTTGTTTCGGTGCGGGAGATAGGACGATGTTTGGATCTGTGAAAGAAGCGTTGGCGGCGGCCAGGACGCGGATGGAAAAAGCGGTGGATGATTTCCGCAAGGAGCTCGGGACGCTGCGGACGGGGCGGGCGAATGCTTCCATCCTGGACAACATTCGCGTGGACTATCATGGGACGCCGATGCCGGTGAATCAGCTGGGGACGGTGGCGGTGCCGGAGCCGACGCTGCTGGTGATTTCGCCGTGGGATCCGAGCGTGGTGGCGCTGATTGACAAGGCCATACGGACTTCGGACCTGGGATTGAACCCGACGAATGACGGAAAAGTAGTGCGCATACCGATGCCGGCGCCGACCGAAGAGCGGCGCAAAGACATCGTCAAACAGTTGCACAAGGTGCTGGAGAATCACCGGACGGCGGTGCGCAACATCAGGCGCGACATCAAGGAAGCGATCGACAAGCTGGAGAAGGATAAGAAAATCAGCCAGGACGAACAGAAACGGGCGCTGGACGAGTTGGAAAAGCTTTCGCATTCGGAGACGAAGAAAATCGAAGATCTGTCTGCGGCCAAGGAGAGAGAGATACTCGAACTTCGATAGTTAGAGGTTGTTAGTTTTTAGTTCTTAGTTAAGAAAATGCTGTAACCCCGCGTAAACCTTCCCAACGATTCAGTCCTTGATACACCGAGCGGCTGGCCGCAATGCCTCGCCATTTTTTTTGGTGCGCGCTAACCTCCAGATGTGATGGGGGGGTACACCCCCCGTCATGATTAAAAGCGTGCACAAAGTATTGATTGTGAATAGTTTACGCCGCTGCCGTTGTGTAGGAAGTGCGTCCAAGGCACGCAAAATAAAGCACTTATTGAGAATTGTGTTTCAAATGTAGCAAAACACGAGGCTTAGCTCGCGGTGACCATGCTTTGTAACTAATTTGGTTCCCAAAGTGGAACAGGAAGGGGATTCGTCTTACGCGCGAGATGGAGATTGACCTAGAAACTACTGTACTTCAGAGGCAAGGATAAGTCAAGAAAAGAATGAGGCGGGGCGAGAAAAGGGGTGGTTTGGGGGGCGTTGGCGGGGGGAAATGGGGGTCCACGGATCCCAACACCCCGTCGAAGCATGGTCCAAAGCTATACGGACAAGAGGGGAATCAAGGCCGCGGGGCTGACTGGGAGGTGGCGGTGAGGGACGCGGACTTAGGGGAGGCGGTTGGGGCGGGCTTTGCGGGATTAGCTGGCGGAGAGTCGGGGCTGTCCAGGGTGAAGTCTTGGGCCTCATCGTTTTGGACGGCGTGGAGGAAGGCGGCATAGTCGGTGGCGCGCTCGGCGGGGACTTGGCGAGAAAGAAAGTTGATGTGGCGGGAGGCGGTGACGGTGAGGGCTTTGGCGGAGTACTGCGAGGAGAAGGTGGCGTAATCGCGGACGACGGATGTGCCGGGCGGGAGAGTTGGAGTTGTGCCGGGCGGGAGGTGCAAAGTCATGTGAGTTTCAACTTCCAGGGGGGTGCCGAGCTCGATGGGCGCGATGGCTGAACCTGGCTTGGGTTTCGCAGGCGAATCGGGCAGGCCTAGCTGTGGGAGCAACGCTGGGATTCGCACCGGCTTCTTTGACCAGTCCACAAATTTGGGCTGGGTGATTTCGTAGTCCAGAGTGAAAGGTTGTCTGGTGGCCGAAGGATCGGAAGTGGAGACTTTACTTATGGTTCCGCGGAAACCATCGGAGAGAGAGAGTAGCTGGGCGACGTCGTTCCATTTATCTTTCGGGGTGTGATGAAAGGCGATACGCAGGAGCAATTCATTGTCGCCGCGCAGAGCGTAGTGAACCTTGGCGGCGAGTTTGCCATCGGCGCCAAGACTGGCGTCCACTTTCACCTGTTGCACTGAAGCGAAGGGGAGGTCCGGTGAAATAGCAGGCCACAAACCTTCTGGGCCGACAAGCGTCTCTGGAACAGGAACGAGGAGAAAGCCGCGCCTGCCCCGGAGACTGGCCTGAATAGCCCCGAAGGGGGCTACTTCTAGACTTGGATCCAGCCAGTGAAATTCAGGAGGCTTTCCAGCACGGACTAAGATTCGGGTGAAAAGAGCCGGCGAGGGAAAGAGCGCCCCTACTGTATCAGGAGCGTCGGCGAGCACCGGCTCCGCGGGAATTCCAGCTCGCTCGCACAATGCTGCCAACAGGAACGCCTTCTCTTCAGTGTTGGCGTAGCTGGAGTCCACGATGTCCGTCAGGTGCCGCGCGGAAAAACCCAGTGCGCCGAAGGGTAGATCCACGGTGCGGATTTTTTGGGAGACGAAATCGTAGAGCGCTTCTAATTTCGTTTCGGATGACACTGCACCCCGAGTCAGTTCAGTGGTCTTGGCGGACAAATCATCTCCGGAGATGGCCCGCGGCAAAAAATTTAGAACCAGCCGTTGAGAGAGAGCATTCCAGGAGGGAAAAGTGGTTGCGAGAACATCGGCGATATCATCGGCTACAGATTCCTTGGGACTAGTCGCACGCCGCCAGATGTAGGCAACGCGGGCGTCGGCGGCAGACTCGGACTCATTGATTTCATAGATGAATTCAGGGCGGACGCGAAGCTGGATTTTGCGTGAGGCGGGGACATCGATTTCGAAGTGTTCTTCGGTGACGACGCCGGTGCGGTCGAAGGAGTGGTCGAGCCAGAAGTCGGGGGCGAGGGGATGGTGGGAGGTGGTGGTGACGACGCGGTACTCGAGATTGTCGCCGGGTTCGAGGCCGAGGATGCGAACGGATTTGATGCGGACGTCCTGGTAGGCAGGGGCGTCGAGGACGGCGGGATTGGGATTGTCGGTAATCGCGCTAGGGAGTATATCGGCGGTGCCTCCGGTGGCGTGGGTGACGTGCACGAGGGGAATTTCGATGGATTGGAACCCACGGTTGTAGTCGAAATTGAGGCGGGCGAATTGGCGGACACCGAGTTCGGTGTTGATGTGTACGCGGGTGTGGACTTCTTTGCGGCTGGAGCCGTCGGATTCGAAACGGTAGCGGGTTTCGAGGAGCTCGATTTGGGCGGGGTTCTTTTCTTTGTCGGGCCGGGTGGCGATTTCGGGTTTTTTCTCAGCGGGTTGTTGAGCGGCAGAAAACTGCATAGCAAACGCGGGTAGGAGCAGTAACGAGAGGATTCGGAGTAAAAGAGATGGACGCCAAAGGGTTTGCATCATGCCCACGAAAAGCAGTGTAGGGGCGGAAGCGGGGGTGGGTAAAGAGATGGATGTAAGCGCGTTGCGGGATGTGCACGGCGCAGGTGGCATGCAAAGGAGGAATACAAATATAACGCAGAGACGCTGAGGGCGCAGAGTTTCGCGGAGATAGAGTGGCAAGGTTAGTGGTCCGCGTAGAGGAAACGGAATGAAGGCGAGTGCGCCTGAGTGCGTGATAGAGTTTGCGTGCGCGAATGGCGCGAGGAGAGAGCGAATGCGACGTGTTCTGGCGGGAGTTGCGATGGCGGCCCTGGGATTTTCATGGGGTGGGGCGTGGACGGCATGGGCAGACAACCGGCCAGGACCGAAGGGGCCGGATGAAGATGGGACGAGGCCGGCGCTGGTGAAGATTGCGGGCGAGGGGATGATGGATTCGCACGCGTTTCAGTACTTGACGGAATTGAGTGATGACATTGGTTCGCGGGTGACGGGGTCGCCGGCCGAACGAAAGGCGGAAGAGTGGGGCGCGGCGAAGATGAAAGCCATGGGCCTCGAAAACGTGCACACGGAGAAATACCAGCTCTGGCGCGGATGGACGCGTGGAACGGCGCAAGCCGAGTTGCTGGAGCCGATTCGAAGGGCGCTACATGTGGATGCGATGGGGTGGACGGGATCGACGCCGGCAGGAGGCGCGGAGGGGGAGGTGGTGACCGCGAATCTCTTTGATGTGGATGAAGAGATCAAGAACGTTTCGCGGTTTTCCGGGAAGATTGTGCTGGTGGTGATGCGCGGTGCACCAAAGAAAAATGAGGATGCCCTGTTTGCAGCGTTCGGAGATTTTCTGAAGGCGACGGCGAAGGCAGGAGCGGTGGCAATTATCGGAGGTCAGGGTGGCGGCCATGCAGCGGGGATGAACCTGACGCATACGGGAATACTTGGTTTCGACGCGGATTTTGCCGTTCCCGTGGTCTCAATGACGGCTGAGGATCAGGGACAGATCGAACGGTACGTGGAGAGCGGGAAGAAAGTGCGCGTGAGGTTTAACGTGCAGAACACGTTTACGAACGGGCCGGTGGAATCAGCGAATGTGGTGGGAGAAATTCGCGGGCGAGAGAATCCGGAACAGATCCTGGTTGTGGGAGCGCATCTGGATTCGTGGGATTTGTCGGAAGGAACCACGGATAACGGCACAGGCTCGGCGAGCGTGCTGGCGTCGGCGGAAGCGATCCTGCGTTCGGGGATGAAGCCGCGACGGACGATTCGATTTGTTTTATTCACGGGCGAGGAAGAAGGGCTGGACGGCTCGTTTGCGTACATGAAGCAGCATCAATCGGAGATGGCCAATCACTTGGGCAACCTGGTGCTGGATGAGGGCCAGGGGCCGGTGAAGACGTTTATGCTGGGAGGGCGCGACGATTTGATTGCGAGCTTTCTGCCGTTTGCGCGAGCGCTTTCGTCGATTCGAAAGATTGCGGTGAATGACAAGGTTGAAAACGGGACGGACACGCTGCCATTTTCGATGGCGGGTTTGCCGGGAATCAACATGGAGCAGGATTCGCCGGAATATATACACACACATCACTCGGCGGCCGATGCCCTGGAGGCGGTGAAGCCGGAAATTCTGGCGCAAAATGCGACGCTGATGGCTTTGACGGCGTATTGGATCGCGGACCGGCCAGAGAGGTTTGCTTCGCCATGGCCGGTGGAGAAAACCGTGAAAATGCTGAAAGCGCAGCACCAGGACGACATGCTGAAGGCGTTTGGGTTGTGGAGCAAGGAGTTTGCGGCGGCGGATAAGAAAGAGTAGACGTGAGGTAGTCGAGCGATCGGTCAAATTGGAAGCAAGATTTGATGGCGGTGCGCGTTGGGCGTGCCGCCCGATTTATTTGAGGAGGGAGGAAAACGCGGAACTGTGATATGAAACAGGGCCGTGGAGGGTGTCAGGATGAAAACGAAAGCGCTCGTGTTGGTTGCTATCACTTTGTGTTTCGGCGCCTATAGCCGGACGCAGGAAAAAGCGCAGGATCGCAGAAAGTTTCTCGATCCGAAGACGCAGGTGAGCGACGATCCGCGGCGTATCGTGGTGAAGCCGGGGCCACGAGGGCCGGAAGGAGCGCTGGTTCTGCGCGGAGGAAGAATCTTTGATGGAACGGGAGTGCCTGCGCGGGAGGGTACGCTGGTCATTGAAAGAAACAAGATTGTGAAGATTCTGCCGGTTGGCTCGACGGACTGGCCGCGCGACGCGAAGGTACTTGACGTTTCGGGGAAAACCGTTCTGCCGGGTTTGATCGATCTGCATACCCATTTGACGTATCCGATGAGCGAGGATGATTTTGGAGTGGCGACAAATAACGTAGATGCAACATTGCGGGGCGTGGAGAAGCTGCGGTATTTCATTGAGAGTGGAATTACCAGCGTGCGCGACGTGGGGTCCAGCGGAGATGTGACATTCCGTTTGAAGGAATGGGTGAGAGAGAACCGCGTCGCGGGGCCCCGGGTGTTTCCCGCGGGGGCTTTTATCACCGCGGAAGGGGGACACTCGACGGAAAATACTCCCGACGAAATGATTCGGATGATGGGTGCAACGCGGCTGGCTTCGGGGCCGGACGATTGGAGACTGGCGGTGCGCGAACAATTTCACAAAGGCGCGGATGTAATCAAACTGGGGAGCCATTTTTCCGTGGAGGAAGTAAAGGCGGCGGTTACGGAAGCGCACGAGCTGGGATTGAAAGTCACAGTGGATGCGGAAACGTTTTATATCCAGCGGGCGGTGGAAGCTGGCGCGGACACGATTGAACATCCTTTGCCGCGAAGCGAAGAGACAATTCAGTTGATGGCGAAGAAGGGTGTGGCGGCGGACCCGACGCTGATTCCGTACCAGATTATTTTTGAGGAGTGGGGAGGGTATTTCGGATCGACCTCGCGGCGGTTTACGTTTTCAAAAGACGCCAACCTGGAGATGCTGAAGCGTTTGCGGCGAGCAGGAATTAAATGCGGCGTGGGCACTGACTTAATTTTGCATTGGTACCGCTATATGCCTGGTCCTTATATTCGTGAGCTGAAAAACTTTGTTGAGGCAGGCTGGAGCGTTCCCGAGGCGTTGGTGGCGGCGACGAAGACGAATTCAGAGATATTGGATATGGACGACCGGCTGGGGACTTTGCAAGCTGGGAAGCTGGCGGACGTTCTGGTGGTGGATGGAAAGCCGGATGAGAATCTGGACGATTTGGCGAAGGTGGATTTGGTCATTCGGGACGGGTACCGCGTGGTGGAGGGGGGCCATGTGGCAGTACCCGGGCACACGGCCGAGAAGCCGTGGAAAACGGCGGCAGCGCCAGCCGAGATGGCGCCGGTACACTAGGAATACATTAAGATTATTGTTTTCAATGGCATACGATCAATTGGGGCGCTCGAAGCGGGGAAATGGCGAGTCCGATCCTGGCACATACGGGGCTCGGGCTGGTGGAGGGGGACCGAGGGGGGGGTAGCTTGAAGGTTTGGGATACCAGCAGAGGCCCAAACGGGGGGCTGATTCCGACTCGGCACGACGGGGGCCAAAGGGCCGAAATTCGATGAACTTTTCCACTGGCATGTATCGAAAGATTTGACAGAACGCGATTTCTTCCCTATACTTCGGTGTTTGTCAGGGACGCTTTTTCCCTGAGTGGGGCGGCTTCAGCGTGTTCGAAGCCGTTGAGTTGGAAGGGAATTATCTTCAGTCCCGGAACAATGCAAGACGGATTGGGACAGAAGAGCGGCCGGAATGGGGCGCCAGCCCCGCAAAGCCGAGTAAGCTCTCCGAACTGAAGCCAAGAGAGAAGTTCTACTTCTTGGTAGTGCGTACGGAGTCTCTTGCTGGTTGTATCTCCGGATTCGCAGTAGACCTTTCAGCACTGGACTGCGCTCTCGCGCATTTTTGTCTGCGCGCCTTGCGGGAGCCGCGATTCTCTCGTGCATCCTTGGCCGGATGCGCTTGGGATAAAAAATTCTAGCGCGCGATTGAGGGACGACTGTGCCGACGTTTTCGCAACTGGTAAGAATGGGACGAGAAGCGGTTCGGGTGAAGACGAAGTCGCCTGCGTTGGCGGGCTGCCCGGAGAAGCGCGGCGTGTGCATTCGCGTGTACACACAGACGCCGAAGAAGCCGAACTCCGCGTTGCGCAAGGTAGCGCGCGTGCGACTGACGAATGCGATTGAAGTGACGACTTATATCCCCGGCGTTGGCCACAACCTGCAAGAGCACTCGATCGTGCTGGTGCGCGGCGGCCGTGTGAAGGATTTGCCGGGAGTGCGCTATCACATTGTGCGCGGAACGCTGGATGCCGCGGGTGTGGAAAATCGCAAGCAGGGGCGTTCGAAGTACGGCGCGAAGCGGCCGAAGGCTGCGGCGGCGAAGTAAGGCGAAAGATTTAAAGTTGCGCGCGGAACGATTTTCGAAGGAGCGATAAAGAGCAATGCCACGCAAAGGACTTGTTTTTCGGCGAACACAGGCGACCGACCCGGTTTATGCCAGCGACATTGTGGAGAAGTTTATCTGCTCAATGATGTGGGAAGGCAAGAAGTCGACGGCGCAGCGCGTGTTTTACGGCGCGATGGATCAGGTGGCGAAGAAGACCAACG